>FR893675.1 GCA_000435395.1 Firmicutes bacterium CAG:94
GTCATCGCCGCCACCGCGCCCTCCATGGACGGCTACGCCTCCACGGTGGCGCCCACCATTTTAGACGGCTTTAAAACCACCCTGCCCGCCGTGTACCCCGCGGCCATTGTGGCGGACGTGGACATCTTAAAGGATGCCCCCATGCCCATGCTCACCGCCGGCTTTGGGGACATCATCGGGAAGTTCACCTCCCTGGCGGACTGGCGGCTGTCCCACCAGCTCAACGGGGAATACTACTGCCCCGAGGTGGCGGGCGTCATCGAGGCCGCCGTGGAGACTTGCGCGGCCAACGCCCAGGCGCTGGCCCAGCGGGAGCCCCAGGCCATCCAGGCTGTGACAGAGGCGCTCATCCTCTCTGGCCTGGCCATGGGCATGGTGGGCGTCTCCCGGCCTGCCTCGGGGGCGGAGCACCAGATGGCCCACTACTGGGAGATGGACGCCCTGCGCCGGGGGGAGGAGCACCCCCTCCACGGCAACGCGGTGGGCGTGGGCACCGTGCTGGCCGCCAGCCTGTACGAGATGGCCGCCGAATACCTACCCCAGGGCTTCGCCGCCCCGGACAAGGGGCAGATTCTGGCTTGCCTCCAGGCGGCGGGCTCCTGCGCCGACCCCAAAGAGCTGGGCATCCGCCGGGAGCTGTGCCTGGAAAGCCTGCTCCACGCCATGGAGCTGCGGGACCGCTTCACCGTGCAGAAGCTGCTGGAGCAAAAGGGGAAGCTTTCTCTTTGCGCCCAGGAGCTGGTGGCGCGCTACTACGGCGGCTAAAAATCGGCAAAAGAAAGAGGAGAGACTATGCGTTTTCGGGAGATAGGCTCCCATCTGCGGGAGGAGAAACGGGTGCTGCACTGCGGCATGCTGCTGCTGGGCTTCGCGGCGCTGCTGGTGCTCATCCTCATGAAATTTGACCAAGTGTGGGGGGCTGTGTCCACGGTGGCGGGCACGGTGGCCCCAGTGTTCTACGGCATTGCCATTGCCTACATTCTCAACGTGTTCGTCCACTTTTTCGAGGACGTGGCCTTCCGGCCCTTCCGCGATTCCAAGTCCAAGGCCTGGGCCAAAGTGCGGCGGCCCCTTTCCGTGGCGCTGGCATACCTGGTGGTGGCCCTGGTGATTGTGTTCATCGCCGCCTTCATCATCCCCGGGATGGTGGAATCTCTCAGCGTGCTGGCGGACACAGTGCAGCAAAACGCCCCGGTGTACTTCAACAACGCCATGGCCTGGCTGAACAACTTCGCCCAGGAGAACGACCTGACCTTCATCGAAGAGTTCCTGGCTGGGTTTAACTGGAGCACCTTGCTCTCCAGCCTGACGGAAGTGCTGCGGGACTTCCTTTCCTCGCTGGTGGGGGTGACCTTCAACGTTGCCTCCGGCGTCTTTGCCGCAGTGATGGGCTTCATCTTTTCGGTGTACATGCTCATGGGCAAGGAGAAGCTGCTGCGGGGGGTAAAGTCCTCCCTGCTGGCCTTCCTGCCCAAGGCGGCCGCCCGGAAAGTGGGCCAGGTTGCCACGCTGACCAACAAGGTGTTTTTCAACTTCATCCGCGGGCAGCTGCTGGAGTGCGTGATTTTGGGCTCCCTGTGTTATGTGGGCATGAGCATCCTACGGCTGGACTACGCCCTGCTGATTTCCTCCGTGGTAGCCCTGGGGGCTTTAATCCCCATTTTGGGCGCCTACATCGGCGCGGCGGTGGGGGTTATCATCCTGCTGCTGGTCCACCCCCTGGACGCCGTGATTTTCCTGGTGTTCCTGCTGATTCTCCAGCAGGTGGAGGGCAACTTGATTTACCCCCGGGTGGTGGGCTCCTCCATTGGGCTGCCACCCCTGTGGACCTTGTTCGCGGTGGTCTTTTGGGGCGGCGTGCTGGGGATTCCGGGCATTCTGTTCGGCACCCCCGCCACCGCGGTGCTTTACCGGCTGTTCCGCTCCTCCGTGCGGGCGCGGCTGCGCACACGGGCCATCGACCCCAAGAACCCCAGCCTGCTCCAAGAGGAAGGCGCCGGGGAAGCTTCCCAGCCAGAGGATGCGGAGGGCGATTTGGAGGATTGAATCCAAAGCTTTGCAAAACAAATCCCCCAGCCCATTTTGGGTTGGGGGATTCTGTTTTTTGGAAAAACAGTAGAATCAAAATAGAATCACAGCCAGCATCCGCCTTTAAAATGGGCAGTGTTTCTGCGGGTTTTGGCGGGTTTGGTTGTCGCGGGGCAAAGAGATTTATTCTAATTCCAGGGCAAATCCTTTATCCTCTTCTTTCGTGAGTTCCTTTTGCCCCAAGCTCCATGGAGAAGGTGGGGGAACGCCCCATAAATCCAGTGTTTATGCGGGGAGCGGATCGTCTGAAAGACAAAATGAGGACCCTGCGCTGACGCGCAAGGTCCTCGTTTCCTATGTCGTTGGGGCTAAACTCATTTGCCCTTTTTAGAATAAATCTCTTTGCCCCGCGAAATTGGTTGTTACTCCCACTCAATCAGCGCTAATTTTCATTTTTTCCAGTAATATCAAGGGTTTTAGCACTTCAACTTTTCATCTGTTCCGCAATTTGTTCCGCAAATTCAGGGCTTTTTTTCGTAAAGAAAGTTGAAAAAATATTTATGCCTTCTCTGTTCTCTCTCCCCTCTGAATTTCTTCTTCCACCAAGCGAACCAATTCATGGGGAGCCATGTCAAAAGCATTGGCAATGCGCCACACTGTTTCAAAATTGGCTTGCTTGCTGCCGCTTTCAATCATGGCTAAATGGCTTCTGGCAATGCCAGCCAAACCACTGAATACCTCTTGGGACAGGCCGCGGCTTTTTCGCAACTGCCGCACCACGCGCCCCACTGCAAATTTGTTAAATTCTATCATCGTAGACACCCCTTTTTCAGTGTATGAAAATCAGGCGAGAATATTGTCTACGATAATAGACAAATGGAATGGAGTGTGCTAAAATAAGGGCTAAGAATAGGAGGTATTCAAAATGAGGAAACCAGCAGCCCACTTTAAACCAGAAACCAAACAACCAACCCCTAAGAAAAAGAATGTGGTGACGGCAACTCTGTGCATTGTCTTGGCGCTTGTCCTTGTCATGGCGGTTGCTGTGACAGGATGCAACAGTACCAACGCGCCAGAAAGTGAAGCATCTTCTCAAACGCCAACCCCAACGCCCACAGCGGAACCGACACCTACACCTGAACCTACTCGCGCTATGAGTGAGGGCCGCTTTCAAGTGACATGCCAACAGTTCGCTGACCTGTATATAAGCTTTTTACAGGATAGTGAGAGCAGTAATTCAAACTTGGTTCTGAAAGCAGATGAGTATGGCCCTTGGAATCTATATAAAGGCGAAATGAATCTAGATATGTCTTTATCTTTTGAAAGCCAAGGAAACACTGTAACAGCAGAAGAAACTTTTGACACTGTTCATTTTTATTGCTCTGATTTGGTTGCACAGCAGGATTTCTACGTTTCTCCTTTTTCTGCGATTATTCAGACAACTCATCCTGATTTATCATATGGAGAAGCGGCAGGTGTTTTTGGGACATACCTAGAAGAAATGCTTGATGAGATGAATTCAGGAGACGGGGACACATATATTCTTCCAAAAGAGATTGATGGAATTAACTACCAAATGATTGTATCGATGGATGCAACTACTGGAAAATCCAGTCTGGAATTGATTGCTTCAGAAGCGGTACTAACCACAGTGAGCAGCGAAACTTCTGAAACACAAAGTGATATTGAGACTACTGATTCCCCAGAGTTGGTGACAGACCACGAAGCGTTTTTAAATGATTATGTGGCTAAATTAAAGGTTTTGGAGATGTTTGAAGAAAATTATCAACTCTCTGTTACAGAAACAGATGGCGGTTTAAGTCACACATTTAATGGCGAATCCACAAACGTATTACTCACTTTCACAGCAGATGGCATGGTGTTGACATCTTCATCCACTGGAGAAGTTGATTCTACAGCCGCCTTTCTTGCAATGGCAGCGATTATGAACACTATAACACCCTCTGTAGGCAGTATTTCGGATTGCGCAACCGTTGTACAAGACATGTTAGGAGAATTGCAAGAGACTGGAAACATTACTGAGGAAATGGTGTACCATACTGTTGGCAATGTCCAGTATGGTGTCACTTGTCCTGGTATCATTGTGTTCTCCGTTGTCAATGTTTAAAAATGGGGTTATAAGTAGAGTGAAAAGGCGTTCCGCACAGGAGCGCCTTTTTCCTGCCATTTTTTGATGGTTCCTTTTTTAAAACCCTTAAAAATTGGCAAAACTAGTAAAATTCAGGTATACTATTTATAGAAAGTTAAGGAAGGAACCCCACCCTTGCTGAAAGTTCTTGTCTCTGGTGCCGCTTTCAGCAGTGCGGCAGAAAATAACAGATGGGCCAATAGTATACGTACACTTATACGTAGAATAGAACGTAGAAATGGAATGTATACTACGTAGAATAACATGAGCTTTCAAAACTTCTTTGGGTTTTGTTCCAATAGTGGGAAACGGTATACCTTGCTGCCGTTTCCCACATTCAGATGTCGCGCAAGGACAAAAATAATGAATAAGGAGATGTTCCAAGATGATTGGGAATAAATGGCTTTCCGAAGCCATCCACACAGATGAATTTTAGAAAGGTTTTTTGAACCTTGTTTACGCCCCTGTTGGCTCTGGCAAAACCACATGGGCGCTAAACGTCCTAGCGGAAACTGTGAGCAACAAAAACAAAATGCTCTATCTTATCGATACCACAAATGGAAAGGAGCAAATACTGGAACACCATTCCACCCAGCATTTCACAAAAGATTGGCTCTACCTTGTTACCCATAACATGGTAGATTTTGAGGACGCGAAAGTTGTGGTAATGACGTATGCCAAATTTGGCACTCTGGTTGAGTTTTATAAAAGCCGCTTTCAGAAAGATTTTGGGGATACTTTTGAGTTCATTCTTTGCGATGAGATTCACAATTTGCCGAGATTCAGCGCTTTTCTTCACTCGCCGCGGGATACTAATTATCACCGCATTGCCAAAGAGCGCATTGAGGAAATTGTTTCCAAGCAAACTGGCCCACAAGTGATTGGACTTTCTGCAACGCCCAGACGAGCGGAAACAGGAATGTTCTGTAAAACAAAGTACATCACTGTGGACAGCGATGTTCGGAAACTGGAAACACAAAATATAGTTCCCTATGCAAATTTGGAATCTTTGATTCCCACCTTGCCTAAAGATAAGAAATATTTGGTTTATGCGTCTCACATAACGAAAATGAAGCAGTTGACGGAAATCTTCCACCAGCGTAGCATAAAAGCCATAGCGATTTGGAGCGAAAAGAATTAGGAGAATCCTATGAACGAAGAACAACTGCGAGCGCGCCAGTACATTCTCAGCAATAAAGAACTTCCCCCAGAATATGGGGCCGTTATCATTAACGCATCCAGCGAAACTTCCATCAGTTTGTATGGCCACATTGATACAGTGATTGTACACACACGAGAGGAAGAAGCCCAAGTCCAAGTGAGAGGGCGATACAGGAAAGATTTAGATACCCTCTATATTCTGGATTATGGAGCAATATCGTTTCCTCCTGAATTTTTGGAACGAAAATTGTTTGAGGAAGATAAAAGGGAATTAAGCCGCCTATTAGGCTTGCGCGACAAGAACAGCCGTCTTGTGGGGTGGAACACCGTCAAGAAGAAATTGTTGGAACAGGGATTCACCATCAAAGACGGCAGAGAGAAGAACCGCCGTTATTCTATCATTCAAGAGTAAGTGCCAATTTTTCATAGCTTCTTATAAGGAGAACATTAAAAATTGGCAAAACCCCTTTCATGGAACAAGGGAACCAGGCCACGCTTTTCCATACAATGTACTTCTGTGCGGTTCCTAGAATTATCCCCCTCCTGTTTTCCCAAAAAGAAAAGGGTAAAGGAGCTTTTCCCACTTTCAAGTAGAAGAAAAGAAAGGGAGGACTGCGATTTCATGACACAGAAAACATTGGCAATCTTTCAAGAATCCTTGCGCTGTTTGCCCTTCCAAGGTGTGACAATCAAAGACTTTGGGGAGAAAATCCACATACGCCCCCATACGCTTTACAACTACATCAGCGGTTAGATACCCTCTGCCAAGAACTACCGCTATATTCTCTATGTGCTGGAAAAAGAATATCCCCAAGCCCTACGGCAAGGGGAAGAATTGGCAAAAAGAGCCGATACCATCTTTTCCAATTGAAACCGCTTGCCCCCATGGAAACATGGGGGCCTTTTGTTTGTTCGCAAAGGTACACCTTTACGCACACAGGAAAACAGGCGCTTTCTTCTGTTCGTTATATCCGATTTTTAATTTACAAATATATTCGTAAACAAATTGACTTTTACAAACAATCATGATACAATACAAACAGAATCAGAAAGGGGGTGAACACCATCGAAAGCAGAACCTATTACTATGCGCGCGTGTCCAGCAAAGAGCAAAACCTAGACCGCCAGATTGCCGCTTTTAAGGCCCTAGGAGCGCAGGGAAGGGACATAATCGCCGATAAGGGTAGTGGCAAGGATTTGGAGAGAAAGGGCTATCAGGCGCTTAAGAGCGCCATTCTGCGCCGCGGCGATACCCTTGTTGTCAAATCCTTAGACCGCTTGAGCCGCAACAAAGCCGACATAAAAAACGAACTGCAATATTTTAAAGACAACGGAATCCGCCTTAAGGTAATAGACCTTCCCACCACTATGACGGAGTTGCCAGAGGGACAGGAATGGGTCTTTGAAATGGTCAACAACATTCTTATTGAAGTGTTGGGAACCATTGCAGAACAGGAGCGGCAAACCATTCGCCAGCGGCAAGCAGAAGGGATAGAAGCGGCAAAAGCCAAAGGGAAAAAATTGGGGCGTCCTGCACTTGCTTTTCCCCCCAATTGGGAGGAAGTCTATTCCTCTTGGAAAGCAGGAGAGATTACCGCAAAGACAGCCATGGAACAGACAAACACCAAAAGAACCAGCTTTTACAAACTGGTGAAGAAAACAGAGGGCACAAAGGTAACTGAGTCCCCATTACAAGCAAAAAGGGAAGGCTAACAACTAGCTTTCCCCTTTGTTTTGTTCTCTCTGTTCTGCTTCTTCTGGCATCTGCGTTTGTTCTTCTCCAAAGGAAGTATTCTTGTTGAAGGTATCTTCCAGTTTAACACTGGCAAGTGTGAGCGCGTCTGCGTTGGCATCGCCATACGTGTCCAACGTCATGGCTCTGCTTGCGTGTCCCATCATCAGCGCCAAACTGGCAATGTCCATTCCAGCGCGAATGCCAACAGTGGCAAAGTTATGTCTTAAACCATGGGGCACAATCTTCTTTCCATAGGCATCTACTAAATGATTTCTTTCTACAAACTCACTAAATAGGCGGTTATACTGTTGTGGGTGCATAAACTTTTCCCCTTCGCCAATGATAAACCAATTATCATCAGGGTTTAAAAGCGCTTTCCTCTCTTTGAGGGCCTGTTCTAATTGGGGCAACATTGGAAAAGTGCGACTGGAGCTTTTGTTTTTGGGATTTTTCGTATAGTCGCTTGTCCCTTGTATATTGCTTACGCCAACCGCAGACCGAACTCTTATGGTGTGTTTGTAAAAGTCAATATCGTTCCATCTTAAACCGCAAATCTCCCCACGCCGTAACCCCGCATAGAAAGCCAAGAGGATTCCCACATACATCGGGTCTTGGGGTTCATAGTCCAAATAAACGGCCTCCAACACATTGTCCATCTGTTCATTGGTCAAGTGTGTTACTTTCGTATCGCCTTTTTTGGGCATCTTCACACCTTTGAATGGGTCTTTTAGTAATTCGCCGTTGTTATAGAAATAATTATATATTTTTTTCAATCTTGCATAGGTTGTGTGTATGGTGTTTTGTGAAAGTCCTAGTTGATATAAATTCGTCAGCCAGCCGTTAATAACCGTATTATCAACCGATGCAAACATATAATTCCCTAAGTATGGCTTGATATATCTGTTATACGAGTGCAGGCTATTGCTATAGGTGCTCTTTTCAATCTCTCCTGTGTCCAACTGGTGCTTCAGATATTCTTTGAATGTTTCATCGACTGTGCTTATCTTCCCTGCATTGGGCATTAAATCAGCCTGTGCGTTAAGAGCGTCTAACCACTCATTTGCCATCCGTTGAGCATCTCTTTTGCCTTTCGCATCTGGCAGCATTTTGCTAACTTCTTTCCATTTGCCAAACACATCTTTGTATTTCGCCCTCGCTTGCCATGGCCTGCCCTTGCGGTTTAACTGTCGCACACTCACAGCGGTATACTTCATTTAACACACCTCCTAGGCTGACTTGTTCCGCATTCTGTACCCACAGTGTACCGCAGTTGTGCCGCAAAGTCAACATCTTTCCGAAAAAAGAGAAGCCTGAAAACCCAGGTTTTATGCGGGTTTTCAGGCTTGATTTTTTGAAAATTTCTTAAAACATTATTCCCACTCGCTCCCGTCAGCCATATTCTAAACGGATTTGCTTATGAGATTTAGCTCAGAGTATTTGCATTGTTTCCATTATCCAGATAGTTTGGGCTATCTGATTTTTTGTTGCCATGGTGTTGCCATCGTGTCGCTAGAACTACCTTCTATGAAAGCAGAAAGTTGATTAGTGTCAATAAACCTTTTCGCGGCAACTCAACCAATGTGCTGGAGTCCAGTTGAAATTCTGCTGGTCTATGTACAACCCAATTTAACGGATCGACATTGTCTTCATAATTTCCAAATAGATTTGTAAAATACTGTCTCATTGTAGTATCAGTGATATAGTTGGGAAGATTTCGCTTGTAGTTTTCAATTATTTTGCTTAATTTGCCTATATCCTTAATTTTTTCCCATATTAACTTATTCTGACCTTGAATATAATGCTTTTTTGAATAATATATAATAGATTGCTCTATTATCGAACGAACAAGAAATGTTGTTGCTATGGGATATGTCGCAACAAGTCTCCTATCAGAAAATAATTGTAATTCCCTGCATACTGCTGTAACACCATGAGTTTCTGCATCGTTTGGATTTAGACTGCTGTAGTTTAGACCTTGGAAAAAGTAAGGCAAATTTCTACTTCCCCCAAAGTTGCCTTTTCTTCCGTTAAAACTACTTCCCGTGGTACCATCATCTTGTTGTCGATCACTTTCGCCGCCAACAGAAGTAGCAGCACCTGAACCTGTAAAATTTGAGCCTGTATTAGTAGGATTATCGTCTGCCTTGTCAGCATCGCTTTGTCCGTCAGTGTCTACAGGCTTGCTTTGTTCACCTGCCGAATTATCATCCATACTCTTCCCATGAGTATATTCTTGAATCCAAGGTATGAGTTTATCTTCTATCACTCTGGCCTTATTAAAGAGACGTGTAACCGCAGCATCAGCTGCCTCGGCTTCACTCACTATCCACTTTGATGCGTCAATTATTAGTTGCATCCTTGCAGATGTAAAAGAAGATTCATTAGCAATGTCCAAGCCGATTTCTTTCTTTACTTCACGGTTATTAAAAATACGTTGTATAGTTGTAAAAGGTAAAATTGTTGTAATATCAAAACCATCAAAATACTTTTTAACATAGAAATCAATCAAATATGATAAGTTCTTTTCATGGCTTTGACGAACTTTGAAAACCTCTTTTTCTCTCGGCGTCCACTGCTTTGTTCCCCTACCTTTATCCTCTCCAGAATGCAATCTCTCCATGATAAAAAAGGCTTCTTCTTCGTCAGTAATATAGCAATTTATTACATCAGGAATTTCACCTTGTTGCCTAATCTTCTTTGCTTTTTCAATAGTGGCCCTATCCAAAAAGCCAAAGTGTTCAGGAGCAAGGAGTAACTTAATAGCTGCGACTCTCCTATTTCCTTCATATACTACATATTTATGAATGGTCTCGGAGTAAACGACCACGACCTGCTGATTCCCTAGCAATCCATTTCTTTGCACATCTTCAGCTAAATTAAGCATATACTGAATGCCAACCGCATCAAAAAGTTTTTTTAATGTGTCTTCTTCACTACTTCCAATCGCATGGCGAGGGTTTTCGTAGTAATTAACCAATTCGCTTATTTTTAACGCTTGAATTGCTCCAGCCATTTGTTTTTCCTCACTCTGTCAGTATATTTATAAGACTGCCTTCATTTGTTGGCCTTTGTAGATTCTTTGAAAAAAACATCACTTCGCTACTAGACCGTTTTCTTTGCAATGTATATTGTAATTTGAATTCAATACTCGGCACTTTTGTGTACATTGCCTTAATTGCATTTACGTTGTCGTATGTAACAATCCATTTTCTGTGTTTCAATCGTTGTAATATTGTATTTGCCAAATTTGCGTGATCACCATGAGAGTAGAAATTGGTGTATAAACCGGGCCCTTTTCCGTAATAAGGCGGATCAAAAAAAACAAAGCTTTTCCTTTTTTTAAGAATTATGTCTTCAATAAAATCAAGAGCTTCCATATTATAAATCATAATATGATCCTTGTACTCTGCGATTTTTTGTATCTGTGATATAAGGCGCACCTTATTAAATCTACAATCAATAGGATAATCACCTTGTTGACTTAATCCTCCTATTGGCCCTGCCTTATCAATAATTCCGGACCTATTTGTACGATTGAGGAAAAAGGTGGAAAATCCGATCTCTAAGGAGCTATGAGTATCCAACTCATTTCTAACTGCTTTTTGCTTGTGCCATTCATCCATAGTAATTTGTGTATCTAGAATTAGTTGCACAAACTCCTCTGTCTCATGCAAAATACTATTCCAAAAGCAGAAGATAGTGTAATCATAGTCATTGATAATAACATCCTTGACTATGCCTTCAAATAGCAATTCAAGAGCAATCGCAGCTCCGCCGCAAAATGGCTCAATATAAGTAGTACATTTATTTTCTTTTACTAATTCGGACACATATTTATACAGCTTATATTTACCACCTGGATAGCGTAGCGGAGACGGATTCATTAGAACACCTCTTTTATATTCTAACAGGGCCTCTTATTTTGAACTATTGATAAAACTAACGAGTAGATGCATACAATTATCAAAGTCCTGCTTAATTTCACATTCCCAAAGAACAACGACTTTCCACCCAAGAGCCTTTAGCTCTTGAATATGCTCCTGATCCCGTTGCTTTGTTCGCTCTATTTTAGGGCCCCAATATGTTTTGTTTGACTGACTCGTATGGGCGTACCGGCTTCCACAGTCATGCCCGTGCCAATAACACCCATGAATGAAAATAGCTATTTTCTTCTTGGTAAAGACAATATCAGGCTTGCCCGGCAGCGCCTTATAATTGACCCGGTACCGGTATCCCATTGCAAAGAGGCGGCGGCGTACCATCATCTCAATGCTGGTATCCTTGCTCTTTATATGGGACATGATTTTACTTCTCCGGTCAGAAGAGATCGTATCAGCCATTATACAGCCAAATCCAGCGGAAGATCGGAAATATCTTTCAACCGCTTCCCTTGAACCAGCGTTTCCAAAGTTTCAACTGCATCCTCGGACCCTACTTCTTTTACAGCACGAATCAGCTCATAAAGGGCAAAGTGATAAACGCAGTCAATATCACCCGTTCCTAAAGCAAGCGAGGCAAGCCGGTTTGGCATCGGCTCCGCTGTCACTACAACAATGTGGGGCAGATGTCCCTTCCTGTTACGAATTAAATTCAGAGCCTCAGTCCGGCTATTTTGCGCCCGGTCACTCCGCATGGTGTACTTGGCAGATACGCTGGCGTGAAGCAACGGTTTTCCGCCGTTTGCCTTGCGAATATCCGCCATTTTGCTAACATCGCCATCAACGATACACTGGGCAGCATTGATTTCGCTATCTTCGTATAGGTCACGGTAGATGACCACATCCGGCGCGACTAAGTAATCGTTCCCCAATGCAGCCGCCAACTGAGCGTTCTGCGCGGTAAGCTCATTCAAGTATGCCAGATGCTCATACTGGGCAAAATCGCTGGTTTTCAGCTTGTTGTTATTACCAAGTTGAAGGATTGTCCATCGTCCAGGGCGAAGGTTTTGGAGGTTTGGAAAGGTTTCCCGTAAGAAATCCATAGTCAGCGTCTCAAATTGCTTGCCGAGCGTCTGACCGGAAATTTTATCAACCGTTGAAACCGCATGATGCTGCTCATCTACCAGAATATCAACAATCCTGCGGGCTATTGCCTTGGAACCGCGGCTACTGGTATCCGCATTGGACGCCACACCGGCCGAAGTCAAAGTCAACGTATTCGTTTCAAATAACTGCTTGTGAAAGTGGAACCTCGCGTTTGCAATCAGCGCTTCCATACTCAAGACACTCCTTAATTTTTTCTCCTACTGCCTGGGCAACCGGGGGCGGAAAAGCGTTACCAATCATGCGGCAAGCCACGGTCTTTCGTTTGCCAAAGGTCCATGTGTCTGGAAATCCTTGAATCCTGGCCATCATCCGGCTCGTCAATCGGGGCATTCCCTCGAATCCAGCAGCCGGTGCTTCGTTGGCAATCCCTCGTCCATCAACTCCGAGTTCGGCCCATGCGTTTCTGGCCCGTGTGGGGCCGAGATCGGGTCCACCATGCTTTTTTGATCCGCCAACTAAGGTGGGAGCAATCCGGTCAGCATGAGCTGCCCATTCCTTGGCTTTTTCCCATCCATTCTCAGCCATCAAGTCATACAACACTTTCCCAACTGGGGGCGCACTGTCAGGCTTTTCTTCAGGATAAGCAAACACACCAAGCTGATCTTTCCGTATCCCAACAATTACAACCCTTGGCCGCAACTGCGGAACTCCAAAATTGGATGCGTTAAGTAATTTAATGTGAGTGACATAGCCCAGTTTTTTGATTTCGGAGAAGATGTGCTCCCTGTATTCATCAAATCCAGGGTCCAAGAATCCGCGCACATTTTCCAACATGACTGCTCTTGGTTTAATTTCGTCGATAAGCCGGATTGCCTCCGGGAACAAGTCGCGTTCATCATCTTTTCCAAGCTGTTTGCCTGCCACAGAAAAAGGAGGACAAGGAACACCGCCAGCAAGCAAGTCTACGCCCCTATATGGATGCCCATCAAAATCGTGGACATCGGCACAAATGACATTCCATTCCGGACGGTTTTCTTTCAAAACCTTGCAATAGTCAGCTTCATATTCCACAAGGGCGACGTGGACAAAGCCCGCCATAGCAAGGCCCAGAGCCTGTCCACCCGCGCCGGCACAAATCTCAACGCAAGTCAATGGTTGCTGCATAAAGTGATCTCTCCTGGTAATTCCGTAAAACGGGGAAACTTTGGTGTTATTCGTGTTCGTCATTGTCAGTAAACTCCATGATTTCGCCTATATCACAAGATAAGGTGTGACAGATTTTATGCAGGCTTTCCATTGAAACAAACTCGTTCCGTCCCATTTTGGCCAAAACATTGAAGCTGATACCAGCCGCATCTTTTAGGTCAGTACGATTCATTTTCTTATCTATCAGCATTTTCCATAACTTATCATAGCTAACCGGCATAACGAAATCTCCATTCGTTGTCGAATTCATTTTTATTATAGCACGTCAGGCACGAATATTCAAGATAATCTCACAAAAACATGAGCATCAAAACAGAAAAAACCGCCCGCAGGGAAACATTCTCCCCACGGGCGGCGTGCCATCACTTCTTGTCTTGCTGCAAGTTCTGGATATTCTTTTTCGCTAATTCGCTGGCCGCTTTCCGGCGCTCTGCGCTGTATGGGGCATTTAGCTTGAAGCTGAACCGCCCTTTCCTGATCTCAAATGTAAGGCAGCCGTTTTCATCATCGTCCACCAACCGGCACTCGGTCGGGTACTTTGCCGCATACTCGCTCAACCTTTTTTTGAGGGAAGTGTTGTAAGTACACACCTCGATGATGGGGCTTGCCTCGTCAAAAAAGACGCTGGTTGTCTTTTGCTTCTTGGAAAGATCTGTTCTCATAAAATCTCCGTATTTTTATAAATTTTCTCCGGCTCTACACCGGTAAAAGTAGGCGGATTTTCGGATAGAAAGCATCCAAACAATACATGATTTAGTTTAGATGCCTCTATCCGCAAAAATCCTATTTTCTCAGCTCTACACGGGATTACCGCGCATCCCGGTCGTGCCGCCGTTTTTGACTGCGTTTCTGCTTTTTTTCCGCCTGTTCCTGTTGCTTGACAGCAGCCACCGTTTCGGCTACACGCTCCGGCCCATAGGCCCGGCACAGCCGGTGATAGTCTCTGGCTGTCTCCTGTAATTCTGCATTTTCGTCCTTGACCTCGGCCAACTGCTTTTTCAAATACGGAATCTCCGTATCATATTTTCGCTGCAACAGCTCGAATTTCTGGCAGACATTCAGGTAAGCCCGGTAAACGGAGCGTACCACCTTGACGATCTTCTCCAACAGCGGCTTTGACTTTTTCTCCCGGTAGGATTTGGCGGACTCCATTCTATCAGGGAGCGGCAACAGATCCTCCGGGTCAGACGAATATTCTGCCGCCAACTTCTCCATGCTCTTGAGTTTGGGAGCCAACAGGCGGAGTTCGGTTTGCGCTTCTTTGGTAGATTTTTCGGCCTTTGCTTTATCTTCCTGGAGCTGGCCGATCTCCGTTAGAACTTCAGATTTTGTTTCTTGTAGCTCCGCCAACCGCGCCTGCTCTCTTTCTACCTTAAACTGCGTGACCGTCAGATGTTCCTCGGAGCTGCCGCGCTCACCGCGCTCCACATCGGTGTACCCGGCCTCACGCATATACTGGAAGAAATCGTCCTGTAACACGCTGTATGATTTTTTGAGAACAGGCTTGCCCTTCGCCGTTTTCAGCGGTTCGCCAGTGACTTCATCCAGAACCGGCTTGGAGGCCCACTTCTTGCTCATGCTGACCTGCATGACCGTTTCTTTTACCTTACCCACCAGTGACTTGTCCTTGCATCGTTTGGACCAGCGGATCTGCTTCTCCACCACCGGCACATAGACCACATGTAGATGGTAGTGGTACACATCCTGCCCCAACGCCTCGGACATAGCCCGGTTGCGCTCGTCGGCGTGCATGACCGCCGACAGAATGTACTGTTCGCCGCCCACGATTTTGATTGCAGCCTGGTATGCATCGTGGTAAAATTGTTTTGCAAAATCATATCCGCCGTGGTTGAAAAAGTAGGCGGAGTTCACATCGAAAATTAGCTCACCGTAACGGAAAGCGTCCTCTTTGATGCCTCGTGTGGAGATAATCCCTCCTGCCTCCATCTGTTCAAACTGTTCCAGATAGCCACTGTCCGGTTGCTTGAAGTGAACATTCAGATGGGAGCGTTCCGGGACTATATCCTGGTTAACATACGACTCTTTTTCACGCTCGTTGTGTTGTTGCGCGTTCTTCAGTTTGGGTGTGGTCAGTCTCATGTTTCTTGCGCTGGTACGATGGATACCGTCGCCTCTTGCCATAGAACTCCTTTCTCGCCCCACAAGGGCGGTTGAGATGCGGGTA
>FR893676.1 GCA_000435395.1 Firmicutes bacterium CAG:94
CTGCTCCCAAAAAGGAAGCTGCTCCTAAAAAGGCCGCTGCCTCCAAAAAGAAGGCAGCCCCCGTCGTGGAGGAGCCCGCCCCTGTAGAGCAGGCCGCCCCGGTGGAAGCCGCTCCCCCGGCAGAGGAGCCTGCTGTAGAGGTGTTCTCCGACCTGCCCCGGCGCAGCGTGGCCTTTATCGGCTCGGAGTGCCACCCCTTTGTGAAGACCGGCGGCCTGGGCGACGTGATGTACGCTCTGCCCCGGGAGCTGGTGCGCCTCAACTGCGACGTGCGGGTGATTTTGCCCCGCTATGCCTGCATCCCCCAGAAGTACCAGGAGAAGATGGTCTACCGGGGCGAGTTCTACATGGACCTGGGCAAGACCGGCCGCCAGTATTACGTGGGCATTATGGAGTACGTCTGCGACGGCGTGGTGTACGACTTCATCGACAACCAGGAGTTCTTCTCCTCTGGCAACCCCTACATCAACCTGGTGGATGACATCCCCAAGTACTGCTTCTTCAGCAAGGCCGCCCTGGCCGCGCTGAACTTTATGAACTGGATCCCCGACATTGTCCACTGCCACGACTGGCAGGCGGCTTTGGTGCCGGTGTACCTGCGCACCTTATTTAAGGATTCCCCCGTGGGCAAGGCAAAGTCCATCCTCACCATCCACAACCTGCGCTTCCAGGGGATTTACAACATCCCCACCATCCAATATTGGTCCGGCCTGCCCGGCGAGGTGTTCAACATGGGCGCCTTGAAGGAGGGCTACGAGGACGCCAACATGCTCAAGGGCGGCCTGGCCTATGCCGACCGGATCACCACCGTCAGCGGCACCTATGCCCAGGAAATCCAAACCAGCGAGTACGGCGAGCACCTGGAGGGCCACCTGCGCTACCACAACTACAAGCTGCGGGGCATTGTCAACGGCATTGACTACGGCATGTGGAACCCGGAGACCGACCCCGCCCTGGCGGTGAACTACGGCCTGGGGAACGTGCTGGAGCACAAGATGGAGAACAAGCTGGCCCTGCAGAAAGAGCTGGGCCTGGAGCAGGACGAGGGCAAGTTCGTCCTTGGCCTCATCTCCCGGCTGACCAACCAGAAGGGCTTGGATCTGGTCAGCGCCGTCATCCCCCAGGTGCTGGACGGCAACACCCAGATCGTGGTGCTGGGCACCGGCGACAAGGTGTACGAAGACACCTTCCGGGGGTATGAGGACGCCTACAAGGGCACCTTCAGCGCCTGCATCCAGTACGACGAGTCCCGGGCTCACCGGATTTACGCCGGCGCCGACGCCCTGTTGGTGCCCTCCCGCTTTGAGCCCTGCGGCCTGACCCAGCTCAACGCCATGCACTACGGCACTTTGCCCATCGTGCGGGAGACCGGCGGCCTGAAGGACACCGTGGAGCCCTACAACACCTTCTCCGGGGAGGGCAACGGCTTTACCTTCGACCGGTACGAATCCGGCCTGCTGCTGGATGCCATCAACCGGGCCAAGACGCTGTACTTTACCAACCGCTACCACTGGGACGAGGTGGTCCAGCGGGATATGGCGAAGGACGTCTCCTGGGAGAACTCCGCCAAACAGTACAAAGACCTCTACCTGGAGCTAACCCAGTGGTAAAACGCCATCCGTCCCTCTTAGCACAGCACAAGCCGGCAGGCCTCTTTTTTGGGGGCCTGCCGGCTTTCCGTTCCGGCGGCCTTGCCCTTCCTGGGGAAATCCCCCCGGGCCTTGACTTCCTGACACTCTCCGATTACAATGCAGAGGGAGCGGCATTAAGAACTCTTTAGATTTCTTAATGCGCTTTAAGGAACACACCGGGGTAAATCTTAAGAACCCCCTGTTAGAATAGGCGTTGTCAAAGGGAAGAAGGCTTCCCAGACAAAACTAAACTGACAAGGATGTGTTTCTGTATGACAACCCGCAAAACCAAAAACAACCGTATCCGTATCGGCGCGTTAGTTCTGGCCATGCTGCTTTCCTTTTCTCTGTTTGCTGGCTGCGGCAACAGCAAAAATGCAGGCGGCGCTGGGAAAAAGCCTACCACCAGCCAAAGTGCCAGCTCTTCTAAGGGCAGCTCTCACAAAAAGAACAGCTCCTCTTCTAAAGACAAGAAGGGCAGTTCCAGCAAGAAGAACAGCTCCTCCAGCAAAAAGGGCAGCTCCTCTTCCAAGGGCAGCACTTCCAGCAAAAAGGACACCTCCAGCAAGAAGGACACCTCTAGCAAGAAGGATACTTCCAGCAAGAAGGATACCTCCAGCAAGAGCAGCACCTCCAGCCAGAGCGGCACTTCTAGCCAGAAGGCAGAATCCTCTGCCAGCAGCGGGAAGTAAGAAGCTTCCCCCAGCGTGAATTTCTTCTGTTTCCCCTTTTAGCGCCTTTCGCTTTCCAGCGGAGGGCGCTTTCACGCATCCCACAAAAAGGAGGCACCACATGACAAAACAAACCATCTTAATCGTGGAGGACGAGGCGGAAATCCGCGAGGGCATCCGCATCCTCCTCTCCGGCGAAAACTACTCCATCTTAGAGGCGGAAAACGGGGAGCAGGCCCTGAACCGGATGAGCGACCAGATTGACCTGGTCATCTTAGACGTGATGATGCCCGGCATCTCTGGCCTGCGGGTGTGCGAGGAGATTCGCAAGACCTCCACAGTGCCCATCCTATTTTTAACCGCCAAGGCCCAGGAGTCGGACAAGCTCATCGGCCTTACCGCCGGCGGGGACGACTACCTGGTAAAGCCCTTCTCCTACGCCGAGCTCATCGCCCGGGTGAAGGCCCTGCTGCGGCGCTACTGCGTCTACCAGGGCAAGGGCCAGCCCGGCGCCACCTACGAGGACAACATGCTTTCCGCCCAGGGCATCACCATCGCCCTGGACCACAACCAGGTGTGGGTGCGGGGGGAGGAGCGGGATTTGACCGAGATTGAGTATCAAATCCTGCGGCTGCTGATGCAGCGGCCCCAGTGGATTTTCTCCGCCCAGGCCATTTACGAGAGCATTTGGAACGAGCCCTACTTCCCCGTTTCCAACGGCACGGTGATGGTGCACATCCGCAAGCTGCGCACCAAAATTGAGGACGACCCCCAAAACCCCGTCTTTATCAAGACCGTGTGGGGCAAGGGCTACCGCTTTGGCTGGGAGGAACGCTATGTCCCGCAATAAGGTGAAACGAGAAAAGACCCACAAGAGCATTCTGGCCCAGTTCTTTATTCTGCTGGTGGGGCTGGGGCTGCTGTGCGGGGCGCTGTTCTTGGTGCTGCACACCACCGTGGGCTCGGCTTTGGAGAGCTATGTGTATTCTTCGGATTTCCTAAGCAACGTCACAGAAAAGCGTGTGAACGATTTGCAGGAGTACGTCACCGAAAACCAAGTCTCTGCCACGGACTCCCAGGCCCTCTCCCAATGGATGCGCGGCAAGCCCCTGACGCTGATGGAGATTTACCGCTCCAACGTGCTGGTGTACTCCTCCTACGCCTCTTACAGCCTTGCCGTGGAGGGGGGCGACTTCACCTGGACCGTCACGGAGGGGGAGGAAACCCCTACCTACGACTGGATTTCCTACTACACCGTGGACTTTGCCGACGGTGAGGGGGAAGTGGTCCTCTACAGCAACGAACTGTACCGCTACTCCACCTACGCCACCATGGCGGAAATCATCCTGTGCGCGGCGCTGTTCCTTCTGGGTTTTCTCATCGCCTTCCAGAGGACCGTAAGCTATATGCGGCAAATCAGCTTGGAGATACAAGCCATGGAGGGCGGCGATTTAAACCGGCCCATCACCGTGCGGGGGGATAACGACCTCACCGCCCTGGCGGAGAGCTTGGACGCCATGCGCCTGGCCTTCCGCGCCCAGCAGGAGCGGGAAGCCAGCACCTACGCCGCCAACCAGGCCCTTATCTCCCAGATGTCCCACGACCTGCGCACCCCCCTGACCACCTTGCTCATCTACACGGAAATCCTGCGCTATGGCAAGTACCAGGGGGAGGAGCAGCTCCGGGGCTACCTGGACAAAATCGACGGGAAAGCCCAGCAAATCAAGCAGCTGGCGGAAAACCTGCTGGAGTACTCCCTGGCCTCCCAAAAGCGGGCCGTGGAGATGGAGCCCCCCGCCCCGGCCGGGGAGGTCTTCGGGCCCCTGCTGCAGGAGACAGCCACCTTCCTGGAACAGTACGGCTACACCTTCCAGTGGGAGCTGCGCTTTGGCCAGGGGAAAGTGGCGGTGCACACCCCCTACCTGCGCCGCATTTTGGACAACCTCTCCTCCAACATTTTAAAATACGCCGGCCGCAAGGAGCCTATCCAGGTGCAGGCCCAAGAAGAGGAAAACACGCTGGTGCTGTTTTTCCGCAACAGCCTAAAGGAACGGGAAGACGTCACCGAGGGAACCTGCGTGGGGCTCTCCAGCGTACAGGCTATGATGGAGAAAATGGGCGGCTCCAGCCACGCGGAGCAAACCGGCGCCGCTTTCCAAATCACCCTTGTGTTCCCCTTGTCTGAGTGATAAACGGGATAGCTCCCTTGCAACCAGGGGGCTTGTATGGTAAGATATCCTAAAAGCTTCCGCCTGGAAACGCGGGTTTTTTTAGAAAGGAGCTTTCCTATGGAAATTCAACAAATCGCCCGGCAGGCTGTGGAGGCCTCTGCCGTGCTGTTAAAAAACCAGGGTATGCTGCCCCTGGCCCCTGGCAAGCAAGTGGCCTTTTTCGGCTGGGCCCAGTGGGACCCGGTGCTCTCCGGCAACGGCTCGGGGGCTTCCCACAGCGGGCGCAACCCCAGCTTTGTGGAGTCCTGCCGTGAGGCGGGGCTGGAGGCTGTCCCGGCCCTGGCGGACTTTTACAAGCAGTGGGTGGAGCAGGAGAAGGCCACTAAGGCCCCGGCCATGGAGCTGCCCCAGCTGAAAGAGGCTGTCAACAGCGGCCTGATGTACGAGCTCTTTGGCAAGTACAATCCCAACCCCCAGGAACCCGCCATCCCCCAGGAGCTGCTGGAGGAGGCCGCCGCCCAGACCGACACCGCCCTGTGGGTGCTGGGCCGGCGCTCCGGCGGCGAGGAGTGCGACCGCCATTTGGAGAACGACTTCACCCTCTCCCCAGAGGAGGAGGCGATGCTGGAGGCCCTGTGCGCCCACTTTGAGAAGGTGGCTGTGGTGCTGAACACCAACGGCCTGGTGGACCTCTCTTGGGTGGAGCCCCATCCCCAGGTGAAGGCACTGCTGTTCTTGGGCGTCCCCGGGGACGAGGGCCCGGCGGCTTTGGCCAACCTGCTCACCGGCAAGGTGAACCCATCCGGCAAGCTGTCCGTGACCATTGCCCAGAAGGGGGAGGACTACCCCGCCTGGAAGGACTTCTCCTGGGACAAGGACCACCCGGAGAACATCCTCACCTACGGCGACTACGGCCTGGAGGCCCCGGCCTCTGCCCAGGCTTTTGACAAGCGGCCTGTCACCGTGTACCGGGAGGGCATCTACCTGGGCTACCGCTATTTCGATTCCTTTGGGGTAAAGCCCCTGTATCCCTTTGGCTTCGGCCTCTCTTACACCACCTTCTCCCTGCGGGCCGCCGCGGTGGAAAAGGGCGATTCCGGCCTGCGGGTGCGGGCCCTGGTGGAGAACACCGGCAGCTGCCCCGGCAAAGAGGTGGCCCAGCTGTACCTGTCCGCCTGCGGCACCCAGCAGGAGCACCCCTTCCAGGAGCTGAAAGCCTTTGCCAAGACCCGGCAGCTGGCCCCCAGCGAAGGGGAAACCCTCACCCTGGACGTGCCCTGGCGGGAGCTGGCAAGCTATGTGGAAGAGGCCGGCGCATGGGTCATCCAGGCGGGCACCTACCTGGTGCGGCTGGGGAATTCCTCCGCGGCCACCCAGGTGGTGGGCACCATCCAGGTACAGGAGGACATTGTGGTGTCCCAGGGCAAGGGCTCTTTGGCCATGGACGCCCAGGCCCGGGAGAAGGTGGACTGGCTCACCCGCCAGCCCGC
>FR893677.1 GCA_000435395.1 Firmicutes bacterium CAG:94
CAGTGGCCGGCAGAGCCGGCCACTCCGGGAATTTTGCAAGGCGTCAATTTTGCGATTTTTAGGGGTCGGTTTGGGGGCCTTGGCGTCAAGCTGGGTGTCGTGGATGACAGATTTTCCCGGTGTAGGGCCATTCTCCACGGTGTCACGATAGGGGTTGTGGCGATTTTTTGCAAGTCGAGTGGCAGGCGGATTTTCAGACCCAATAGCTGTGGATAAGGGCGAAAATTATAGCCTTTTTCCTCACATAGACAGGGATTGCGACCTGTTTAAGAAAATTTTAGCCACGTTCCCGGATAAGGACTCAAAGCCTGTTTTCCTCTCCCCATATACAGAGTTGGTCGAGAATTTTCATCAAGGATTTGCCCCGCTCGCTGAGAGAATACTCCACCTTGGGCGGGATTTGAGGGTACTCCTTGCGGAGAATCAGCTGGTCACGTTCCAGCTCTTTCAAGTTGGCGCTCAAAGTTTTATCCGCTACGGTTTTCAGGTATCGCTTCAGCTCATTGAACCGCACCACGCCAAACTCCATCAGGCAATAGAGAATCACCATTTTATGTTTCCCGCTGATGAGGGAGAGCGTATAGGCGAAGCCCGTGTCCTCAAAGTTGGCCTTTTCCATATAGTCCGAGATCATATTGCTTACCTCCAAGCTAGTATCTTACAAAAAAATCAGCACTTGTTTTCTGTTTGTTACTGGCTATAATGATAGAGGAAGGCACCCGGCGTGTCAATCCTAAAAAAGAGAGGCGCATTTCTGTGAGAAAAGAATTGAATATCACCGAGGGGATCTTCCCCATGCCTGTGCTGATGGTAGCCACCTACAATGAGGACGGCACCGTAAACGTGATGAACGCGGCCTGGGTCACGATGCAGGAGCGAGACACTGTGGCGTTAAACCTGACTGAGAGCCACAAAACTGTGAAGAACATCAAGGCCAGAGGAGGCTTTACCGTGAGCATTGCCGACGCCGCCCATGTGGTGGAGGCCGACTATTTTGGCGTGGCTTCCGGCAATACGGTGGCGGACAAGCTGAGCGTAGCAGGACTCACCGCCACGAAATCTGAGAAGGTGGACGCCCCCATCATCAACGAGTTTCCCCTGTGTTTGGAGTGCGAGTTCGTTGAGTACCAGACCAACGAATACGGCTGCGGGGTGATTGGCAAGGTGGTAAAAGTCACCGCCGACGAGAGCGTTATGCGGGATGGGAAGCTGGATATGTCCCTAGTGAACGCCATCGCCTTTGACCCCTACACCCACGGGTACTACAAAGTCGCCGAGCGTGTGGGCGAGGCTTTCAAGGATGGCTTGCAGCTGAAGAAATAAGAATGGGCGGGCCTTGCGGGGCCTGCCTTTTCTTTTTCATGGCCACATCTTTCTAGGTGTAAAGCAGGCTTGCCACTACCTCAAAAATTACAGGGGAGTAAACAAAGAATAGGCCCGTAAAAATATCCCCGCCCAAAGGTGGTGTAACCCACCAAAAGCCTGACGAAATTTTCTCCACCCCGCTCACAACATAGGTCTGGACATAGGCAGGCGCTATGCGGTAGTGTTGGTGGTTGATAAAACAACCCGAAGGGAGGAACCACCAACCATGCCACAAAAAAGACTCACAACCAACGGTAATGTGTTTCGTCGAACAGATGGCCGCTGGCAAAGTGTCATCTGGTACTTTGACGAGCAAGGCATCAAGAGACGCAAAGTGTTCTCCAGCAAGACGAAAACGGAAGCTCAGCAGAAGATTACCACCTACATCGCCCAGTTCAACGCAGAGGTGCGTAACTCAGACGAGAGCAACAAAACTGTTCGAGAGAGTCTTACCCGCTGGCTGCAAGTTTTCAAATTCCCGTCGGTGGAGCGCACCACATACGACAGGCTGGAATGTACCGCCCAGCACCAGGTGTTCCCTCTCATCGGGGATAAAATCGTGGGAGACATAACAGCAGCGGATTTGAAATCCGTCCTCAACCACTGGATGGAGCAGGGCTATGCTTACACCACCGTGAAGAAGGTGTACATACTCTTGAACGAGTTTTTCCGCTACCTCACCGAGGAGGACTTCATCCAGAAGAACCCCATGCAGTCCGTCCCCATGATGAAGCGTGCCAACTTTCTAGCGGCCCAGGACAAAGAGTGTGTGCCGGAGCAGGAAGCCGTCACGGTGTTCACTCCAACAGAGATTGCGAAATTCAAAAGAGAAGCATTCGCCACATTTGCCAACGGCAAGCGCAAATACCAACAGGCGGCGGCCTACATTCTCATGCTGAACACAGGGCTCAGAACGGGGGAATTGCTGGGCCTGCTCAACAGCGACATCAACCTAGAGCGGCGAGTCCTCCATCTGGAGAGAGGCGTGAAAGAAGTTTGGCGCAGGGACGGCTTACAAGCCGAGCCAGGACGGGACGTGAAGGTGGGAAAGCTGAAATCAGCCACCAGCAAGCGAACCATACCCCTCAACGACACAGCCATCGCCATGATACAGGACTTGCGAAAAGAAGCATACTTCGGAGAGGACACGCCACTGGTGCCGGACGAGCACGGCAATTACACAAGGCCGGTGAATTTCCGCAAGCGTTACTACAGAATCCTCGCGGCAGCTGGCATAGAGAAAAAGGGCCTGCACTCGCTCAGACACACATTCGCCTCCAGCTTGGTGAATGGGATAAGGCAAGAGGACGGCTCCATAAAATCCCTGACACCCCGCCAGGTAGCAGACCTGCTAGGTCACAGCACAAGCCAAATTACAGAGTTGTACTACGTCAAAAAAGACACCTCTCGTCTACATGGTATCACGGACGGCTTCAACTTGTAAACACTATACGGCAGGATGCACAAAAAAGCAGGCAGAAATTTTGCAGCCCCAAAACAGCGAAAAAGAGCTAAACGCACCCGGAAAAGCCCAAAAAGGGCGAAACCGGGTGCGTTTTGGGTGCTGGAGGGGAAAACAGCGGTAGAAACCGGTTGAGGACGGATGCGGGAGGACAGCAGCGGATGCAACATAAAGCGGGATTTAGTAGACCGTGTCCAACCAGGCATAGGCACGAAAAAGCCCCAGGCCATGCGGTTTTCGCAAGACCTGGGGACAAGTGGATTGGCAGGGGCAGAAGGACTTGAACCCTCGGCACGCGGTTTTGGAG
>FR893678.1:0-7424 GCA_000435395.1 Firmicutes bacterium CAG:94
TTTGAGGATAGTTTCGCTGATCTGTTTCAGTTTATGGTCGATGATGATCGATACCCCTTATGCCAGACAGGAACAGATACTTTTCAATGATACTACAGACCTATTCCGCTTTGAAGCGGATGTGGAATTTTCCGAAGGCACCCGCTCTTTTGGACTTCGCTTTTATGAAAACGAAGAGACCAGTCAGAGCTATCAGTATTTATTTAATATAGAAGAAAACCGTTACCGCTTTGAAAAGAGTCCCAACATGCCCTGGCCTGCAAACCAGAACATCGGACTGGAACGGCCCATCAGACTGGAAGCGGGAAAGAAGTACCATATCCAAATGATCCTGGATGACACCATCGCAACGATCTATGTGGACGGAGTGGCTCTGAATACACGGTTTTATCAGAAATTTGGCCAGTCCCTCAGTCTGTTTGTGACAGACGGAACGCTGACAGTAACAAATGCAGGCCTATCAAAAACCATAAAATGAATAGTGATTGACATTCCCCCAAAAGTATTATAATCTGATATCAGATACGTCAAAACAAGGGAGGTAAGACCTATGAATCCGTATTGTATGATCAGCAATGCAAAGACCTTTGCTTTTTCCGCAGAAAATCCCACAGGAACCAGAGCAGGCGGTTCCAGAGGAAGGGATTGCACCAAGCTCAGTCCCACCGTGACGATTCGCGCAGGGGAGGCTGTGACACTGGTGGACACCGATGGGCCAGGAATGATCCAGAGCATCTGGTTTACCGGCTACGTTGGACACAGCTTTGTGATCCGCATGTACTGGGACAACTGCGAATATCCTTCTGTGGAAGCTCCCATTTCCGCATTTTTCGGGACAGCATACGATGAGAATTTTGTGGACAGGGATGGAAAATATGCGGTGCTCAATTCTGCACAGATCCTAGTGGCTCCCGGACGGGGACTGAACTGTTACTGGGAGATGCCTTTCAAAAAGCACTGCCGGATCACCATGGAAAACCGCGGTGAAAAGGATCGGGACCTGTACTATATCATCACCGGCTGCCACTGTGAGGTGCCCGACGAGGTCGGGTATTTCCATGCTTCCTACCGTCAGGAGCATCCCGTTCAGAAGGGACGTTCCTACACCATCATCGACGGCATTCAGGGAAAAGGCCAGTTCGTGGGCGTAACCCTGGCCACCGGAATGAACGGAAACAACACCTGTTGGGTGGAGGGCGAAGCCAGAATGTACATAGACGATGACAAATATCCTTCCATTCACTATACAGGCACAGAGGATTATTTCTGCGGCTCCTACGGCTTTGGAAATGATGTTCAGATCAAATCCTATCAGACTTACAGCGGCCTTTACAGCGGAATGTACGCCATCTACGGTGATAACCGTGAATTTTACAACGGCCAGCAGAGATTTCTGCTATACCGCTTCCACATCGCTGACCCGATCCATTTTGAGACCAAATTCCGCATGACGCTGGACAATCTGGGATGGACCGGGCCGCGATACGATGACTATACTTCCTGCGCATACTGGTATCAGACGCTGCCATCCGCACCACTGAAACCGCTGCCGTCTGACAAAGAGATGATTATGAAGTGACCGCCACAGGCGAATGTATTCCCCGTCCACCGCGTCCACAGTGAAGGCCACCTCCTGTCCCACTGCTACGGCGGAAATATCCTGCTCGTCCACAGCGATGCCCATGGTGAAGCCCTCTGTTCCCATGACCATAGCCACCTCGCCGCCAGCTTCCAGCTCATCCCCGCTGGAAACAGGCAGCTCCAGCAGCACGCAGTCATAGGGGGCGGTATAGTCTATGGAGCCTCCCTGGGCATCCTCCGCCGTGGCGATTACTGTTCCTTCTTCCACATTATCCCCTGCGGCATAGTTCACCGCCGTCACTGTGACCGGCTGCTCCACTGCCATCGTTTGCTGGGAGACAGGGGTCAGGTTGCCGCTGCCGCTGATAGTGGTGTCCACGTTTCCATACCATTTTACATTATAAACAAACATGCCTCAGCCGATTGGAAAAACCAGTCGGCTGTTTTCAGTTAGGAGGGATGCTATATGAACAAACGTTTTCTAAGCACACCGGGCTGGCTTAGGATTTCACACGAGCCAATACCCATTTCACACCCACAAAAGGTTCCTCCCAGAATCTGCTGTCAAAAGAATTCTGGCGGTTGTCTCCCACCACAAAGAAATAGTCCTTCGGCACAATGAGAATCCGGGTGGCAGTTGCCAATTCCTGATTCACCGCGAAGGAACCGTCCTGGTCATTGAGAGAGACCGTGTCCCCTCCCACCGCCACAATGCGCTTGACCAGAGTCTTACCCCCATGCCGGAACACGATGATGTCGCCCCGGCCTAAGTTTCCAATGAGGCGGTTCCCCAGAATGATGCTGTCCTCTGGGATGGTGGGCTCCATAGACGAGGAAGGCACAATCCCCACAAAGAGAACCGTGTGGAACAGCAGCCACACGCTAAAGCACAAAAGGATGGGCAAAAGTATCCAGCGGTATTTCTTCAAGTACATCGCCTCCACAAAAAAGAGGGCACGCTGTGATTCTGCTCACAGCGTGCCTTCTCTTTTTTATAAGCTCGCTTCATTGCATGGCCCGCAAATAGCTTCGCGCTTTCGCCTCCCAGGCGGTGACATAGTTGTCCGGCGCGCCCAGGTGAACACCGATCTCCCGGGTGGAGTATCCGTTCACCCGGAGCCGCATGGCCTGGATGCCCTTCTTCACCACCCCGGTGGCCGTCCGTTCCCCTCGCTCCAGTAGGTCCTCCAACTCCAGGGTGGAGGGAAACTCCCCATTTGCCCCCTGGATTTCCAGAATGGGCAGCTCCGTGGGCTGCTCCCCGGAGGCCTTCCGGGTGGCCGAAATCAGGGCGGTGCAAATCTCGTTCCAGATGAGCCGGTAGGCGTAGGTGGAAAAGCAGCCGCCCTTGTCCGTGGCCGCCGCCTTGCACAGGCCGATGCAGCCAATCTGGAACAGGTCCTCCCGGGTGTAACTGCCGAAATACGTGCCATGGACCTTGTCCGCGATGACTTTCCCCACCAGGCCCATATTCTCCTCCGCCTTGCGCTGCTGTTCCGCTGTCAGTTTCATGACGCTTTGGCGCCTCCTCTCCCCAGCATCTCCTTGCAGGCGCAAAGCACCTGCCTGCAGGTGTACTCCCCCAGATATCCGATGTGTGCCTGGGACTGAGGCGCCTGCAGGAAGTTTGCCAACCATCGATAGGCCTCCTGCTTGGTCATCCGCCCGCTGGTGTAGAGCTTATCGAAGTAATGGTGAGTCTCCCGGCGGAGGGCACGCAGGTCCCCATTGGCCAGCGTCCCCAGGGGGATAGTCGTCCCCGGCTGCACCCGCACATAGGCGTCACATTCCGGGTAGCGGGAGCATACATAGAGCATGGCTCCGTTTTTGTTGTTCTGGTAGATGCCGTCCGCGCTGCGGTACACCACCGGCGCGCCGCAGTAAGGGCAGCGCATGGGCTTTTTTCGCTTCTTCTTCACAGGGTTCACCTCCAAGTTTTTTGAAAAACAAAAAGGCCGGCTGTCCGCTGGAATACGAGAGACAGGGATTTCCTATCTCTTGGGAACAGACGCTTCTGTTCCCTATCCATGCGGCCAACCGGCCAAATACGTTTCAGAGTGAGCTTGCGCTATTGTGGAGGGCAAAGCCTCACGCCTTCGCTGCTCCGTAACAGGTTCCCCATCCGCAGGATGGGTGCTGGCGGAGGGGTACCTTCCTCCGCACCTGAAAGCCTGAGCACAAGCTTCCACTGCGCTATCATACTACCACATTTCCGGCGAGAAAGCAAGGCAAATACAAAAATTTGTTCGATTGCACAAAGCCTGTCCCCGGAAATCGATTCCACAAGGATTTTTCGAAAAAGTGCACAAATGTTCGTCTCAGTGGGGCATGGAGACATGGGTGATCACGCCCCAGATGCGGTTTGTTTCGTGATTGATGCCCAGAATGCGGACAGTCACCCGGGCGCCCCGGGGTGGCCTGCCTCGGGGAGGATAACTGCACAGGCAATCCACGCCGCCGTCCAAGGCCACAAAGACGCCGGTGGTGTCCACCATGCTGACCGTCCCCACATAGCGGTTGCCCACGGAATACCGGCGCAGAGCTTTCTCATAGGGGTTGGCGGATGCCTGCTTCACCGAAGCTGCCACCTGGATGTGGTCCCGATCCTCCCGGTGAATCTCCAGCAACTTCACCACCACCCGCTGCCCCGGCTGGTAGACAGCAGTGGCGTCCAGCATCCGCTGGTAGCTCAGCTCCCGGAGGGGGATGAAAGTCTCCACACCGAAGAGCTCCACAAAGACGCCTGCCCGGACAACCGCCACCACACGGGCCTCGGCGCAAACGCCTTCGTACAGGAGGTTGTTCCCGTCCCGGCCGGCGCCGGTGTAATACTCCCGGCGCTTGATGGCCATGGCCTCCAGCCGGCTGGCCGCCGCCAAACCGGACTCTTGGTCCACACCTTTCACCACATAGTCCACCTCGGCGCCCATCCGCCGGTTGACCATGCTGAACAGCACCTCGCTTTTGGGCAGGCCATGGAGGTCTTCGGGCGGGTCTACCATCTTCTCTGCGGGGATGATGACCTTGAAGTCCCCGTGGTAGAGGACCGCCATGGAACAGCTGGGGCTGTTCTCCGGCCGCTCCACCCCTTGGATGGTCCCGGAGAGAACCCGGCGGGACTTCATGGACTCCACTAAGTCCAGCAGGGCGTTCTGATTCTTTTCCGCCTCGGTTTCAGCCTGCAGCTGCGCCCCAATGGCCACCACAGAGGACCGTCGGGCCGCAGTCTGCGTGGCGCGGCTCCTGTGGGCAGATGGCTGCGCAGGGACAGCCGGAGCGGCAGGTTCTTCCATCGCTGGGGCTTGTTCTTTTTGGATGCCCTCCACAGAGCGCTCCTCATCCTCCTGGGGGACAGGGGATTCGTTGCCTTCCATTTCCTGGTTTTCGTACTCTCTCATTTCGTTTGGCATATAGGTCCTCCCGTTCAAAGATTTTTACGCATAAAAAAAGCACCCCGCGATAGGGTGCTTCTCTCCAAGTGCTATGGATTATAGTCTCGCCAAGAATTCTGCCGGTGTAAGTGCAGGAACTTTGCTTTTGGAAAAGTCTTTCACATTGCGGGTGATGAGATACGCCGCACTCACCCGTTCCGCCGTGGCACTCTGTATGGCATCCTCAAAATCCTTCCATTTCATCTCCGCCGCTCGGTTCATGTCGGAAACACTGAAATCCGCGAAGTGAAAAATCAAAGATAAGAGTTTGCACACCTCTTCGATTTTCTCTGGGGCCAGTTCCTTTCGCATCACATAGACCAGATTTGCAAAGGTTAGAGCGGAAACGATGCCTTCCGCCTGGCCCGTCTCGCACAGTTTCCAGACCAGCGATGAATCCTTCACAAAACCAGCGCGGTTTTGCAGGACATCCAGAAGGACGTTGGCGTCAATCAGCAACTTCATACTTTTCCTTCAGCCTTTCTGCTTTCACCTCATCCAAATTCACGTCCTTCTTGAGAATTCCCGTCAGAGAATCCGTAAGATAGGAAACCGCCGCGTCCTTGGGGATGAAACGCCCCACCTCTTTGCCGTTTCGCGTGACGATCACCTCTTGCCCCGCCATGACCAGGCTGAGATACTTTCCAAAGTTGTTTTGCATCTCTGTCGCTGTCGCCGTGGAAATCTCCATGAAAGGCACCTCCTTCTCATTAGCTAATTATAGTATAGTTTGCTTTAGCTATTTCGTCAACATGCATTTTTGCATCCTTCTCTCCATGGGATGGATTAAAACTCCTCCGGCGGCTTGGAAACACCGTACAGCCGCGGCTTTCGTAGCGGTTTTTCTTGTGGGCTCTCCTCTTCCCGAGAGAAAGGAGCCTGCGCCTGGGGAGCATCGGGAAGCTGCTCCGGCCTGTACTCCAGCACGCTGCTGCGGACGATCTCCTTGGATAGAGGTAACTCGGTGTAGTCCACCTTTTCCAGCTTCAGCAAATTGTGGCCCCGGATGACCACCAGCAGTTCCTGGTTGGGCAGGCGCAGCACCTCATCCGGGGTGAGAAGCCGGCGCTTCCCCTGTCCCTGGGTCTGGCGGTATTGGGGGATCACCTGGGCCAATGCCATGGTCTGGCGCACGGTCATGGTGGAGTTCACCTGGATGCTCATGTCCCCGCTGCGCGAGGAGAAATATTCCGCCGTCAAATCATCGGTACAGCCCAGCATCACTTGTAGGTCGCAGTTGCCTACTATCTCGGCCCACAGGTTGTTGGGGTACCGGTTCTGCAGCTGGCCCAAGCTCTGCACCGCCAAGGTCACGTAGATGGCCCGGCTGCGGACCACCGACAGAGTGCGGGCAAAGTCGGAGCCGTCTGCCGCGCCGCCCAGCTTGCCGATGTTGTTGAACTCATCCAGAATCAGGTTTACCGGCACGGGGCAGCGCATGTCCGGGGTGCTGTCGGCGAACCGCGTCAGCTTGATGAACAGGAAAGAGAAAAACAGGGAACTGAGAAAAGCCATGGTGGCTTCCTGGTCGCTGAGCACCACAAAGGTCGCGCATTTTCTCTTCCCTGGCGCGGTCAGGTCGATATCGCTGCGGCGGAGGATACCGGCCACCGCTTCGTTTTGCAGCACCTGGAGCCGGGTACCCAGACCCAGCACAATGCCCGATTGCACCGTGTCGCTGGCTTGGGAGAACAGCCGGTAGGGGCCACGGGCGGGATGATCCAAGGGGAGCCGCTCGAACAGGGCGGTGAGCTGGGCGGCGCTATGGCGGATGAGCATTTCATACACCTCGGGGAGGTTCTTTTCTTCCGGGCTGCGGGTGGGGTCCAGGTCCACATAGAGGATGAGGGCCTTGAGGAGATTCCCCTCCCCATTGTCCCAGAAGTGGTCGGTTTTCCCAGAGCTGGTGTTGCCGATGATGACGTTGGTGAGCACCTGGGCCAGCAAAGTGTCACCGCCCAGGTCGGACATACAGTTCCAGGAGTCCCCGTGCTCCGGGTTTACCAGGTTAAAGACTTTTACCTCATACCCGTGCTGGCGGAACAGCTCCGCGGTGTCCGCGTACAGCTCCCCTTTGCTGTCCGTGATGATGGCCGACTCCCCACGCTGGATGATGTTGAACAGAGCCGGACGGATGAATCCCCGGGACTTGCCAGTGCCGGAAGCGCCGAACACGGCAATGTGCCGGTTGAGCCGAGTGTCCGCGGGGAGGCACACGGCTTTCCCGTTCCGCTTACCTAAGAGGATCCCATCCGCTTGGGCCAGGGGCTGTACCTCCAGCACGTCTTTCAGCTCCCTCTCCCCCATCCAGGAGGCGGTGCCATAGGTACCCTCCTTGCTGACGGTAAAGCCCCGGGGGTCCTGGCCGCTGCCGCCGAACCGGTCGCTGAACTTGAAGTATACGGCGATAGC
>FR893678.1:7465-13532 GCA_000435395.1 Firmicutes bacterium CAG:94
CAACAGCAGAATGCACATGGCTTTCAGCCCGGAGAGGGTGAAAGCTGCCTGCACACAAGTGACAATATCCCCGCTGGGCAGTTGGATTTCCTCCTGCCCGGCTATACCGCCGGCCTGCTGCCAGGCAGAGTAGTTTTCCAGCAGCTGGCCCAGAAGGCCGCCTAGATACAAAAGGGCGGCAAGCCCCAGGAGGACTGCCGCCGCGATGCTTATGATGCGGATGGTCTTTTTCACGATCGCTCCTTAAAATAGGTTGAATTTCTCCTAGAATCGCATAGAATAGAACTAGGAGGTGTTTTGGATGAACATTAACACGAAAAACATTGTGTCCATCACCGAGGCAAATCAGAATTTCTCCAAAGTGGCCCGGCTGGTGGATGGAAACGGCGCGGCTGTCATCCTGAAAAATAACGTGCCCCGTTACCTCGTCCTGGAATTCAGCCAGGCGGAACAAGAGCAGAGTACCGACGAAGAAAGCCTGCGGGCTATTTCCCAGCGGCTGATCGCCAAAAACCGCAAGGCTTTCAGGGATATAGCCATCTAAAACCGTATTTTCTCGTATAGCAAGAATTATTCGAATCACAATTCGTTGACATTTATGCATCGTTTTTGGTATAATATACTTGCTACAAAACCGTTACAAACAGATACCGCCAAAGGAGAGTGATTGTATGAATTTCTATTCCGTCAGAGACTTGAGGACAACTCAAAAGGCAATATGGGAAAAGCTGGAACAAGACGGGGAAGTGGTCATCACCAACAATGGAAAGCCCTCTGCCCTATTGTTTGACATTGGCGACGGAGACTTGGAGGAAACCCTGAAGGCGGTCCGTCAAGCCAAAGCTATGATGGCCTTTAACTCCATGCGAGGGAAAGCTGCGGCAAAAGGCTATCTGAGCGAGGAAGAACTCGGGGCGGAAATCGCAGCGGCCCGGCAGGAGGAATAATGCTTATGCTGGCAGTGATAGATGCAAACATCTTGGTCTCGGCACTGTGGTCCAGGAACGGTTCTCCTGCAAAAGTGTTGAGCTTGGTGCTCAACGGAAAGGTTATCCCCTGTATAGATAGCCGGATTATGCATGAGTATCGGGCCGTTTTGTCCCGGCCAAAGTTTGGCTTCACAGAACGCGAGATAGATGCTCTCCTGAGCTGGTTTGAAGATTATGGGTTTTCGGTTGTGCCTGAGCCATTGGAGGATGCGTTCATTGATGAAGCTGATAAGAAGTTTTACGAAGTGGCAAGGCATTGTGGGGCCGTTCTTGTCACAGGTAATCTGAAGCATTTTCCATCCGACCCGCAGATTGTCAACGCGGCCACTTTCTTGAAGATGGTTCAAAAATAAGAGCTTCCACTGTACTTTCGTGTAAAAACGCCTGCTTTTCAGCGGGCGTTTTTTGTTGGCGCCTACATGCTTTCCTGCAAAGTTTCCTCTACCGTCTCTATGCGAATTTCCCGAACCCCCACCCGGTCTCCTAAAAACTCCCGCACAAACTCTGCCTGCTGAGGAAAGCACACCACTTCGAACTTCCCGCTGTGGCTCCACAACCCCTCCCGAAAGCGCAGCAGCCGGGCCAGGTCCCCATCCAAATGGGAGAGGATTTTCACCCCATCCACCTGAGCGTCATACTCCATGGTGCCACGGCCGTAGGTGCGGGTAGAGGGCTCGAAGAGCAAATCCAGCAGCCTTTCTTTCCAGTCCGGAAGGGTGAGAATCCCCAGCAGCCGTGCGCCAAAATCGTTCAGGGCCAGGAAGTGGACGTGGGGGTAAATGCTGTCAAAGCGCAGCTCTGGGTGGCGAGGTTCAGAGGCTTCCAAGGTTTCCATGGCCGTCTCATAGGACTTGCCAAAGAGCAACGCTCCATCCAAGTGGGAGACGCCGCCATTGAGCCGGGCAATCTCCGTCAGACTGTGGAGGGCTTTGAATTCCCCCATACCTTTCCACTTCATGGCGGCGTCCCTGGTGTTGTACACAGCGTAGCATCCGCCGGGGTAGAACAACGCCCCCACCGCCCGGGTGAACAAGGTTTTCTTCTCCTCCCCGGGGAAGGCTTTCTTCACATCCCGGGCCAAATAGAGCGAGGGAAAGTCCGGTGTGACCTTGCGGATCTCCTCTTGCTGGAGCCGGGGCAAATCGTAAGGGAGCACCTCCACCCCAGCGTTGGCGCAGAGGGCCACGGCTTCCGCCACCCGGTGGTTCCTGTCACGGTGGGCGGCGTCACCAGGGAAGTGGTGGTTCCAGAAGTTCTCCATGTAATACTCGTAAGCGCCTGGGTGGAGCCAGTGGAGCAAGGAGAGCGCCCCCTTGTAGAGCCGCAAACTTTTCTCCCGGCCCTTGCCGTTGAGGATAAAGAGTTTGGTGCGTAGCATTTCTCCATGGGAATTACAGATCATTTCCGGTAAAGATAAGCGCCGAATGAGTTGCTTCAGCACACGTTCATTGCCCAACAAGGGGAGAGAACTAATGGGATATTCTCCTGTCACAGCCAACGTTTGAACCAGTCGAAACGCATAACTAGAAGGTTGCAAAGTAAGCATCTATCATCACCTCCCGCAAAAAAGAAATTTCGACTAGATGCCTGCTCTCTTCGTCGGAATATGTCCTCTCGCTCCCCGGAATAATCCAGATTTCACAGGCGTTTCCGGGGTGTGCAGAGGTATGTTTTTTTCACACTCCATTTGAAAGACATTTTGACATATTCTTTTTTACAGCTAGGGCCGATTTCTCAGAAGCTCCACCCCCTCCTCCGGCATAGATTTTTCCGACAACAGCCATTGGGGGAACTCCGTTTGGGGTACCACATAGATTTCCGTACGCTCCCGGTCCCCTTTGGCTGTGCATTCATACTGGCTGCATGCGGCGGGGTTGTCGTCCTCCATGACGTAGAGGGCCACGCAGTCGGCGGCCATGTTGGTCTCGATGTTGTCGTGGTCCCGGAGAGCCCGGTCGGGGCGGTCCCGGGCATAGACGTGGCGGAACACCAGCACGCAGGGGCTGATCCGCACCGGGGGCTTCCCCTGGAAAAAACGCCGCAGGGCGGGCAGCAGCAGCATCCGCACAAAGGCGGCGGAGCCACGCTCTTTCTTGGGCAGCAGCATGGGCATCCGCAGGGAGAACCAGCCCTCCCAGGTGAACCCTATCTCCACCGGCGTTTGGCAGTCTATCTGCTGTTCCAGTTCGAAAAACACATGGGGCCGGCCGGTGCAGGCCGGTAAGGCTCTGGCAAGGAGCACTGCCTGCTCGCAGGCATCCGCCAGTTGAGAAGCTGTACAGTAGGCCACATTCTCATCTTCTAAAGCAGCAGCCTGAAGCACTGTCCGCTCCAGGGTCTGCATCTGGCGGAGCTTGTTCTCCAACTGGAAAAGTGTCTTTTGAAAGCTAGGCGGTACCATTGCCGCGCACCTCCTCCGCGAAAAAGTGGACTTGGGGTTCCTCCTGCCCCTGGAACTCCACCGTGGAGAACAGGCAGGGCGCCCGGGGCAGCACAAGCTGATGCACCATTTGAATCTTGGGCACCACAAAGATGTACTTCAAATCCTCCTGGGGGTGGAGCAGCTTTGCCAGATGCTGCTCCCCCTCGTAGAGCACCACGATCTCGTAGCCGGTGTTCTCCTTGAGGAAGAACAGCTGGCTGGGATAGGTGGCCGGGTAATGGGCCAGGGGCTCCACACGGTCGATGAATTGCAGCAGCACCCACACCGCCAGGATGACCCGCTGGTCTGGGGTGCAATAGGGATCCAGGCCCAGGTAGTAGCCGTCCCCCACATCCGCGATACGCTGGTCCCGCTTCATGCGGTTCAGCAGCCGTTCCGCCGTGGCCGGAGACTTGTCCTTCAGCAGCCGCACCACCTGGGTCTTGGGCAGCGGCCCGTATTGGGACAACCACTTGATCACATATTGTTCGTCTGTTAGAAGCATTGCTTCCCTCCTATGCGTTTTTCTTGTGGAATGCGTTTTTCCTCCCGGAACACACATTAACTGGTGTCCGGAGCCAAAATTTCCCCGAAATACGCACAACGGTTCAAGAACGCATATCCATGGTACTGCGTTTTCACGGGGATTTTCATGTACTCACCTCCTCCATCAGGGCGGCAATAACCAGCACCCGGCTGTTGCCACCCTGGTTGTTGCAGGTGGAGAGGGTCAGGTAGCCCTCCGCCTGGGGGATGGCTCCCACGCCGGTTTCTTCCAGCAGCGCGGCGCGGAAATCCTCCATCTCGGCGGCACCGCTCAAATCAGTGTAGGTGTACACCAGTGAACGGGTGCTGGTCTCCAGCGCCGCAAGCACCTGGTAGTGATATTGGATGCCGTTCAGTTCCAGGTAGACGTCCTCGTGGGTCACCTGGAAGTTGGGCGTCAAGTATTGGAGCACCGGCTTGAACATACTGCCGTCCAGCATGTTGTGGCCGTAGAGGATGAGATTTTGACCCTCTGCCTGGGGCTTGTTGCGGCCGTCCAAAAACGGTGTGCCGCCGCTGGCATAACTGTCGTAGAAATCCCGGCGCAGGTAATGCTCTGGGTCGCTGGGTGTCCACACCACGGGGTAATCCACAGTGGTGTCCGGAATGGTGAGCCATCCCACGCAGTCAGGGTTTTCCGCTTGCAGGGCGGCCAGGTCATGGCGGGGCGGCGCGGTGGTCAAGGTAACCACCGATTCCTGGGTAGTTGGCGGTTCCTCGGGAGAAACTTTCTCTGCCAAAGACAGGTTGGATTCCGGTTCCTCCAGTAAGAAATCTTTCGCCAAAGTTTCGTAAGTTTGCTTTTGGTGCTGAGAGTCCACAGCGTAGTAGCCCAGCCACAGGCCGCAGCCCACGATGACCACTACCAGCACTACGCTCAACACAATCAATATTTCTTTTTTCATGGTATCAAAAATGGGAGGGGCCGCAGGCGCGGCCCTCCGTCACATTACAGTTTATTTTGCTTTTTCAGAAGAATCAGGGTGATACCCAAGCCGCCCAGGGCCAGGATGAGCAGCGCACCCACCCAGAGAGCTGCCCGGCTGCCGCCGGTCTGGGGCACGTTGGGTGTGGGTTCGTCCGGGGTATCCGGCTGGTCGGGAGTCTCTGGTTCGTCAGGCTCTTTCGGCTCCTCCGGGCTGGGCTCGTCAACCATGCCCACGAACTGGATTTCCGAAGTTTCCTCCACGGCAAAGGTGATGTCTTCCGCCAACTGGTAGCCTTCCGGGGCGGCAGTTTCTTTTAGTACATAGCCCTCACCCACAGGCAAACCCGTGATGACATGGGGAATGTCTGTGCTTTCCCAGGTTTCAATGAGGGAGCCGTCTGGAGCATAGAGTTCCAAGGTAGCGCCGGGCAGTTCCTCACCGGTTTCCGCGTCCACCTTGGAAATGTGGACTATCGTCTGGTTGTTGGCGATGGGTTCCAGCTCCACTTCTGCCGCATTCACCTCTACGGCGATGGGCTCTTTCATAGTGAGATAGCCCGGCAAGGTGGCCAGTTCCATCACCTGGAAAGAACCGTAGGGAGCTTCGAAGCTGAACTCCCCGGACTCATTCGTGGTGGTTACTTCGATGGCAGTTTCTTCGGTGAACTCGGTGGCTTTTGCATCAAATAGGCCGAAGGTGACGCCCTTTAGCGGAGCCTGCTTCGCTCCTGTCTTGTGGCCGATGATTTTGCCTCGCAGCAGGGCGTTGTAGAACTCCACGGTCGTCGCCTGGTCTGCGGTGACTTCCACCGTCTGCCCCGCGGGAATCTCATAGCGGGCGGTCAACTCGGACTCCTGCTCGGTGATGGTGTACTCGCCGGGAGACAGGTCCTCGATGTAGATTTTTCCTGCTCCATCGGTGGTGAAGGTTTCGGAATAGCCCTCACCCTCTACTAAGAATGTGAAGCCCTCCAGCACGCCGTCCTCGGAGGTCTTTTGAATCAGCAGACCGCCCCGGGGTTCGATGGTGATGGTCTGCGCCTCATCATTGATATCCGCATGGGCGGCGATTTCCACGCCGTCCTGATAGAGAGTTTCAAAGACCACAATGGAAGTGCCTGCGAAAAGGCTGGCGTCCAGGGTATAGGTCAACTCCACGGTTCCGCTAGGTTCTTCGGGAGT
>FR893679.1:0-1311 GCA_000435395.1 Firmicutes bacterium CAG:94
GTCCCATCGGCAGCCCCACCCCCCCCGACCGCGACACCACCCCCGACGACGTGGCCGACATCCAGATGGAGGAGGTTGTCTCCATCGCCAAGGCCCACAATGTCCATCCCGCCATTATCTGCTTGAAGTGGGCGGTGCAGCGCGGGCAGATTCCCATCCCCTTCTCCATCCACGAGAACGAGTACGTCAGCAACCTCCAGTCCACCGTGGAGGACCCCCTCACCGACGAGGAGATGGAAACCCTGCGCAAGGCCGACAAGAACTGCCGCCTGATTAAGGGCCAGGTGTTCCTGTGGCCCGGCGCCACCAGCTGGCACGACCTCTGGGACGAGGACGGCGCCATCACCCAGTGACATATATCACGCAGCAAAAAGCGGCAGGCTTTCCAAGCCCGCCGCTTTTTCGCGTCTTGCTGTATTATCCAATGTCGCTGGAGGCGTCCGCCACGCTCTCCTCCGGCAGCGGCGAGGGGGACGGGGTGGAAAGGACCTCGGAGGCGGTGCCTTCCCCCTCCGCGGCGCCGTAGAGCTGCTCCTCCAAGGAGGTGCCGAAGATTTGGTCAAAGTTCCCCAGGGCGCTGCGCATCACGTCCTCCACCAGCACTTCGCCGGTGTTGTTGTCGATCAAGGCGAACCGCGTGGCACTGGAGGTCAGGTTCATAGAGCCTGTGTTCTCCAGGCGGAAGTACAGCGCCTTGTAGGTCTTCCCGTTGGTGTAGGCGGGGTCCAGGCCCACCTCGCCATAGGTGTAATAGTCCCCCTGGTAATAGGGGTAGATCTCGTCAAACTTGTTGTGGGAGCTGCTGGGCACCGAGGGATACATGCTCATAATCTGGTCGCCGTTGTACCAGTACAAGGTCACGCCCCGGTAGTCCAGGTCCTGGGTGAAAAGGGTGATTTCCACCGTGCCGCCTGAGTTGTCCGGTATCTGGCAGATGTAGCCGTTTTCCCCAGCGGGGATGCGGTCCAGCTGGGCGCTGGTCAGCACGTCCAGTTTTTCCCGGCCCTGGGCCAGGTAGTTCTGGCTGGGGTACACGGCGCTCTGGTCCAGGTCAAAGGTGAACTCCGCTGTCACCCGGTTTTTCATGGGCGTGGCTGCGCCGTAAGCGTCCGCAATGCCCGTGGGATACTCGTACAGGGTGAGAATCACCTGGCTTTCCCCGGTGGGGATGCCGTCAAACACCATGGTGCCGCTGGTGGAGCCGTCCTCCAGCACAGTGCCGGGGCTGGAGGAGCTGAGGAGCGTACCGTTCTCCAGATAGCGGCTGTCGCACTCCGCCAGGACGGTGCCGTCCGGGGTGGTCAGCTGGCC
>FR893679.1:1443-2041 GCA_000435395.1 Firmicutes bacterium CAG:94
GGCGGTGACGCAGGTGGGGCTCACCCGGGCCTGCTCCAAGGTGACGCCGTTGTCCTCCACGGCATTTTTCCAGATGAGGGTTCGGTGGGTGTCCATGGTCACGGAGAAATCCGCCTGGAAACTCATATCCAGCAGCGCGTAGGTATCTGTGTCATCGTACCGGGTGTAGAGGAGGGGCACCTCCAGGGAGACGGACAAGTCCGGCCCCTGGGCGGCGTTCTGGGGCAGCCGGTAGACCCACTCCCCAGCGTAGATAGGCGTGGCCCCGCCGTCGGTGCTTTCGCCGGTCCAGACAAAGCCCAAGCCATTTTCTATTGTGGCGATTTTCTCCGCCTCTAGGTTGTTGACCCACAGGTGGCTGGTGTCTGTCCCCTCCACATAGGGGTCGTCACAGGGGCTGATAGAATTGGCGTATGCGGTGTCAAAGGGTATGCCCTCGGCGGCCAGCTCCAGCTCCAGGTGGAGGTACAGCCCGTCGCTCCAGGCGTTTTGTATGGTCAGCTCTCCAACGCCGGTGTTGGAGGGGACGGAGATGGGCTCAAAGGGCGGCACGTTCTGCTGCTCCAGCTGGCTCTCCGTTTCCGAGGGCGGCGTGGGG
>FR893679.1:2078-6481 GCA_000435395.1 Firmicutes bacterium CAG:94
GGCACAGGGGGTTCCCGCCCCTCGTTGAAGTCCTGGAAAATCTGGCCGATGCCGGGCATGCTCTCCATCAGCTGGGGGCTTACCTGGTTTAGGCCAAAGGCCCCCGCTGCCACCACCACACAGCAGGCGGCCAAGGCGGCGCAGGTGCGCAGCACCCGCTGGTGGATGGGCCGGGCCTTTACGGGCAGCTCATCGGGCAGGGAAGCAAAGGCGGACTGCACCGCCTGGAAATAGCTCTCCGGCGGCTGCTCCACCTCCAGCTTTTGGGCCAGACGCTGCCGGAAGGCCTTATCCCGCTGCAGGTCATTTTTTCGCATGGCGCGCCACCACCTTTCCCGTTTCCCGTTCCTCGTAGGCTTCCTTAAATTTTTTCCGCCCGTGGGAGAGCCGCTGCTTCACGGCCCCCTCGCTGATTTGCAGCATCTCCGCAATATCCTTAATGGGCAGGTCGTTTAGGTAATAGAGGGTCAACGCCAAGCGGTCGTTTTCCCCCAGCTCGGCCAGCACCCGCTGCACGTCCAAAGAGGTCTCCCGCTCGTCGCTGGTTCCCTCCTCGGGGAGGATTTCCAAGGGCACCAGGCCCTTCTGCTGCCGCAGCAGGTCGTAGCAGCAATTTATCAAAATGCGTGTCAGCCAGGTTTTAAAGTATTTGGGCTGCCGCAGGTCGCTCAATTTGTAAAAGGCCTTGCAGATGGTCTCCTGCACCGCGTCCTCCACGTCCTCCTCCCGGTGGAGGATGGCCTTGGCCGCCCGGTACAGGGCCAGCTGGTTCTTCTCAATCAGGGCCATAAAGGCGTTTTTATCGCCCCGCTGGGCCTTGCGCACCAATCGCTCCACAACATCCTCCCCTCTTCCTGCGGGCGTTTCCCGCAGTTTTCCCAGTTTCCTATGGATTAGACGGCCCACCCCACGAAAAGGTGAGGCTGTTTTTCCAAAAAGCTGCCGCAGGCCTCTCCCAGGGCCCGCGGCGCATTTTTATATTAGTATGGCTCAAAGCAGATGTTCAAATCCACGCTGCCCGCAATGCCCGGCACCGTGCCGCTGGCAGAGTACTGCCACATCTGGAAGTGGTAGTACAGGCTGGGGGCGGGCTGGTACTCGGCGTACCACAGGGGGAAGTCCTTCAGCTCCTCCAGGTTAAAGGTGTTGTAGGCCATGGACTTGTTGGTGTACACGCAGGGGGTGTACCCATTGGACCGTATCTCCTGGCAGAAGGCCTTGGCCATGGCAGTGACCACCTCCCCGCTGATGTCATAGGCGCGCAAATCCTCGGCGGGCAGCTGCTCGCTGGGGATGGGGATTTCCCAGTCAAACACCACGGGATAGTCCAGTTCCCGGCCGTCTAAGGTGTCCAGCACGTACTGGGCCTCCTCCCGGGCCTCCTCCTGGGTGATGGCCTGGGAGAAGAAGTACACCCCCACCTTCAGCCCGGCGGCGGTGGCTCCCTGGTAGTTCTGCTCAAAGGTGGAGTCCACGTTCAGGCCGCCCTCGGTCATGCCCCGGTAGGCCACCCGCAAAATGGCGTATTCAAAGCCGGCGTCCTTCACCTGCTGCCAGTCGATGGTGCCCTGGTGCTCGGAGACGTCCACGCCGGCCACGGCCTTGCCGTCCTGGTAGCGGATGAAGCCGTTTTCCTCCACGAATTTTTCCGTGTCGTACTGGTTTAAATCCATGTCAAAGTCGGGGACCAGCCGCTGGCCCTCGTACAGGTCGTTGACCAGCACCATCCCCTCGGGAACGCCTGTGCCGGAGGATTCCTCCTCCTGGCCCTGGCCGCCGCCCCCCACCAGGGAGATGGCCACCACAACCATCACCACCACCAAGGCCACCGCGGCGCTGGTGGCCAGCAGGACGGGGTTTACCTTTTGCTGTTGCTGCTTGCTGTGTCGTGAAGCCATACATCCTCCTTGTAAAAAGCGGGGCGCGTTGCAAGGGAAAGAGCTTTGCAACGCGCCCACAAAGGGAGAAAGCCGCCTTTCTCCTTTGTGAAATTTCGGAAAAAGCCTGCGCGGCCGCTGGGCTTACCGCAGGGACGGGTAGTTCTTAAAGGAAAGGGTGATGGGCACCGAGCCGGAGATGCCGGAAACCGTGCCCTCGTCGGTGTACTGCCACATGCCGAAATCGTAGTAGAAGCCCGGCTGGGCGCGGTACTCCGCGTACCACAGGTCGTAGCTTGTCAGCTGGTCCAGCTGCAGCGTCTCGTAGGCCATGGTCTTGTCGGCGTAGTAGCTGGCGGTAAAGCCGGCCAGCTCGATTTTGTCGCAGAAGGCCTTGATAAAGCTGGTCACCTGCTCGCCGTTGCAGGCGATGGTGCGGGAGGACTGGTCCTGGCTGCCGTCATCGTTGGTGTCGTACTCCCAGAAGAAGGCGATGGGCCATGTCACCTGGTAGTTGCGGATTTGCTCCAGCACAAAGGTGGCCTCGGCCTCGGCCTCCTCGGTGGTGACGGCCTTGGAGTAGAAGTACACCCCCACGGGGATTTCCGCCGCCAAAGCGCCCTCTATGTTGGCCTGAAAGTTGCTGTCCAGCACAATGTTGCCGTTGGTCTTGCCACGCCAGCCCACGCGGATTAAGGCGAAGTCCACGCCGCTCTGCTTCACCTGGGCCCAGTCGATGGCGCCCATCTGGGAGTTGACGTTGATGCCCACAAAGGAGTCGCCGCCCTCGTAGACGATGGTGCCGTTGGACCCGGCCTTAAAATCCTGGAGCTTGTAGGTGTTCACATTGATGTCGTAGTAGGGGATGGTCATGTTCCCGTCGTTGATGTCGTTGACCGTGGCGGTGCCGTCGCCGTTGTTGGAGACCAGCTCCACCGAGCTCTCCCGGGGCCCGCGCACCAAAATCACCGCGGAAACAGCCACAATGGCCACCACCAGTACCACCGTGATGGCCAGGAACAGGTTGCGCTTTCTTGTCAAATCCATAGGTGTATCCAGCTCCTTTTCCAAAAGAAAATCTATAAAACAGCCCAAGCTTGGGGGATTTTTCAAAAAACAGAAAGTTTCTTTGCCACATTATACACGAAATCTGTCGAAAAGGCAACTGGGAACAGGTGTTTCCTGGCATTTCCATCCTTGCGGAAACCTTGGCCCTCTGCTACAATGAAGGGTACCCGCCAAACCAGCGCGGGGCCCATCCCTTTGAGAAAGAAAGGAAGGAGACCGTGACCATCCAACGCCTAGAGAGAGAAGAGGCCCACCGGCTCTATTTCGCCAGGTTCCGGGAGGACTTTGTCCCCAGCGAGCTGCGGCCCTGGGGCAGCATCCTGCGGCTGATGGACCAGGGGGCCTACTCCATATTCGCCAGCAAGGAGGCCGGGGAGATTCTGGCCTACGCTACCTTTATCCAGTGTTCCGGCGCCCTTTTGCTGGACTATTTCGCCGTGGACCCAGCCCGGCGGGGCCAGGGGGTGGGCACGGCCTTTTTCCACGGGCTGCAAAAGCTGCCCGCCCTGGGGCAGGCGCCCTGCCTGTACATCGAGGCGGAGAGCCTGGAAAGCGCCCCCACCCCCCAGGAGCGGGAGACGCGCCGGCGGCGCATCCAGTTTTACACCCGCTGCGGCTGCGTGGAATCCCCCTGGTACGCCTACCTTTTTGGGGTGGAGTACCGCATCCTGCTGCTGCCGCTGGAGGGGTCTCTCCCCGGGGAGGAGCAAATGCGGGAGCAGCTGCTCTCTGTGTACAACGTGACAGTGCCCATGCACACCGACGGCACCCAGGAGGGCTTCCGCCGGGTGTGCCGCGTCTACCGCAGGGAGGGCATTTAACAGGATTTTGCTTTGACAACGCCACCAGAGGGCGCTATAATAAAAAGCAGATTTTTCCGGGAAGGAGGAGCGGCTATGGATACCCCTGAAGAGGCCCGCGTGGAAGAGCGGTCCTCCCACTTCACCCGGGAGCTGGGCAGGGCTGTCACCTTTCTCTCCCGCAGCCGGAAGCGCTTTATGAACGAGCGCCTGCGGGATTACGGCTTTTCCGGCGCCATGTACATGATTCTGCTCCACATCGAGCGCCACCCCGGCACCACCCAGGACAGCATCGCCAACCACATGTTCATCGACAAGTGCAACGTGGCCCGGCGCACCAAAAAGCTGGAAGCCCTGGGCTACCTGTACCGGGAGACAAACCAGAACGACCGCCGCCAGAACAACCTGTACCTCACCGAGAAGGGCCGGGAGCTGGTGCCCATCATCCGCTCTTACATGGGCCAGTGGGGCCGGGAAATCACCGCGGGCCTCACCGACGAGGAGCGCACCACCCTCATAGGCCTGCTCACCAAAATGACCGGCCAGGACAGGAAATAATACCCGCAAGAAAAAAGGGCTGCCGTTACAGTACGGCGGCCCTTTTCGCGTGTTCTTTATTTAGGGCAATACCGCACAGAAAAGTAGGCGCGATACTGCC
>FR893680.1 GCA_000435395.1 Firmicutes bacterium CAG:94
GAGCTGGCGCCGTTAGGCGACTGAGAGGGCAAAATCTGGCTTTGTTACCCAGCTTTCGGGAAGCCGCCTTCTCGGTGCGCCACCGGCCGGGAAAGGCGCTTCGCTGTTTCCCTAGTTTCTTTTCAGGCTGACGCCCAATAAGGGCAAGGGCAAGGTCGCAGCCTTTTGAAAAGAAGGCGAGTACGTCCTGCGGACGTACCGCGAAAACTTTTACGCTCGCTTCGCTCGGCCCCCGGCGCGCACGTGCGTTTTTCTCTTGCACAGGCGCGGCGTTCAGCCGCCGCCCCCTGGCGCGAATTGAGAGCCCAGGCACTGGGCAAAACTTTACGCTCGCTTCGCTCGGTATCCATGCAGCAATTCTACTCTTTATCCCAGCCTATCCCAGTTTTTACGAAAGGATGAACTCTCATGTCTAAACTTGTCAGCACCGCCACCGCCCAGCTGCGCCAGGCTTTGGCCCAGGCCATCCAGGCGGCCATCGACGCCGGCCAGCTGCCCCAGGCCCCCCTGCCGGAAATCCAGCTGGAGGTCCCCGCCGACCGCTCTCACGGCGACTGGTCCTGCAACGCCGCTATGGCCGGAGCCCGCACCTTCCGCATGGCCCCCCAGAAAATCGCCCAGGCCATCCAGGAAAACCTGGATTTGTCCGCCACCTATTTCGCCTCTTGCCAAATTGCCGGGCCGGGCTTTTTGAACTTTACCTACCACCCCCGCTTCTACGGCGAGGTGCTCCAGGACATCCATGCGCTGGGGGCTGCCTATGGCACCTCGGACGCCGGGCAGGGCCAGCGGGTGCTGGTGGAGTTCGTCTCTGCCAACCCCACCGGGCCCATGCACATCGGCAACGCCCGGGGCGGCGTGCTGGGCGACGCTTTGGCCTCGGTGCTGGAGGCCGCCGGCTACCAGGTGGAGCGGGAGTTCTACATCAACGACGCGGGCAACCAGGTGAACAAGTTCGGCGCCTCCCTGGAGGCCCGGTACCTGCAGCTGTACAAGGGCGAGGAGGCCGTGCCCTTCCCCGAGGACGGCTACAAGGGCGAGGACATCATCGCCCACGCCAAGGGCTTTGCCCAGGAAAACGGCGACAAGTATGTGGAAACTTCCAGCGAGGAGCGCCGGGCCGCCTTGGTGGCCTACGCCCTGCCCAAGAACATCCAGGGCCTTCACGACGACCTGGCCCGGTACCGAGTTCACTATGACAACTGGTTTAAGGAGAGCACCCTCCACGAAAACGGCGCGGTGGGCCGTGTGGTGGAGCTGCTGAAGGAGAAGGGCGCCACCTACGAGAAGGACGGCGCCACCTGGTTCCACGGGGAGGCCTACGGCAGCGAGGACTTTGTGCTGGTGCGCAGCAACGGCGTGCCCACCTACGTGGTGCCGGACATCGCCTACCACTACGACAAGCTGGTCACCCGGGACTTTGACCTGGCCATCGACGTGCTGGGCGCGGACCACCACGGCTATGTACCCCGGCTGAAGGGGGCCCTCTCCGCCTTGGGTGTGGACGCGGACAAGCTCCAGGTGGTGCTGATGCAGATGGTGCGCCTGGTGCGGGACGGGGAAATCGTCAAGGCCAGTAAGCGCAGCGGCAAGGCCATCACCTTGGTGACGCTGCTGGACGAGGTGCCCGTGGACGCCGCCCGGTTCCTGTTCAACTCCTACGAGGCCAACACCCGCATCGACTTCGATTTGGACCTGGCCGTGCAGCAGGACAGCCAGAACCCGGTGTACTATGTGCAGTACGCCCACGCCCGCATCTGCTCCATTTTGAAGAACCTGGCCGCCGAGGGCATCTCCCCCCGGGCGTGCACCGCCCAGGAGCTGGCGCTGCTGACGGCCCCCGAGGAGCTGGAGCTGATTCGCCATCTCTCCAGCTACACCGGGGAGGTGGCCGCCGCCGCCAAGAACCGGGACCCCTCCAAAATCACCCGGTACGTGATGAACACGGCCACGCTGTTCCACAAGTTCTACAACGCCTGCCGCGTCAAGGGCAGCGAGGAGGCCCTGCAGGCCGCCCGGCTGTACCTGTGCACCGCCACCCGCACCGTGCTGGAAAACGGCCTGGCGCTGTTCAAGGTAACGGCGCCGGAGAGCATGTAAGCCAGCCGCACAACACTAGGACAGAGAAAAAGCATCCAAGCAAACGCCTGGATGCTTTTTTTACTGCCATGTATTATGGGAAAGCCGGGCAAAACCCGGCGTGTATGGCGGTATTAGGGGCGAGCTTCCCCCCAGCGGCGGAGCACCTGGGCGGCGGCCTCTTCTTCCACCTGGGGGAAGGGC
>FR893681.1 GCA_000435395.1 Firmicutes bacterium CAG:94
CAGGCTGGTGCCGGTGATCCCCTCATCGGCGTAGATGTCCACCAGTTCCCAGCCTGGGTGTTGGGCGATGAAGTTGGTGTAGTAGCCGATCTGAGTGTGGTAGGAGTTGAGCTGGTCCGAAGAGTCGGTGGACACCCGGCAGTAGGCCGCCACCTTTTCCAGCGCGTCGCTTTGCGGTTGGTATGGTTGAATGATCTGCACTTGTGCCACCTAGCTCACCTCCGTTCACCCGAACACTACCAGAATCCGGGGCGGAAGTCCATACCCAATGTGGCTAGATGTACTCCCTCCCCGGCTTGAAAAATTCGGCGTTGTACCTACTAATTTTGCCGTACTCGTCCTCGCTGATGAGGCCCCGCTCCAGCAGGAGGCGCAGGGCCAGCACGGTATAATAGTAGTTGATGGAATTCTCTAGTTTCATAGCGGTTCCTCCTTTGCTTCGTTCAAGATACAAGGACGGGCGCAGTTATGAAGGCATAGCTGTGCCCGTATGTTCTATCTTGAATCTGATTTCGAATCGTTCATTTCACTGATATTTGCGCTCACACCCCTCAGTGAAGGGAGTGTACAACACGGGCAGCGGCTGCCTGCCCTCATGGATTCTCACCCCGCGTGGTTCTCACCCGGCCGCCCCCATTGTGTGATTCTGTGGCTGGACGGAAGTGCTCGATGCCCTCTGCCTCTCACCGCCCAGGCGGGTGCCGCCCGCCTGCTGGGGATGTCTCCCGGTGGCTCCTGGTCAGAGGGTGCCGTATGCGTACACTGACTTGTTCAGTTTTCAAGGAACGAAGGGAAAGTGAAAGGAGCGCCGCCCATTCATTTTCAGCCAACTATGCGGCTCTTTTTAGAGGGAGGCTTATTTACCCCTTCATCTTTATTGGCATCGGGAAGCCCGATTTTACACCCCCTTTTTCAGAAGTTTTTGAAGTTTGTGCAAGTGTCTATAAACAGACATCTGTGATATGTGCAATATCACGGCAATTTCCTCCTGTTTCAAACCAGTGCAAGCCAGTAAGACCACTTTGCGATCCTGGTCGGTGACCTTTTGGGACGAACCGGGACACAGGTTTTCCATGGCTGCATCCAAGTGGTGGGAGAGGTCTTGAAAGTAATCTTCCTCCACGCTGAATCGTTGGATATTGAGGTCTGGCAGGCCCACATTGATTCGGTTTTCGTACACCCGCTCTTGGCGGAACAGTTCCTCGTCAAACTCCCGCATAGCGGTGATCTGCTCTTGGGTCATGCCAGCGGCTATGTATTGTTTGAGGGCCTTGGCCCAGTTTTGCTCAAATTCTTTCCTTTTTTGCCTATAGTTGAAACCCATACTGGGTACCTCCATTCTGATTTCGGGTTTTTGGACGACCGAAATCAGATGGGGTGGAGATCGTG
>FR893682.1 GCA_000435395.1 Firmicutes bacterium CAG:94
ATTTGGTGGAGCGGCTGGACCCGGAAACCGGCACCCAGCGCCTGGTGAACCTGGTGAACGCCTGGACCCACGAAATCAAGGAGATGATGGGCGGCATGGGCATCAACTCCATCGAGGCGGCCCGGGGCAACCGGCTGATGCTGCGGGGCGTGGGCCTGACCGAGGCGGAGTTGCGCGTCTTAGGCGTGCGCCACGCCGGAGAGTGAGCCGTGCTTTGCATTGCCGGGGAAACCAGTGTATACTATAAGAAAGAAACCCACAGGAAAGGCGGCGGTGGTGTGCGCTACTCGGAAGCGGACATACAAGAGTTTATCAACGACAACGACGTGAAGTTTATCAAGTTCTCCTTTTGCGATGTGTTCGGCAGCCAGAAGATTATTTCGGTGCTGCCCTCGGTGCTGCCCCGGGCCTTTGCCCAGGGCATCGCGGTGGACGCCTCCCGCATTGAGGGCTTTTACAAGCCGGGGGACAGCGAGCTGTTCCTCTTCCCTGACACGGACACCATCTCCCTGCTGCCCTGGCGGCCCTCCCACGGGCGGGTGGCCCGGTTTTACTGCCACATCAAGGACGAGGCGGGCCAGGAGTTCGCCCAGGACGGCCGGAAAATCCTGCGGGACGCGGTGGCCTACGCCAAGGAGCGGGGCGTAAAGGTGAACTTTGGCGCGGAAAACGATTTCTACTTGTTCCGCACCGACGAGGAGGGGGAGCCCACGGACATCCCCTTTGACAGCGCGGGCTTTCTGGACGAGGCCCCCGAGGACCGGGGCGAGGACGTGCGCCGGGACATCTGCCTGACCTTGGAGGCCATGGGCATTGAGCCCCAGTACTCCCAGCACATCAGCGGCCCGGGGCAGAACCGCATTGACTTTGCCCCCGGCCCGGCCTTGGCGTGCGCGGACAACGTCATCACCTTCCGCTCGGTGGTGAAGATGATGGCCGTCCGCAACGGGCTGTGGGCCGCCTTCTCCCCCAAGCCCATCCCGGACCAGGCGGGCAACGGCTTCCGCATTGCCATGCGGCCCACCCGACAGGGCGAAAGCTGCGCCGACGCCTTTTTGGCTGGGGTGCTGGAGCGCTTCCAGGAGATGCAGGTGTTCTTCAATCCCCGGGA
>FR893683.1 GCA_000435395.1 Firmicutes bacterium CAG:94
CAGGTCATCGCCTCCCGCCACCCGGAAGTGGTGGAGGGGCTGGTCCTCTCCAACACCTGCTCGCTGTCCGGCAACATGAGCAAGGCCGGGTATCAGGACCTGATGAAGATGATTAAGAGCCAGCGGAAGTTCAAAAAGCGGCTTGCCTTCCTGCCGTTCCCGCTCATCAAGCGGATGATGAGATGGGCGGTGATGAAAAAGAAAACCGATGGCTTTACAGCCCAGGAAAAGGCCGCTATCCCACTATGCGCAGCTGCTCCAAAAAGAGCGAGAGGGGCTTCGCTCCTGACCCATGGGAACCTTTGGGGTCCAAAAGTTCGCCCAGCAGCCTACAGATCAAGACCTCTTTGTCCGCGATGCCCAGGGCTTTGAAAATGTTGAACGCGTCATTTTCCTCGGTCCTTGCGGGGCCACTCCCCAGCTGCTCCCAGATGGCTTGAAAAAGGTGCTCATAAAGCTGCTTATTGCGTTCCATTTTCCCTTCCCGCCTTTACGATGTATAGTCCTCCATAGGCCCCTGAATATCCTTCCGCACTTGCTGGCAACCAGTTTCAACCACCGTTTTCCCCTCCAGCACCTGGAACGCACCCGCCTTCGGCTGTTTTTGCCTGAAATCGGGTGCGTTTCCCTGTTTTTGTGCCCTTTTGACCTGCAAAGTCTTCGGCTTTGTTTTTGTGCAGGTTGCTACTTCCTGATTACGGTTCGAAACCGCCGGCAAGTTCCGCGTATGGGGATTTTTCTCTGACACGCACAATCTAAAACTCCCCTTGCAAACTACAGGACAATATGCTCTTATAGTTTGCGAGAACCTCCCTGCCAAAATCTGCTCCAAATTCTTCTTCGTCTTCCTCGTCAAGAAGGTAAAGAAAATCTTCTTGATAATCTCCCACATGACTGTCTCCAAAGTCCAGCACGCTGCACACCATCTGGTTCTGGTCAAACAGGAGATGATTTAAAGAAAAATCACCGTGTACTAAAACGTCTCCTTCACGTTGGATGGGCAGCACGTTTTTTTCACTATGTAGCCGATATAAGAAATTAGCCACAATTTCCGCATTTTTATCGAGAATAGGCTTGGGCAAGGCGCAAAACTGTTTTTTGTTCAGCGAGTGCCCAGGCAATTTCCGCGACCCAAAAAAGGTATATTCCTCACCTTCGTGAAAGAAGGCGCCTTGAAACAGGACACTGGGTATTTCTACATTCAGGTTTTTCCCCAATCCTTTTACAACCTGCATTTCTGTCTTTAAGCATTCACTGGCCTGCCGGTGTTTCGGCAACTTTACCACGATATCACGGTTCACTAAAAAGGCCTCCGAATGCTCCCCTTCTCCTAGAAACGCCAAGGAGCAAACAAATACTTGTTTGTTGCGAAGAATTTGTTCCACTTCATATAATGAGTACATCCCTATCCCTCTTGTTTGCGTTTTATTCAGTATACTCCAGCTCATTGTCCCGGCACCATCGAATCGCCAATTCTCGAAATGCGTTATCCCGAAAATCGTACCATTGCTGCTCTATGCCAAAAAAGTACAGTTTGTCTTTGAAACGGCGAAACGCCCCGCTGCCTCGGATGGCCCATGCCAGTTCATCCTGTATCCCTCCGGGTGTTAAGCTGTCGATAAAATCTTCCATGATGCTGTATTCATGGATATCCCACTTTGATGGAAAACGGTAGAATCGCTCACTCTCTGTTTCCAACAAGTTTTCCAGTTCCTCATTTCTCATCCCTGAAATGAGCCCGTCATCTAGGTAAACTGTTTCACCTGTTTTGCTATCCCAAAACGCTGTAAAGGCATCGTCTGCCATCTCAATGGCTTCTATTACTTGCTGAAGTGGAATTTTCATGACCATGACCCCGTTCCTGTTTGTTGCTAGGATTTGGAAAGTATTGTACCACGAGTGCATTGGAAAAACAATCCTCCCACAGGGGTTGTATACTCGGAAGCGAAACTCTGGTTTACGCCGGCAACGCAAGGCAGAAGGTGGGAGAGGTTACCAGCTATTTCCGCACCCCAGGCATATCCCTCCTGGATT
>FR893684.1:0-5889 GCA_000435395.1 Firmicutes bacterium CAG:94
CCTTCAGCGCCACCACAGCGCCGGTTTCCTTGGCCTTCTGCCGGGCAGCGCCCAGCCGGTCAGCCTGGATTTCCGGGATGGTGTCGTCGCACAGCCGGGCCATCTCCCCGGGGTGAGGGGTGAGCACCAGGGGGATTTCCAGCCCCTCCAAATACCCCGGGTGGCGGCTGAGGAAGTTGACGGCGTCGGCGTCGGCCACCAAGGGCCGCTGGCAGTGGGAGAACACCAAAGGGCACACCAGCTCCGCCCGCTGCCCCAGGCCGCAGCCCATGACGCAGGCGGTGCACTTGCCCAAGGCGTCCAGCAGCGCCTGCTGGCTCTCCTCCCGGCGGTTTTCCCAGTCCAGCACCACATACACCGCCTGGGGCACCGCTTGGGCCAGGATGGGGTACAGCCGCTCCTCCACGGCGATGGTCAGCAATCCCACGCCGCTGCGCAAGGCCGCCTGGGCCGCCATAACGCAGGCCCCGGCCATGCCCCAGCTGCCGCACACCAGCAGCAGCTTGCCCATGTCGCCCTTGTTGGCCTGGGCGTCCGGCTGGGGCAGCCACTGGCGGGGGGANNNNCAGCCACTGGCGGGGGAAGTGGCCGTCCGTCTCAAAGACCCGGGTCTCCGCCCCCTCCACCAAGGCGGCGGGGACGCCCACCTGGCGCACCACCGTCTCCCCGCAGAACTCCTTGGCGGGGTAGCTGACGTTGGCGGGCTTCTTCCCGGTGAAGGTCACGGTGACGTCCGCCCGGAAGGCCCCGGCGGACACCCGGCCCGTGTCGCACTCCACGCCGCTGGGCAGGTCGGCGGAGACCTTCAGGCAGGGCAGGCCGCTGCCATAGGCCAGCAGCTTTTGGGGCAGGCCGGAGAGCTCCCCCCGGAAGCTGAACCCAAACACGCAGTCGATGAGCACGTCCGCTGCCTCCAGAACCGGGCGGATTTGCTCCAGCTCCTCCCCGGGCAGGACAGCCACCTGGGGGGGCAGCGCCCCAAAGGCCGCAGCGGCCAAGTCGGTGGCGGGCTTGCCCTGGGCCAGCACCACCCAGCAGGCCATGCCCCGCTGGGCCAGCAGCTTGGCGCAGACAAAGCCGTCCCCGCCGTTGTTGCCCTTTCCGCACAGCACCACCGCCCGCTTGCCCCCCACCGGGCGGCAGCGGCGCTCCACCTCTTGGGCCACGGCGGCGCCGGCGTTGTCCATCAGCTGGGAGAGGGGAACCCCGGCAGCCACGGCGGCCATCTCCAAGCGCTGCATTTCATCACGGCAAAAAAGCTTCATACCACATCCTCCTTGACAAAGGGCTGTTCCCTGTACTAAAATGATACCAGCAAAAGAACTTCGGGGCAAGGTGCAATTCCTGACCGGCAGTAAAAGTCTGCGAACGGGGAGGTCTCCCTCTCCGCCGAGCTGGTGAAATTCCAGCACCGACGGTGAACCGCTTTTTCTCTTTTGGAAAAAAGGCGGCAAAGTCCGGATGATAGAAGATTCTTAGGCGCGGCGCTGCCGCTCCCGCTGTATCTCCCCTTCATCGAAAAGGCTCCCGGACCCTTGCGCGGCTCCGGGATTTTTTGCGCCTTTTCGCCACCCCCACCGGTCTTTTGCGAACCAAAATTTTCCGAAAGGGATGGTTCCATGCAAAAGAAAGTCAACGTACGAAAAATCGCCATGACCGCCATTTTAAGCGCCGTGGCCACTGTGCTGATGTTCATCAGCTTCAGCCTGCCCATCATCCCCAGCTTTATCAAGCTGGACTTCTCCGAGCTACCCGCCCTTATCGCCGCCTTTTCCATGGGGCCGGTCAGCGGCGTGGTGGTGTGCTTTATCAAGAACCTGGTAAACCTGACCATGTCCACCACCGGCGGCGCAGGGGAGCTGTGCAACTTCTTGATGGGCGTCACCTTTGTGGTGCCTGCCGGGCTGCTTTACAAGTTCCGCAAGGACCGCTGGGGCGCCTTGTGGGGCTCCCTTCTGGGGGCGGTGATAATGGCCGCCATGAGCTTCCCCATTAACCTGTATATCAGCTACCCCGCCTACACCGTGGCCTACGGCTTGACCATCCCCCAGATTTTGGGCATGTACCAGGCCATCAACCCCGCAGTGGAGACGCTGGCCCAGGCGCTGCTCTGGTTCAACGTGCCCTTCACCTTCTTCAAGGCGGCCTGCGACGTGGCCATCACCTTCGCGGTGTATAAGCGCATCTCCCCGCTGATCCACGGCCAGGGGAAGCGCCTGCAAGCGTAACCATATAACCTCCCCAAGCAAAAGGGGCTGCCGCGAAACCGCAGCAGCCCTCTTTTTTGCGCTTATTGTAAATTGCCTGGGCCAAAAGCCAAGGGCAGCAGCTCCTCCAGCGTTTGCACCTGGAGGCTGTGCCCGTCTGTCAGCAGGATTTCAAACCCCGGGCCGCAGAACTCCGCCATCACCTGGCGGCACACCCCGCAGGGGGCGCAGATGCCCGTGGGCTCCTCCCCGGCCCTGCCCCCGGCAATGGCAATGGCCTTAAAATCCCGCTTGCCGTCGTTCACCGCCCGGAAAAAGGCGGTGCGCTCGGCGCAGCAGGTGGCGGTAAAGCCGGCGTTCTCAATGTTGCACCCGTCGTAGACAGAGCCGTCGGCGCACAGCAAAGCCGCTCCCACCGCGAAGCCGGAGTAGGGGCAATAGGCCTTTTTCCGGGCCTCCTTGGCCCGCTGGACCAGCGCCAGGCGAATCATCTCCCGTTGCTCCTTCACAGGCCCGCCTCCTTTGCCAGCTTCACCAGGCGGCTGGTGCCCAGCCTGTCCGCGCCCAGGGCCAAAAACGCCTCGGCGCCCTCCTTGGTGGCGATGCCCCCGGCGGCTTTCACCTTCACCTGGGGGGCTGTGTGCTGCCGCAGCAGGGCCACGTCCTGGGCGGTGGCCCCGCCGGTGGAAAAGCCCGTGGAGGTCTTGATGTAATCCGCCCCGGCGTCGCTGACCACCTGGCACAGGCGGCGCTTCTCCTCCTGGGTGAGCAGGCACGTCTCGATGATGACTTTCAGTACCCGGCCCTGGCAGGCGGCCTTCACCGCCTGGATTTCCGCCAGCACCTGGTCGAACAGGCCGTCCTTCACCCAGCCCAGGTTCACCACCATGTCGATTTCCGCCGCGCCGGACAGCACGGCGTGGGTGGCCTCCGCCGCCTTGATGGGCGCGGCGTTGTAGCCGTTGGGGAAGCCAATCACCGTGCAGATGGCCACCCGCCCGGCGGCGTACTCCGCGGCCCGCTGTACATAGGCGGGCGGGATGCACACGCTGGCGCAGCCGTAGTGGATGCCCTCCTCCACCACCTGGCGGATGTCCTCCCAGGTGGCCTCAGGCTTTAACAGGGTGTGGTCCACGTGGGAGAGGATTTCCTTCCATTCCATAGGCCGCCCCCTTTAGGCGATGCCCGCCAGGATAATCTGGGAGAGGCGCTCCCGGGTGGGCAGGCCCTCGTTATCGCTGCGGTAGGTGATTTGGATGGCCCCGATGACGTTGCCCCGGAAGGTGGCTTCCTCCAGGCTTTCGCCCTCGGCCAAAGCGCTGATGACGCCGGCGGCAAAGCCGTCCCCGGCGCCCACGGTGTCCACCTTCTCCTTGACGGGGAAGGCCGGGGAGTAGCCCGCCTTGCCCCCCAGCTGGGAGAAGTAGGCACCCTCCTTGCCGGTTTTCACCACCACGTTCTTCACGCCCCGCTGGTGGTAGAACGCCGCCACGCCCTCGGGGGTGTCCTGGCCGGTGAGGATTTTCCCCTCGCCAATGCCGGGCAGAATGGTCTCCACGCCCTGGGCCAGGTCGTTTAAGGTGGCCACCATCTTCTCCTGGCTCTCCCACAGCTGGGGCCGCAGGTTGGGGTCGAAGGAGATGGGGAGCTCCAAGGCCTTGGCCCGGCTGATAAGCCGCTTGGTGGCGGCCAGGGCGCTGGGGGAGACGGCGGGGAAAATGCCCGTCACATGGAGCCACTCGCAGCCGGAGAGGTCCAGGCCGTCAATGTCGTGGGTGGAGATTTGAGAGGCCGCGGAGCCCTTGCGGTAATAGGCGATGTCCGGGTCGCCCTTTTGGGTGAAGCCCTTCATCATAAAGCCCGTTTGGGCGGATTCCGTCTGCATCACCAAGTCGGTGGCGATGGCATTTTTCCGCATGCCGTTTAAAATGCGCTCCCCCAGGGGGTCAAAGCCCAGGCGGGTGCAGTAGGCCGGGGTGTGGCCCAGGCGGGCCAGGCCCACCGCCACGTTGTACTCCGCCCCGGCGATGGAGGCGGTAAAGGTGTTCACTTCGCTGAGGGAACCGGTCTCGTTGGCCATAAACAGGCCCATGGGCTCGCCCATCAAGATGATTTTCATGGTATATCCTCCTTGTCTGTGTCTGTCTTTACGCCTGCCCCGGCACGGTGGTCTGGATGACGGTGCAGTCACCGCGCAGGGACACCTTCCCCGTGCCCGCGGGCACCAGCAGGCTCTCCCCCGCCGTGAATTCCAGGGTGTTCTCCGGCCCGCACAGCAGCCCTCCGCCCTCTACGCACACCAAGGAGAGGAAGCTTTCCTCCCCGGCCTCTAAGGTGAGGGCCTCCTCCACCCGCAGCTTCTGGGTGGAGAAATAGGCGCACTCCCTCAGCTTTTGGGCGGTGCCCCCCGCGCAAGAGAGCACCGGCCCCAGGTGGCTGGCGGTGTCCGAGGGCTCCAGGGTGCACACGTCCAGGGCCTTGTCGATGTGCAGCGGGCGGGGCTTGCCGTCGGCGCCCCGGCGGTCGTAGTCGTACACCCGGTAGGTGCAGTTGGAGTTCTGCTGGATTTCGCAGATGAGGATGCCCGCCCCAATGGCGTGGATGGTGCCGGACTGGATGAAGAACACGTCCCCGGGGTGGACCTCCACCTTGTTTAACACCTCCAGCACGGTGTTGTTCTCAATGCGCTGGCGGAACTCCTCCTTGCTCACCGGCCGGTTTACCCCAAAGTAGAGGAAGGCGCCGGGGTCGCAGTCCACAATGACCCACATCTCTGTCTTGCCGTACTCGCCCTCTACCCGCAGGGCGTACTCGTCGCTGGGGTGCACCTGGATGGACAGGGGCTCCTTGGCGTCGATGAGCTTGATGAGCACCGGGAAGCTCTCAAAGGCGGCGGCGTTTTTCCCCAGGGCCTGGGGGAACTGTTGAAAATACTGGCCCAGGGGCAGGCCGTCCCGCTCCCCGCCGGCAAGGGTGCTCTCCCCCGCCGGGTGGGTGGAAAGCTCCCAGCTTTCGGCCACCTTGTCAAAATCGCAGCGCTTGCCGTACACATCCCGCAGCTTTGTGCCCCCCCACAGGTAATCCTGAAAGGCGGGGGCCAGTTTTTCCAGCTTCATGGGCCATCACTCCAAATCATTGCAAAATTGTCATCCCACGTTACAACACTGTCACGAGACAAATCCTTTTCTCTATGGTATACTATTTTTAGGAAAAACGCAAACCTTTTGTGCGCAGGGAAGGAGGGGTTTTCTGTGAAAAAGAAAGCCATCCCGCTGGTTTTGGCCTTTGTGTTTTGCCTGCTGCTGCCCCTGCCCGCCCGAGCCAACGCGGCGGAGCCGCCGCAGCTTTCGGTGGTGGTCCTCAACCCGCCCCAGGGCTTGGAGCTTTCCCTGGTGTTCTCCTGGGAGGGCCAGGAGGAGCCTGTGCCGGCGGAAGCCACCCGCCTGGCCTGGGAGGGGTACTACCTGTTTCGGCCCTTCAACTTTCCTGGTTTCTGGGAGGGGAGCAGCTCTCCCCAGGACATGGCCGTGGCTTTGCTGGTGGAGACGCCGGAGGAAAGCTTCACCCTCCCGCTGGACACCCAATTTCTCAACCAGGATACCGGCGCCTATTACAACAACCTGTGCGTGCTGGACCTGCAAAGCCGCACTTTAACCGCTGGCCAGCCCTGGTGGCGGCAGCC
>FR893684.1:5913-6607 GCA_000435395.1 Firmicutes bacterium CAG:94
GGCGGCAGCCGCTGCTGGTGTTCCTGCGGGTGGCGCTGACCTTGCTGCTGGAGGGCATTGTCTTTTTCCTTTTTGGCTACCGGCAGAAACGCAGCTGGATTCTCTTTTTCCTGGTCAACGGCTTGACCCAGCTGTTTGTCAACCTGCTCCTACTCAACTTTGTGGGCGCCCTGGGGAACCTATACTCCGCCAAGCTGGCTTTCTGGTTCCTGTACCTGCCCATGGAAATCCTGGTGATTCTCCTGGAGCTGTTCCTGTTCTGCCCCATGCTCAAGGAAAAGAAACGGTGGAACGCCGTCCTTTACACCATAGCGGCCAACCTGTGCAGCTGGCTCCTGGGCGGCGCGCTGCTGGCCTATCTGCCCATTTGACGGGAAGGAGGGTTTCCCGGTGAAAAAGAAAGCGCGCGCCCTTTTGCTCGCCCTGGCGCTGTGCCTGCTGGTGCCCCTGCCCGCCTCGGCCAACGGGGTGGAGCCGCCCTACCTCACCATTTTGGTGGAGAATCCCCCGGCGGACTTACAGCTGACCCTCACCGTGGTGGACGAAACCTCCCAGGAGGAACACGTCCTGTCCCACGACACCCGCCTGTGGGAGCGGTACTTCCGGTTTTACTCCCACATCTGGAGCCCCTGGGCCCCAGAGGGGTCCCCCCAGGCCACGGCCACCTTGCTGGTGGAAACCGGCGGCGAGAGCT
>FR893685.1 GCA_000435395.1 Firmicutes bacterium CAG:94
AGCAGCAGAAAAAGCGGCTCGAATACACCGCAGAGCGTTCCGAGGTAATGGAATCCAAGGCCCAAGAAGTCATGGGACTGATTTCCGCAGAGGACCTCGACCTAACAGAATACTCCGACGCCTTAGTATATCGCATTATTGAAAGAATCACCGTACTTTCCAAAGAGGAAATCCGCATCCGCTTTGTAGGCGGATTTGAAATCACACAACCACTTCACTAAGAAGCAGGTACCGAGAAATTCTGGCGGACCATGTGCTGTGGGCGGTTCTCCGTACCTGCTTTTTTCGTTGAGAAATTGATGGATTTGTGATATAATATAAAAAGAGAATAACTTTTTAGAAGGTGTAGATTGCAATGTCCCAGGTAACAAAACGGGCGTTGGAGCAGTCCCTTAAAAACCTGCTGCTGAAAAAGCCGCTTACAAAAATCACGGTAGGCGATATTACAGATGATTGCGGAATCAATCGTATGACTTTTTACTATCACTTTAAAGATATATACGATTTAGTGGAATGGTCGTGCCTTGAAGACGCCAAAATGGCGCTAGAGGAAAAGAAAACCTACGATACATGGCAGCAGGGGCTCTTACAAATTTTCAAAGCGGTGCAGGAAAATAAACCGTTTATTCTGAATGTTTACCGTTGTGTTCACCGAGAGCAGGTTGAAAAATATCTGCAGCCGTTGGTGGATCAACTGCTTTTGAATGTTATAAACGAGGAGGCAGCCGGGATAACGGTTCGAGACGAAGATAAGCAGTTTATTGCGCAGGTCTATTCTTATATATTGATCGGGTTGATGCTCGACTGGATCAAGGATGATATGCGCGAAGATCCGCAGCAGATTGTGGAAAAGCTTTCCAAGCTGATAAAAGGCTCTGTATCGGTGGCTCTTTCCAGATTCAAACTCTGATTTTATCATTTTAACGGTTTTGATAAAACTTTTTACATCTTCTGGTCCCGTGATAAGAATTTTGTCACGGGGCTTTTTTTGTTTATTGTGCCCCTGATGGAAGTAGGTATAATGAAAACAGAAAGAAAAAACAGGAGGTTTTCGTTATGTATTATTCCGCAGGAACTTATGAATCATTTGCCCATCCTGAGAAGCCAAAGGATGTTGATAAGAAATCGGCTTATATTATTGGAACGGGACTGGCCGGGTTAACCGCTGCTTTCTATCTTGTCCGTGACGGACAGATGAAGGGGGAGCATATTCATCTGCTTGAAAAACTGGAGCTTGCCGGCGGCAGCTGCGACGGACGCAAGGATGTGACAAAAGGCTTCTTCATGCGCGGAGGCCGTGAGATGGATAACCACTTCGAGGTCATGTGGGATACCTTCCGGGATGTGCCTTCTATTGAAACACCAGGAGTTTCAGTGCTGGATGAATATTACTGGCTCAATAAGCACGACCCGAACTATTCTCTCTGCCGTGCCACGGTAAACTGTGGCGAGGACGCCCACACGGACAAAAAATTTTTGCTGGATAAAGACTCGGCAATGGCTTTATCCAAGCTGTTCTTAACACAGGAAAAGGATTTGGAAGACAAAAAGATCTCCGATGTGCTTCCCGAATCCTTCTGGTGCACAAATTTCTGGCTCTATTGGCAGACGATGTTCGCTTTCCAACGCTGGTCGAGCGCTTTGGAAATGAAGCGTTATCTTTGCCGCTATGTGCATCATATTGACGGCTTGCCGGATTTCAGTGCACTGCGTTTTACCAAATACAACCAATATGAGAGTATGATTCTGCCGTTGGTAAAATATCTTGAGAATCATGGCGTGCAAATCGAGTACGGTATGGATGTAAAAAATGTCATTATACAAACCGAAGGTGATAAGAAGATCGCAAAGCAGATCGTCTATGTAAAAGACGGAAAGGAGCAGACCATCGACCTGATCGAGGATGATCTCGTCTTCATTACCAACGGCTGCTGCACCGATACTTCCTGTTACGGCGACCAGACTCACGCCCCGGACCTGTCTGTCATTCACAACGGTTGCGGCGAATCGTGGGACATGTGGAAGGCCATCGCCGCTCAGGCCGAGCATGGAGAGTTTGGGAATCCGGATGTCTTCTGCAGCAATATCGATGCCACCAACTGGATGAGCGCAACCGTAGCGACGTCCAACGAGGAGATTATCCGGCATATTATGAATGTCTGCAAACGCGACCCACGCTCCGGCAAGGTAACGACCGGCGGTATTGTAACCGTTAAGGACAGCACCGACAACTGGTATCTTTCCTGGACAATCAACCGTCAGCCGCAGTTCAAGTCGCAAGATAAGAACATGATTTTGGTATGGCTTTATTCCCTCAATACAAACAAAGAGGGCAACTATGTAAAAAAGGCGATGCGCAACTGCACCGGCGAAGAGGTTTGCCGTGAATGGCTGTACCATATTGGTGTTCCGACCGAAAAAATTGACGCTCTTGCCAAGAATGCCTGCAATACCACAACCTGCTTTATGCCGTATATCAACGCCTTTTTCCAGCCGAGAAAAGAATCCGACCGCCCAAAGGTAGTGCCGCAGGGCGCTGTGAACTTCGCTTTCATCGGTCAATTTGCCGAGACACCGCGGGATACCATTTTCACTACTGAGTATTCCATGCGCACAGGTATGGAGTCTGTCTATACCCTGCTGGATATTGACCGCGGTGTACCGGAGGTTTGGGGCAGCAAATACGATGTGCGTGAGATTCTGCGAGCCTGCTATTACGCAATTGACAAAAAGCCATTATTAGAGGCGGAATTACCCTTTGCAGAAAAAGAGTTGCTGAAGCTCGTTATTAGAAAATTGAAGGGCACCGATTTGGAGCTTTTGCTGAAGGATAGCGGTTTGATCCAATAAATGCATGAGAATAGAGGCCGAAATTTGGAACCCAAAAATGAGACATCCAAATTCCAGCCTCTTTTTCTACGTTGAAATCCCGAAATTCAAGCTGGCTTTTCCGTGTTGCCCGCTCTTGCAGAAATAGGACATCCAAAAAGCAAAAATTAGAAAATCACGCTATCTATAGAAACGAATCTTTTCCGGATCAGAAGTTCTCATTTTCAGCGGGTATCTTTTTTGTAGCATAAACCCAGAGTAATGTGACCGTGGAAACCATGAAGGATAGGCTCTACCTATTCCAGTGCTATCCCCAGATAACCACCACACTGACCTTTGCGGAATACACGGATGATAGCCGTACTGCCACCAAAGAAGTTACCCCTGGTCTTTCGGAAGTGATGATGCTTGCCGGCGCAAAGACGCCTACTGAGTATGCTATCGAGGAAATCGACCCGTATATGCTCAGAGAGCTGATTCAAGCCATCTATGTGGAAGCACCGGACAAGTCCAGCGGTAAACGCAGACAGAACATCCACATCAAGTACGATGGAATCGGCTTTATCCCGTTGGAAGAACTGATGAAACACGAATAAAGCAAAGGAAAACGGCGTAGCTCACGCCACGCCGTCCCTTGAAAACTATGCAGTTTTCTGCTTTTTCAAAATAACCTTTTTACGACCCCCGCCCATTCGCCGGGGGATTTTTATTCGTATCCGAATCTTTTATTTTATCCGAAAAAACCTTTTTATAAAAGGAAGTTTTTTCGGATTACAAACAAAAACTATTGAAATGTTTTCAGTATTTGGCTATACTATAAGCAAGGAATAAGGAGGCGAATGATATGATTATCCGACCACAATATATGAACATGCTGAAAACCTATCGGGATGTTCCGCTGGTGAAGATACTGGCGGGAATCCGGCGCTGCGGCAAAGCCACGATTTTGGATATGCTGCGGGACGATCTGCTGAAAAGCGGGATTGCCGCAGACCACATACTCAGTATGCGCTATACGTCGGAGGATTTTGACGACGGAATGACCGACAAGGCTATGTATCAGGGCATTAAAGAACAGATGACCGACGATGGGCGCTACTATCTGCTGCTGGACGAAGTACAGGAAATCGACGGTTGGGAAAAAGCGGTCAATAGCCTACTTGAAAATGCCAATACCGATATTTATGTGACCGGCTCCAATTCCAAGCTGATGTCCAGCGAGATCTCCACCTATTTGACGGGACGGTATATCTCCATCCCGGTCTATACCCTGTCCTTTGCGGAATACCTGGATTTCAAAAAATCAGATTCCCGTTCCCCAAAGGAGCTATTAAACGAATATCTGCGGTTGGGCGGTTTCCCCATTGTGGCGCTCGGCAGCTTTGACGAACGCTCGGCCTATCAGATCGTGGAGGGAATCTATAACTCTGTGATTACCAACGATATTACAAAGCGGCACAATATCATGAACTTCGATTTATTCAACCGTGTTGTAAAGTATATCGTGGAAAATGTGGGCAAGACCTTTTCCGCCAACGCCATTGCGAAGTTCCTCAAAAGCGAGGGGCGTTCCCTGTCCGTCGAAGCAGTTTATAACTATCTGAACTGGCTGGAAAAGGCGTTTGTGATCTATCGCTGCCAGCGGTATGATTTGCAGGGAAAATCCGTGCTGAAAACCCAGGAAAAATTCTATCTGGCAGACGCTTCTCTGAAATACTGCATCATGGGCTTTCATCCTACGTCCATTGCCGCTATGCTGGAAAACATCGTGTATTTTGAACTGCGGCGGCGGGGCTATGAAGTTTATATCGGGAAGAATGAAACGAAAGAGATTGACTTCGTAGCGGTGCAGCGTGACGAGCGTATCTACGTTCAGGTGTGCCGCAGGCTGCCGGAGGAATCGGATCGAGAAGTCGCCAATCTCCTCGAAATCAAAGACCACTACCCGAAATATGTGGTATCGCTGGATGAACTGGCCGCAGGAAATATCAACGGGGTGAAAATTGTGCATTTGGCAGATTTTTTATTGAGTAATGAATATTGAATCTTTATCTGAATATCAGGCATATTTTTATAACGCCCAAATTTTTGTTACCGCAGTAATGCTGTTGATTTGTTTGTTTGCCTTTGTCAATCTGCTTAATACCTGTATTCCAAATATGGTTATACGCCGTCATGATTATGCTTTGTTAGAGGCCGCTGGTATGACAAAAGAACAAATTTATCAAACACAGAACGCAGAAACAGGATTTACTTTTTGGGTAGCTTAATAGGAAGCTGCGTAGTCGGCATACCGTTGGGGTTCCTCATATGCAACAAGATTGCGGAAATACCCGGATTGTCCTATATTTCTTATCAGTTTCCGTGGTTATTTCTGCTCCTGTATTTCGTGCTTAGACCAAGAAGCGGTACTCGCTTTCCACCGGGACGATGGAAGACAGGGGGGCGCCGATCCCGCTCTGTTCTTTCAAGCGGGTGATTCCCTTCAATATCCCCTTTACCGTTTGTGCCGCGGCGTTGGGACTGTCCAAATCTTCCGCAATGTACTGCTTGATTTCTACCAAGTCCTGCCGGGCATCATCAGAGATGTGCAGCTTATTCATCCATGCGCGTATCTATTTTGTGAAGGCGATGTACTGGAAAAGAACGGTAGTGCCGGTAGTGTCAAGTTTTTTTCGCACTTTGGTTTGCAGACTCTGGCATGCATGAAGTCAACCTGCAATGGCCAGTTCCCAATGACCGCCTCCAGGCGCTTCGTGTTCATAGGCTTTTTGCTGCCCCACTGGGTGCCGGCCGCATGGCGCAGCCGTGCACAGACCAGCACATGATGTCCACGGCATGCCCGTTTTGCGCTGGGGCGTTTCTGCAGGGATTGCCGTCTTGACGTTACTGGGGAATTTCCGCTACAATAGCCTAGTGGGGGAGAGAATGCCCGTCTGTCCTCCCGGTAGAAGCCTAACATCATTCTCTTTTGAAATGAGGTATTTTCCTATGCATACAAAAGAAGTGTCCGAGCTGCGCCGCCGGTGGCAGGCGGAGAAAAACGCCGTGAAGCGCATTTACGGCTACTATGTGAATGCCAGCGGGGAGATTGTCACCGACCTGGACGAGCCCCTGTCCCTCATGCCCCAGGAGGAGGCGGAGCAGTATTTCGCCCTGCTGAAAAAGGCCCTGTCCGGCAAGCTGGGAAAGAACCTGCTTGACCTGGTGTTCTCCACCCAGCAGGTGGCGGACAGTGACGAGCACCGGCTGCTCATGTCCCTGCGGGATTCAGAGCTCCAAGACTTGGAGGCCCGGCAGGCCTTCTACCAAAAGGCCGTGGAGAGCTTGCACCTGGAGGGCAGCTACCTGCTGCTTCTGGCCCACGACACCTACGACGTGCCCACCAAAGCCAAGGACGGCGCCGCCCTGGAGGACGGGGAGATTGTGTTCTCCTACCTTCTCTGTGCCGTGTGCCCGGTGAAGGAGGGCAAGCCCGGCCTGGGCTACTACGCCGGGGACAACGAGTTCCACTGCTTCGCGCCCCAGACCGTGGCGGCACCGGAATGCGGCTTCCTGTTCCCTGCCTTTGATGACCGGGCCGCCAATCTCTACAACGCCCTGTTCTACTGCCGCAAGCCCGACGCCCTGCCCCAGGAATTCATCGAAAGCGTATTCCACACGGATATCCCCATGGCCGCGGACCAGCAGAAGGAGACCTTTCGGGAGTCCCTGGCGGAGGCCCTGGGGCAGTCTTGCAGCATGGACGTGGTCCAGGTGGTGTACAGCCAGCTGGATGGGATGCTCACGGAGCACAAGGAGTCCGGCAGGGAAGAGCCTCTCACCGTCACCGCCAAGGATTTGGCCCACATCCTCCAGGGCTGTGAGGTGCCGGAGGAGAATATCCAGGCCTTCCAGTCCCTGTGTGATGAGAAGTTCGGGGAGGGCGTGGCCCTGAACCCCGCCAACCTCATCGACCCGGGGAAGGTGGAAATCAAGACGCCCCAGGTGTCCCTCACCGTGGAGGCGGATTACTCCCCCCTGGTGCAGACCCGGGTCATCGACGGCCAGAAGTACCTGCTCATCCCCGCCGGGGAGGGCGTGGAGTTCAACGGCCTGGCGGTGAAAATTCCCGGTGAGCTGGAAGAAGCCCAGAAAGAGGGGAATGGGGAATGAAAGTCTTGTTCATCGGCAATAGCCACACCTTTGTCCACTATGTGCCCGCCCGGGTGGCCCGCTTTTGCGCCAGCCATGGCAAGCCGGTGGAGACCACCATGCTCACCCATCCCGGTGTAGGGCTGGACTGGCACTTGGAGCAGTCCCAAACCTATTACAACCTCCTCTATGGCGGGTATGACGCCGTGGTGCTTCAGCACAACGCCCATCCCTTTCCCGGGCGGGACTCCCTGCTCCAGGCGGGGGAGCGTATGGCCGCTTTGGTGCCGGACCAGACGAAAATCTACCTCTATATGACCTGGAGCGAAAAAAACAACCCCCAGGGCCAGGAGGCCATGAGCACAGCCTATGAGGAGCTGGGCCGGCGCATCGGGGCCACAGTGTGCCCGGTGGGGCGGGTGTGGCAGCAGGTGCGGAAAGACCATCCCGAAGAGGAGCTGTATTTCACCGATGGGGAGCACAGCTCTGTGCTGGGGGCGTCCCTGGCTGGGGCGGTCATCGGCAGGACGCTGCTGGGCATGGATCTGTCCCCAATTTTGTGTTTCGAGGACGCCAAGGCGCTGGAAACCCTTCCCCTGGATCCCCGGATGCTGGATTTGGTCAAAGAGGGCGGCGGTCTAAAGCTAAAGCCTCTCGCAGGCCATCCTTGATTGTGGCCTTCCGGGTCGTGTTTTTCAATCGGAAACTCCCCCAGGGTACTTTATTGGCACATCCTAAGAATCCACCAAAAAGGGGAAGTTTCGGCCAGATTGTGTCAATACAGTTTGCTACAGAACCACTGCCGCCAGCTGGGTGCCCTCATCCCAGGGGTGGACGCCTGATGGCCAGAATAAGCATTACCAGTGCAATTTAACAATCACAATAGAAAATAATATCCGCCTTGCCTTCTTGCTTTGTGCCTTTATAGACATTCGTATCCAAGCCGCCAATATGGAAACCGTTTTTTATGTAGAAAAGGCAAGCGGCAAGATTATTGTCTTGCCCTTGTGTGTAAATACCTGCATATCCGTGTGCCTTACACACCTCTTTCGCCTTTTGCATCATAGCAGAAGCAATACCCTTCTTCCGATAGTCTTTTGATACTTTTAAATCATATAGGTACATATACTGGAACCAAGCATCCTGCAAGATTGCAAGCCCCACGCATTTGCCGCTATCGTAGGCGCCGATACATACACTTTTCTCTTTCATTTCTTCGTAGTTGTAGTTTTCATCCGGAAAGCACCCATCTGTGATATCTGCTTCGTTAAAGTAGCGAACGCTGTAATTCCATTGTTCATCTGAATAAGAAGGTATCATTCTTCCAATTAACTGAAACGGCTCATTCGGGATATTGATGTCGTCTTTATGTGCCGCATCGATGATTTTTATCTCTATCATATACCATCCTCACAGTTTTTGTAATAATAGTATGCCCTTCTGTGGATGACGTGGCAGGGAAGAGGAATACATAGGAAAAGGGTCCGGCATGTCCCATCTTTCAGTTTATCTCCACCCTTTTTAGCCCTATATTATATATCTTCCTCGTCCCAACCCAAGGCCTCCGCCATCTCAGCCTGGCGTTCCATTTTCGCGATGAGAGCTTTCTCCTCCTCGATGGAAAGGGTGTGGGGGAGCAGGGCGTAGTCCTCGAACATGAACCGCAGCTTGTCCACTTGCTTCTCCGTGTGGTAGTGGCCGCAGTACCAGCGCTCGTAGTGGAGTTTGGACTCGATGGTGTCCAGCCACTCCTCGGTAGACTTGTCCACCGTGCTCTGGTCGATGCCTGGCAGAAACACCTCCACCGGCTCGTACTTGAGAGGACAGGTGTGGGAGAACACCACGTCCACCTGCCAGTTCCGTTCCTCCAGAACCCGCTCCACTTTCTCCTTGATCTGGGGAGAGGGCTGCTCGTCCGGCCACCAGCCGTACCCCCTAGCCAGACGGTAGTACTTGTCGACGCTGTAAGCCCCGCCAATCACCAGACAGCTGTGGCCGCAGAAGTCGTAAACTTCCCCATCGATGGCGAAGACGATGTTGGGGTACTGGGGCTGCACCCACACCGAACCGCCGTGGTAGTGGGACAGCTCGTATCCAAGCTCTGGCCCTGGCCGCTGCTCATGGTTGCCGTGGATGCAAAAGAACGTGCAGGGGAGCTTTGCCAATTGCTCCTTGCCTAGGGCGTCCCGGTGGCCACCGTAAAAATTGAGGCCGGCGTCCCCCAGAATGACGAAGGTGTTCTCCGGCTCCATCTCCCGTCGGGAGCAGAAGTCCACAATCCGCTCGAACCGTCCGTGGGTGTCCCCGGTGAGATAGACGATGTTCCGGGGAGCGAACTTTTCCCGCAGCTGGGCGAACACTTCCTCTGCGGGAATGGTGCGCCCCGCCTGAATGTCTGCTTCGGCCTCTTCCAAAAGACGGCACAATTCCCTTTCGGCTTCTTCTCTTGTCATGGTGAGCTTCCCTCCCTCTGTGTGGTTTGAAAAAAGGATACCACACGTGCCTCGATTCCACAATCCGATGAGAAAAAATCTTACTATGGACCACTACAGAAATATTTTTTCCAATGGAAGCTTTCATCCGCTTCTAGAGGGATACCGCCTTTTCCTCCATCCATTGGACTGTGAGAAAACCTCCAAAGGAACAAGCCCTTGGAGGTTTTGTGTTTGCTTTTTAAATTGACGCGTCCGGCTAAAAGGGAGGCGAGAAACCAAGGTCTATGTAGGCTTGGAGCCACTCCGCATTGTGCACCAGGGGATGTTTCAAAAAGATTGGGAAAACAGCAGGTGGTTCATTAGTTGGCTGGCAGCGCAAATGCCGTTGGATTGTCGATTCCATATTTGGAATGAACCAGTGTCAAATCGCCGTTTGGCTCCTTATGGAACGTGTTTTCCTCGTAGAAGAAGGAACAGGAAAACTGCCCCTCCTCGAACTTCGGCACAGCGTAATACAGCCGGTTGACCAGGGTGTTCCCGTCCTCCA
>FR893686.1 GCA_000435395.1 Firmicutes bacterium CAG:94
CAGATAGGGCAGCCGCTCCAGGTTGGCGTCTACCTGCTCCCAATCGGTGGAGCGGAGGAAGTCCCTGGCCTGTTTGGCGGGGGACCAGGCCCCTTTTCTTTTTTCTGCCTTGCCCTCCATCCGATATTTGTAGGTGAGAAACAGGTTCTTTTGTTTGCGGGGCTTGCCCAGGTAGGGGGACAGGTCGGGCTTCACGCCGCTTTTGGCGGAGTCGATTTCCAAGCCGGTGAGAATAGCTAAGGTCTCCACCTCTTCCCGGGCCTGCTGACGCTCCTCTGCCTGGGAGTTCTCGTTGTAGGCGATGACGCTCCGGGCCAGGGCGGCGTTGGAGATCTGCCCCACACGGGAGGAGAAGGTGTCCCGCACCGTCTGGAAGCGGGCGCGCCAGTCTTTGGCGTCCTGAACGCGGGCCTGGATGGAGGGGATTTTCAGGAAAGGAAGGTTGCCCAAGTTGTCCAGATTTTGGTACTGGTAGTTTTTCTGCACACACCGGTTGACAATGGGGTCGGCGATGGTCTTCACCATGTCCCCGTCGAAGTCCGCGCCGCCCAACCGCTCGGCGGCGTACATGGTGGAGCTGACCATCACCACGTCGGTGAGGTGGCCCAGGTAGTGCTTGCGCATCTGTTCCACCGGGCGGTAGGGGTCGAGGAGGATTTCCTCGTTCCGGGCGATGTGGGGATTGCGGAGAATGGTGCAGGCCGACTTGCCCTTGTAGCCGGGACGGGGCGCATAAAAGGCGTGGTCTTGGAACCCGATGGAGAGTGCCACCGAGAGAAAAG
>FR893687.1 GCA_000435395.1 Firmicutes bacterium CAG:94
TTGCGCATGGAGTCATCTCCATCGATGAGGATCTTGTAGGAACTGTTCTCAATCCTGTCCAGCACAGCATCTGCTAAGGCGTCCTCGGCGATTCGCTCATGCCAGCCAGGGGGAGCGAATTGGGAACAGAAAATAGTGGAGCTTCGTTCGTACCGAGCCTCCACAATCTCCAACAGATCTCTGGATTCTGTCTTGGTCAAGGGAATCAGCATCCACTCGTCCAGGATCAGCAGGGAAACCTTCCGGTAGGATTTCATCACGTCCATGTAGCAGCCTTCGCCACGGGCGACCGCCAGCTCATTGAGCAGATCCGGCAGCCGGATATATTTCACTGTGTACAGATTTCTGCAGGCAGCCGTACCGAGAGCGCAGGCAATATACGTTTTTCCAGCGCCTGTGGCGCCCATGAGGATCACATTGCGCTTGTCCAAGATGTACCGGCAAGTACCCAACTCCTGCAGGAGATTCCGGTTGAGCTTTCGGTCAGAGCGGTACTCAATATCCTCTACACTGGCATTGGGAAAATATAAGGTAGCTTTGGCCGCCCAGCACGAGGCCGACCGCATCGCCGACCTGAAAGCCCTCTGCCAGCGAAAGGGCCTGGACTTTGACACGGAAAACAGGAAGTATTTGGATAAGCAAGCGAAAAAACAAGCAAAAGCTGCGGCTAAGGCTGCCCGGAAACACCGCTGAAAGGAGAGTTTTATGAAACAGCATATCGCCATCGACAAAGCCACCCCCAACGTGGGCGCCTTGGACTTTTCCCACCTGCTGGACGCCCCCGCCGGCAAGCACGGCCATGTGGTAGTGCGGAACGGTCACTTCTACTTTGAAGACGGCACGCGGGCCCGCTTTATTGGGTTCAACCTGCCCACCCGCTCCAACACACCGGACCACGAAACCGCCGACAAGCTGGCAGCGCGCTTCGCCAGCCTGGGAGTGAACGTCATCCGCCTTCACGCCGCCGACGCCCCCATTGGGGACGAACCGGGAAGCTGGTCCTCCTGCCGGGAGGCGCCCTTGCTGGACTATGAAAGCGGCACTACCCGCACTTTCCACCCGGATGGGTTGGAGCGGTTCGACTACTTCTGGGCCAAGCTGAAGGAGCATGGCATCTACCTGCACATCGACCTCATTGTAGCCAGGGCCTTCCAGGAGGGGGACGGCTTGGATTACCCCGGAGAGCCAGGCTCCTGCCTGAAGTGCTACACCATGGTAAACCGGCGGCTGATCGAGCTGCAAAAGGAGTACGCCCAAAAACTCCTTTGCCATGTAAACCCCTATACCGGCACCCGGCTGCTGGACGACCCTGCGGTGATGACCCTTCAGATCAACAACGAGGACTCCGCCATAAAAGGTACGGCAGATGTGAAAGACCTGCCAGGGGTTGCCCCCTACAGGAAAGAGCTGCTGGAGAAGTTCGGACACTTCCTGCTGGCGAAATATGGCAGCCGGGAAAAGCTGCAGAAGGCTTGGACCTATGAGGGCGTCTGTGCCTTGGGGGAGGAGGAAGACCCAGCATCCGGCACCGTGCGCATCGCGGAAGGGGGATTTGTGCAGCCGGTCAACGAGCCCACGGGGGACTGGGGCGGTGAGAACAGCCCCGCCCGCTACGCCGACACCATGGAGTTCGGCATCCAGCTGAACCGCCGGTTCTATCGGGAGATGAAAGATTTTCTGAAGAGCCTGGGGGCCAAAGCGCCCATTGCCACCAGCAACCTTTTGGGCGGGGCGGCGGATGTGTACGGCCACACCGATGGCGACCTGATGGAGAACAACTCCTACTTCAACCACCCCATCCTGCCGGTCCAAGGCAATACCTACGTTGTAGGGGGGCTGCAGGAATATGTCTCCATGAACCCCCTGACTATGCAGCAGGGGTACGGAGCGGCCCGCACCAGCCTGTTAAGCTTGGGTGCCACGGCTGTGGTTGCTGGGAAGCCCTTTGTCCTCAGCGAATGGAACGAGTACGGCGCCTATCCCTTCCATTCCACCGCCTTTGTGCAGATGGCGGCCTACGCCTGCCTAAACGATTGGGACGGGCTGATTCTCTACGCGCACCACACCTCGGAGAAGTGGGACGACCAGCCCGCCGGCGAGATCCTCAACATCTTCGACGCCTACAACGACCCCTCCCTTATCTGCCAGTGGGGCTTTCTGGCAGAGGTGTTCCTCAAAGGCCTGGTGGCTCCCGCCAGCGCCACGGCGGAGATCGTCTACACCCAGGAAGACCTGCTGACTTTGCCCAACGGCCACATGATGCCCAACTGTTTCCTTCCCTATGTGATGAACACCGCCAGCGTATTTTTAGACGGCGGCGAGGCCTACACTGGTTCCGCCGATGTGGCGGTGAACGCAGGGTTCGTCAACACCGGCGACTTGTCCCAGGCAAAGCACGGGGTGACCTATGCCTGGTCCCCCTGGCGGGACGCCTTCCGGCGGTTCCGGGACGAGTCCCGCCTACCCGCTGCCGCACAGGGTGGGGAAGCGCTCCATCCCGGGGTGACCTTGGGCAAGGACCTGGTGTTTGCGGACATCCAAGCCCTTTCCGGCGCCGGAGATTACCGGGCCTTCGCCCACTATCTGACCCAAGCCCTGCATCGGTGGGGCGTGCTGCCGGAGGACACTGGCTTTGTGGACGGGAAACTTATCTCCCAGACAGGGGAGCTAGTGTTCGACCCAGATCACGCCCAGTTTGTCATACATGGGGAGAAGTGCGCCTATTTCAGCGGGCAGCCTAACGGTGCCATTTTCTTGGGCCAGGGCATCACCGCCCAGGCGGAAAACCAGCGGCTTTCCCTCTCAGCCCTTTCCCTGGACGGCAAACCGCTGGCGTCCTCTCGGAAAGTTCTTCTCACCGCCGTGGGGGAGACCGGGATGGATGAAACCACCCAAAGCCCCGTGGAGTTCTTCCCCGGCGTGCCCTTCACCGCCTGCGCTTTCCAGGGCAAGCTGTACGCCGACACTTGGGAGGGGAGCCTCATCGTGACAGGAAACGCCACCCTCACGGCCCTGGATGTGTATGGAAATGAACTTGGGGAGATCCCAGGGAAGACGGTCGACGGCAAAACCGCGTTTTTTCTTTCCGGAGATTTGCCCACTACCGCATACGTCCTCCAGCTCGAGTAAAAATACGCGCGGGAATCTCCCCGGATACTTCTTTCCGAAGCGTTCATTCCATCGATCGCTCCCGAATCATCGCACCTTTTTCTTAATAATGTGACTTGTGTTTGCGCGGCATCGAACTGTTGCATTGCCTTTGCCTGGAGATTTTGTAGTTATACTATATATTACATTGACACCCCCTTGTGAAAATGATATACTTCTTCTATAAAAATCTTTACCATAGAGGTGCGATAGAATAGGGGGTTGTCCTATGAAAAAGCTCGCTTTGCTGCTGACTGTCTGTTTGCTTGCCTGGAGTGCCTTTGCCGGCTGCCAAACCCAGGATACACCCCAGCCCCCAGAGCCCAGCGGCTCCGAGGCTTCCGCCAGCTCCACCGCCCAAGAGGGGGACCCGGTGGTGCTGTGCATTGAGGACAGCTTTGAACAGGACGCCTACGAACTGGAAAACTACCTGAAGGCCACAGGGGTGGAGACGGAGTACGAGTTTTTAGTGCTGCCCAATAACACCGAGGACCGGGAGACGGAACTGACCCGCCTGCGCACGGAAATCATGGCGGGGGAGGGGCCGGACGCCTTTATCCTAAACGCTACGATTCCTGGCTACGTCACGGACCTCAGCACCATGGAGCCCACGGAAGCGCTGTTTCCCAACGTGGAGAAAAGCATGTACAGCCATCTGTTCCTGGATGTGGAAGAGATGGTGCAAAACAGCGAAACCATCGACTTGGCAAACTGTAATCCAACCGTGATGGATGTGGGCGTCACCAGCGGGGGCAGGTTTCTTCTGCCGCTGACGTATACTTTCTCTGTCCACATCTTTGATACCGCGCATTTAAACGACCCCAATTTTACTTTTACCTCTTTGGAAGAACTGTTGCAAAGCGATGAGGAAAGCCTTAAGGGCACGTTGGCCTGGGGTTCTTTTCGGTTATTCCCAGACTGCCTGGACCCCTTGGTGGATTACGAGGGGCAAAACCTGTTAGTCACCAGGGAAGCCATGCAGCAAGCGGTGGAGCAAGCGGACGCGCTGGTGGATTTGCAGGACGAGTCGTATTCCGAGTCCCCGCTGGTATACCAGTCTGGTACCGGCATTAGCATGTATAGTCTGTTGGGCCTTTCCAGTGAGGATACAGAATATACCTTCTTCCCTGTGCCCAACCGGAATGGAGGCGTCACTGCCGCGGTGACTTTTTACGCCGCCATCAACGCCAACGCGGCCTATCCCCAAGAGGCCTTCGACTTCATCGAGCTGCTTTACAGCGAGGAGCTTTTTACCGAGCAGGGTTTCGAGGTGAACGGTTTCCACTATGGTACTACCTTTAGCTATGGCAACCATGGTGGCCTGAGCGTCTCCATCCCTGTGAAGGACGAAATATTCTTCCAGTATTTGGAGAGCTATGACATCCTTCCGGGCACCATGGTCTCCTTGCGGAAAGCGGTGGAGCGCATCGACAGTGCCAAGGTATATTCCGATTTAGACCTGGCCATTTATCAAATGTATAATACCTGGCGTTATGACCACCTAGAGGAAACGTTGGAGGAACTGGTGGACCGCACCGTTTCCACCATGGAAATGACATTGGCGGAGTGAGGCGTATGAAACGGACGTGGAAGGGCTATCTCTTTGCCGGGCCGCTGCTGCTGGGCTTCCTGCTGTTTTACGTGCTGCCCTTTGGCCAGGTGGTGTGGGACTCCCTGTCCCAAGGCACCGGGAAAAGCCAGCTGTTTGTGGGCCTGGAAAATTACAGCCGGATGTTCCAAAACGACATGTTCCGCATGGCCTTTGGGAACACCATGGGCTTTTTGGGCATAGGGCTGCCTGTCATTCTGCTGCTGTCCTACGGGCTGGCGCTGTTTTTAAAAAGGCAGGCCCGGCGGTTCCAGCTGCTGCGCACGGTGTTCCTCCTGCCCTATGTGATGCCCGTGGCGGGCACGGTGTTGCTGGTGGATTTGCTGTTTTCCAGAGAAGGGCTGGTCAACCGGCTGCTTTTCACCCTGGGCATGCCCTTGGCGGATTGGCTCCAATCTCCGGCGGCCTTTTGGGTGATGCTCATCCTCTACCTGTGGAAGAGCACGGGCTACGCGGTGGTGCTGCTGCTGGCGGGGCTGATGGCCATTCCCCCTGACCACTACGCCGTGGCCCAGGTGGAGGGCGCCGGCCGGTGGCAGGCCTTCCGCTACATCACCATGCCGCAAATGTGGTACGCCCTGTTCATCGCCTTTGTGTTCTCCCTTATCAACGCCTTCAAGTGCTTCCGGGAGATTTTCCTGGTGGGCGGGGAACACCCCCACCCGTCGGTGTACATGCTTCAGCACTTTATCAACAATTCCTTTGAGAATTTGAACTACCAGCGCCTCAGCGTGGCCTCTGTGCTGTTGTTCTTGGTGTTGACCTTGGTGCTGGGGGCCTGCGCCCTGTGGGTGCTGCGGAAGGAGGCGGCCCGCTCATGAAAAAGCTGCGCGCTGTGACTGCGGGAGTGGTTGCCGCCGTGCTGCTGGTTGTTATCGGCGGCCCCTTTGTGTATGTGCTGGTTCTCAGCTTTTTCGCGGAAGGGCCCGCCTTCTCGGCGGAGGGCTACTACCGCGTGTTCCTGGGCTCCCAGGAGTACCTTCTCAACTTCTGGAGGAGCCTGTTCCTCTGCGCCGTTATCGTGGCGGGGCAGGTGGTTCTGTCGGTGTTCGCGGGCCTGGGCTTTGCCAAGTATGCCTTCCCCGGGAAGAACTTCTGGTTTTTCCTGCTGCTGGTGGTGATGGTTTTGCCCCTCCAGGTGACGCTGGTGCCAAACTTCCGCATTCTGGGAGCTTTGGGCCTGCTGGATACCCAGTGGGCCTTGGTGCTGCCCGCCATGTTCGCGCCCCTGGGCACCTTCCTCATGACCCAGTGCTTCCGCTCGGTGCCCGATGAAATCCTGGAGGCAGCCCAGCTGGACGGCGCCAACATGGTGCGGGTCCTGTGGAAAGTCCTGGTGCCCATGAGCAAAAACGGCATGGCCAGCGTGGTGCTGCTGTCCTTTTTAGAGGCGTGGAACATGGTGGAACAGCCGGTGGCCTATCTGAAAGAGCCCGCCCAGTATCCCTTGTCCGTGGCGGTTGCCTATGTGGGCACAGAGGACGCTGCCACCCAGCTGGTGTGCTGCCTGCTCTCTCTGCTGCCGCCGCTGCTGCTGTTCCTCCGGTTCCACCAGGAGCTGGTCCAGGGGATTGCCCTGGCGGAAGTGAAGGGGTAGGGTGATACCATGAACAAAGCCTTTTTGCGGGGGCTGGTTGTGGCCGCCGTTTTGCTGATAAACTGCACGCTGCTCTCCGGCTTTATTGAAAGGCAGATGACAGTTCCGGTCCGGGAGTGCTCGCCCCGGTACGATATTGCCGTGGGGAGCCAGCGCATCCCGGGCGACGCCATCCGCTGGGAAGACGGGCAGAGCTTCCTCTACGCCATCCAGGAGGGCCAGGGCTTGACCGCGGGCCTGTGGGCAAAACGCGTCCCGGTGAACGTCATAGGCACAGAGGGCGCCGCCGCCTTTGTCATGGAGGATGAAAGCCAGGAGTATGTGCTGTATGGCTCCCGGCCGTTCCAAGACGGGGAGCGCGTCCTCCCTGTGGAGGAGGGGCGCGCCCAGCCGGACACTCTCCTTCTCTGGATGCCGGCGGGGGCGGCCCCCTTGGAGGAGGGCGTTACCATCCCCTTGGGGGAGGGGGAAGCCACCTTGTACAGCCGGGAGGTGACCCAGCCTTTCCTGGCGGAAAGGGAGCTGGCCCAGCTGGTTCCGGAGGAGCTGCGCGCCCAAAGCGCCGTAATCAGCTGCCAGGAGCTGGAAACGCTGCTCAACGGATTGCCGTGGCTGGCGGGGGCGGCCCTGCTGGCGCTTGCCACCTTGCTGCTGGCCATCCTGTTTTGCGCGGCCCTGGGACAGGCAAGGCGCTGGCCCTGGTACCTGGGCTGCGGCGTGGCATGCCTTTTGGCTTGGGCGGGCCTGGTTCTCGTGCTGGGCCGCACCCAGCTGCCCTCCTCGCTGCTGCCAACGGGCAATATCTTTGCTTGGGGCCACTACAGCAACCTGTTTCGGCTGGCGGAAGAGGGGCTGGCAGCTTTCGCGGAAAATGCCCGCTGCGCGGAGCTCCTCAACCTCCTGGGGCAGCGGCAGCGGGAGGCCATGCTCCTTTTGGCGGGAGGGGCGGCGCTGCTCTGTCTGCTTCTTGTCACGGTGAGGATGTATCTCAGAAGAAGCTCTGGTTCACACGCGCGGGGCGGCGGTCTTCCTTCTTTCCGAAAGGAGGGAAGCGATAAATCGTAAAGTGGGAATAGGAGGCCTCCGGGTTTGAGCGTCCCATGTTCCTTTTCTCCTATAGAAGTCTTGGAGAAGGGCATCTGCTTCATCCGGGATCCGGCCCACGTCATCCACTGGCCCAGGTTTGTGAGGCCATGTGGTTCCATAATGGGGCTTCGGTTATAGGGCAGGCTGCTTCGGATGTGATGTATAGTTTACGCGGACAGCCCTTCCAGTCTTTTTTCCACACTTATTCGAAACGGTTATTTCTAAGACCTCTTTCCTTCCCCCTGGTTGAAAGGGGGGATTCAGGTCTCAAGACAGCAAAAGGACTTCCGGCAACCCAACCGGCTGCCGGAAGTCCAGCTTTTATATTGCGTCTCGCGGCCCTCTTGCCGGGGAGCGGTTCAAAAGCCATAGAGGATTCTTTGAAAATCAGGGAAATCCAGCGGGGTCAGCGATTGCCATCATAGGCCTTCTTCAGCCGGTGCAGGTTGGAGAGCCGCTGGACCGCCTTGTCCCCCAGCTTTTCCGAAACCGCCACCACCAGCGCGTCTATCAGGGCGGCGGGCGCCGTCATGGAGTGGTACTCCTTGGTCTCCCCCCGGTAGACGAACAAGTTCATGTCCGCCCGCTCCGGCTCTGGCAGATAGCTGCGGCTGGTAAAGGCGAGGGTGCGGTACCCCGCTTGCTTTTGGTACTCCAGAATCATCCGGCCCTCCCGGGAGACCTTGGAAAAGCTGAACAGCACCACCAGGTCGTCCGAACGCGCCTGGGAAAGCCCCTCCAGCACCTCCGAGCCACCGGAGGGCAGCAGAATCGCCTCAATGCCCAGCCGCCGCAGCCGGAACAAAAGCAGCTGCCCCAGGGAGGCGGAGGCGCTTTTGGCGTGGATGAACACCCGGTGGCAGTCCAGCAGCGCCTGGGCCGCCTGGGCAAAGACTTGGGGGTCCAGGCCCTCCAGGGTCTTTTCCAGGCAGAGCTGCTGGCGCAGCATCCAGGTTTCCACCGTAAAGCCCTGCTGGGTTTCCAGCAGCTTGGCGGCAGGGCCCACTGGCTGCTCCTGCTGGGACCCCAGCCGCTTCAAGGCTCCTGCTGGGACACCAGCCGCTTCAAGCCCTTGTAGTCCCCGCAGCCCACCCGGCGGGCGAACCGGGACAGCGTGGTGCCCGAAACCCCCAGCTTCTGGCTCACCGCGCCGATGGAGTCTTGAAGGAACTCCCGGGGGTTGTTGGAAATGTAGTCGATGATCTCCGCCTCGGAGCGGGTGACTTGCTCCGGCATATGGGGGAATTGTATGGTCATGGCGTTACCTCCGTCCCAGCTGGCTTAGCGGTGATTTTCAGTATAGCAGAAGGCCCCGGTGGATGCAAGCCGGGCTGTGGCTTATTCCGAGCCCCGCTTGCGGAACAGCAAAATGCCCTTTGCCGCCGGCGTCACCGTGGAGGACACCAGCTCCCAGCCCTGTAAGGCCATCTCGTTGGCGGCGCGCTCCAACGCCTCCGCCATGGCTCCGGCCTTGGGGGCGTATTCCACCACCACCGCCTTGTGATGAACAGCGATCCGCTCCGCGTAGGAGGGGCCGTGCTCCTGGTCCTTTTCCGGCCCGGTGAGCACCGCCACATAGTCCCCGCCCAGGGCGTGAATCTCTTTCAGGGCCCGCTTCAGCAGGCAGGCGCAGCGCACCTTTTCCGCCGCGCTTTCCGACACGGTGATGGTATATCTTCCCGCCTGCATTTCCTGGAGCAGCTCCGCCGCCGTGGAGCAATCCCGCTGGAACTCCGTCCACACGCAGCCGTACTGCACCGCCTGGTGGGTGTCGCTGCCGGACACCACCGGGACGCCCAGCTGGCGGCCCAGGCCATAGGTGCGCTGCTCCGCCTGCTGGCGGTCGGTGGCCAGGTCCTTGCCGTTTAAGTCCAGAAAATCCAGCCGGGCCAGCTGTTCCCGAGGCAGCTGGGGGATGTGCCCCCCTTCCCGGTAGGGATGGGCGCCGCCCACCACCACCGGGTATTGGTCGAACAAATCCCGCAGCTGGGCAAAGGGCAGAAAGTTCCCCGGCGCCTTGTGGGGGGCCAGACGCTGGTTCAGCTCCAGAATGGCCTCCAGCGGGCCGATGGACAAAATGTGCCCTCCCTCGGCGATGTCCGTCTCCATGCCGGGGAAGACCCGCAGGCCGTTTCCCAGCACCAGGGCGTCGCCCTCCCGGGCGCTTCTGGCGGAGAGGTAGCCGTACAGCTCGTCAAATTGCAGGGTGTTAAAGTGCTCTGTCAGGCAGAGGGCGTCCAGGCCGGCGTTTTTGGCCTCGCCAAAGAGCCAGTCGGTGTACACCGTGGAGAAGGGCAGCCGCTTGGCCAGCTTGCCGTGGGTGTGAAAATCCAGTTTCAAGGGGATACCTCTTTTCTAAATCAAAGTGGAAAGCAGAATGGCCAGGGAAATCCACAGCAGGGAGATGGCCAAAAACAGCAGGTCGTTGGTGCTCACCTTTAAGGTGGCCAGCTTCATCCGCTTCACCGCCTTGTTGGTGGCGGCGTTGCGGTAGCCCCGAATCTCCAAAGCCTCCACGGTGGTGCGGGAGCGCTTGGCGGTGTTGAGCATCAGGGGGTAGAAGGCGTGCATGACCACCTTCACCTGGTAGAACAGGTACTTCACCTTGCCCCACAGGCCCTCCCGGGAGGGCGGGTTGCCCCGCAGCCGGAAGGAGAGCAAAATGTTTTGAAACTCCTCCATCAGCATGGGCAGCACCCGGTAGGCGTAGGAGATGGAAAAGGAGAGCCGCTCGGGGCAGCCGAACCACATCAGGCCGTTGGAGAGCTTGTCCGGGTCCAGGCCGGAGAACACCGTCACCGAGGCCAGGGAGCAGGTGGCCACCTTCAGGCTGAGCACCAGCAGCGGCGCGATGGTGGAGGCGTTGCCCCCAAAGAGCAGGGACACCAGCAGCAGATAGCCCGTCTGGGAGAACACCCCCACAGCGAACACCAGCAGCACCAGTCCCGCCACCCGGGCCAGCTTGGTGGTGACCACCACCAGCAAAAAGCAGGCCATCAAAAACCACAGGTCGTTGACAAACCAGGGCACCAGCCCAAAGAACAGGTACCACATAATCAAAATGCGGGGGTCCAGCTTGGCGATGACGGTGTCATTGTTGCCATAGGCGTTTTTCAGCACCTGGTTCCGCAGAAAATCCATGGAGAACTTTTCCAAAATGTTCTCCGAGAGCTTTTTCTTTGTCTTGGTTCCCATTTCCATCATGCGCCCTCCCCAAAGCAGCGTGTAAATTCCTCCACGGTGTAGCACAGCGCCCGCTCCTCCAGGGCCTGGCCCATGGAGAAGATTTCCGGCGGCCGGATGCCCACCTCTTCCAGCAGCGCCCGGTTCCCGAAAATCTCGTCCCGGGGGCCGTCCGCCACCACCTTGCCGCCCAAAAGCACCACAATGCGCTGGGCCCATTCGCACACCAGCTGCATGTCGTGGGTGGCAATCACCACTGTGTCGGTGATGTCCTTCATCTCCCCCAAGGTGCGCAGGATCTCCTTGCGGGTGGCGATGTCCAGGTTGGCGGTGGGCTCGTCCAGCAGCAAAATGCCGGGGTTTAGCGCCACGCCAATGGCCAGGCTGGCCCGGCGCATCTGCCCGCCGGAGAGAAGCCGCCCGTCCCGCTCCTGCAGCGGGGAGAGGCGGAACCGGGCGAGCAGCTCCTGGGTGCGCTCCTTATAGTGCTCCACGCCCCGGGCCTCCATGGCAAAGGCGATGTCCGCCCGGATGGAGTCCTTGATGAACATCTGCTCCGGGTTCTGGTACACCAGGGAAATCTGCCGGGAGAGGTCCTCTGTCTTTTTCCGGTGGATGCTCTCCCCGTTTAGGCGGATGTCCCCGGAGGCGGGCTTCAAAAGCCCCACCATCAGCTTCATCAAGGTGGATTTCCCCGCCCCGTTGGAGCCTATCAGCGCCACCTTGTCGCCCTTGCGGATGGTCAGGTCCAGCCCGTCGAACACCACCCGGTCCGCCCCCTTTACCGAGCGGTAAGATAAAGACACCTGCTGGAACTCCACCGCCGGGGCGGGTTCCTGCTCCGGTGGGGGAGAAGGGGCCTGTTCCACCGGCCGGTAGGTAAGGCCCCGGAAGGCTTCCAGCCCCTGGGGGATGGTGGTGGGCAAAGGCCGCTCCCAGGGGAGGCTCCCTTGGCGCCGCAGCTTGTCCGCGGCCAGGGTCACTTGGGGCGGGAAGATGTTGCACTCCTGCAGCTCGCCCACCCGGCGCAAAGCCTGGCTGGTGGGCAGCTTCCAGGCGATGTTTCCGTCCCGCATGAGCAGCACGTGCTTGCAGTAGTCAGCGATATACTCCGTGTGGTGCTCAATGACGATGATGGTCTTGCCGTGCTTCTCGTTGAGCTCCTTGAGCACCTGGTAGATGCGGTCGGCGTGCCCCGGATCCAGCTGGGCGATGGGCTCGTCCAGAATCAGCACCTCCGGCCGCAGGGACACAGCTCCAGCCAGCGCCAGCAAATGGGTCTGCCCGCCGGAAAGCTGCCAGATGTAGTCATCCTCCCGGCCCTTCAGCCCGCACAGGGCCAGGGCCTCTTTGCCCCGCTCCACATAGTCCGCCATGGCGTAGTTCAGGCAGGCGTAGGAGGCGTCGTCCAGCACCGTGGGGCGCACAATCTGGTTTTCAAAGTCCTGGTACACATATCCCGCCTTTTGGGCCAGGGTGCCCACGTCCGCCTCCAGGGTGTTCACCCCGTCCACCACCACTTTCCCAGAGAATTCGCCGGTGATAAAGTGGGGAATCAGCCCGTTGAGGGTCTTGCAAAAAGTGGATTTCCCACAGCCGTTGTTGCCAACGATTGCCAGGAAATCCCCTTTTTCCACCTGTAGCGTGATGTTCTGCAAGATGGGTGTTTCAGCGGCGGGATAGGAATAGGTCAAGTTCTCTATCTCGATGATGTTCATCCCGCGGTAGTCCCGTCCTTTCCGGCCTTCCATTTCAGCACGGCCAGCACGATTACCGCCAGCGCCGCGGCCACCACCAGGCCGATGGCCAAAGCGGTGCCGCT
>FR893688.1 GCA_000435395.1 Firmicutes bacterium CAG:94
ATGCCCACGTTGTCCCGGATGCGGGTGGGCGCCGCGCCGGTGCCGCCCCGGAAGCCGTCAATGGCGATGATGTCCGCGCCGCTGCGGGCAATGCCGCTGGCGATGGCCGCCACGTTGTGTACCGCGGCAACCTTCACTAGCACCGGCTTCTCATAGCGGGTGGCCTCTTTCAAGGAGAATACCAGCTGGCGCAAATCCTCAATGGAGTAGATGTCGTGGTGGGGGGCGGGGGAGATGGCGTCGGTTCCCTGGGGAATCATCCGGGTGCGGGACACGTCCCCCACGATTTTTGCCCCAGGCAGGTGGCCGCCAATGCCGGGCTTGGCCCCCTGACCCATCTTGATTTCAATGGCCGCCCCGGCGCTGAGATAGTCCTTGTGCACCCCAAACCGCCCCGAGGCCACCTGCACAATGGTGTGTTCCCCGTATTGGTAGAAGTCCTGGTGCAGGCCGCCCTCGCCGGTGTTGTAGTAGATGCCCAGCTGTTCCGCGGCCCGGGCCAGGCAGGCGTGGGCGTTGTAGCTGATGGAGCCGTAGCTCATGGCGGAAAACAGGATGGGGGTGGAGAGCTCCAGCTGGGGCGGCAGGTCGGGGACGATGTTCCCCGCGCTATCCCGGCGGATGTGGGTGGGCTTGCGGCCCAAAAAGGTCTTGGTCTCCATGGGCTCCCGCAGGGGGTCGATGGAGGGGTTCGTCACCTGGGAGGCGTTTATCAAGAGCTTATCCCAGTAGACGGGGTATCCCTGGGGGTTGCCCATGGAGGAGAGCAGCACGCCGCCGCTTTCCGCCTGGCGGTACACCTCTTGGATGGCCTGGCCGGACCAGTTGCCGTTCTCCCGGAAGGTGTGGTCCGTCTTGACGATTTTCAGCGCCCGGGTGGGGCACAGGGCCACGCACCGGTGGCAGTTGACGCACTGGCTCTCGTCGGCCACCATCTTTTTCAAAGCGGCGTCGTACCGGTGCACCCCGTTGGCGCACTGGCGCTCGCACACCCGGCAGTTGGTGCACCGGTCCAGGTTGCGCACCACCTCATAGGGGGGATAAATCATGTTCAGCGCCATGCCCTCACCTCCTTTCCTCGGGCAGCGCGCCCTGGTTGACACGGTAGACCACCGGCTCCCCGCCCCGGGGGTAGTACAGGGTGTCCAGCTCCGGCTCTATGGCCCGAATGGCGCTCTCCTCGCTGGCGATGTACACGGTGTCGCCCCGCTCGCCCACCACCATGCTGCGCAGCTTCAGCCTGTCGTTTAAAGCCAGTATGCCTCCGGTAAAGCCCACCAAAATGGAGAAGGGCCCGGTGATAAGCATCCCGCCAAAGGCCGCCCGCAGGTACGTCATGCGGGCTTTTTCCTTTTCCTCCATGCGGCCGATGGTGCTCCAGAAGGGCGCCGCGATAACGCTGGCCGCCTCCTCGTAGGAGAGCCCCCGCCGCCGCACCAGGAAGTCGATGATATAGGTGATGACTTCCGTGTCCGTCAGCAGGTTGCACTGGTAGCCGTACATCTCAATGGCCCGGCGGTTGGCGTCGTAGGAGGAGATTTCCCCGTTGTGCACCACGCTGCGGTCCAGCAGGGCAAAGGGATGGGCCCCGCCCCACCAGCCCGGGGTGTTGGTGGGATAGCGCCCGTGGGCCGTCCAGCAGTAGCCCTTGTAGTCCTCCAGGCGGTAAAATTCCCCCACGTCCTCGGGATAGCCCACCGCCTTGAACACGCCCATGTCCTTGCCGGAGGAGAAAATGTACGCCCCGTCAATCTGGGAGTTCACCCGGATGACGCACCGGGACACAAAGGTGTCCTCGTCCAGCTGGCTTTCGGCCAGCTTGGTGTGCAGGGGCTCCACAAAGTACCGCCAAATCAAGGGCTCATCCTTGATTTTCGGCGTCTTGCGGGTGGGGATTTTCGAGAGGTTCACCACGTCGAAGTGCTCGTTGATGAATGCCTCGCACACATCCTTGGCCTGCTTCCCCTGGTAAAACACGTGGAGGGCGTAGAGGTTCTTGTACTCCGGGTAGATGCCATAGGCCGCGAAGCCGCCGCCCAGGCCGTTGGAGCGGTCGTGCATCAGGGCGATGGAGCGGATGATGTCCTCGCCGCTGCGGCGCTGGCCGCTTTTGGAAAAGATGGAGGATACCGCGCACCCCGCGGGGATGCGGGCGCCGTCCAAGCCTTCTCGCAGCATGTTCCTAACCTGCCTTTCTCTGCCGGGCGTTCCCCTCCTGGGCCCCGGCCTGCATTTTCCCATGCAATCCCCCTCCCTGGAAAATGCAGAGCGCAGCTTGCCGCCCTGCATCTCCCAGAAAAAAGGGGGAATGAAAAAAACGCCCGGGCGCCACAGGATACACAAATCCCATGGGCCCAGACGCCTTTGTCTGTATGGAGAATTATAATACGAACCTGTGGCTTTGTCAACGGGGTTTTGCAATTTACCGTGGTAAAACTTTCAAAATGGGCTGGCGTCCTGTTTGCGCCAGCCCCCTTTTCAAACCCGGGCAGTTCGTGGTATGATAGGGGAAATCACTTTGCAAAGGAGGGGCAGCTGTGCTTCACACCATCCTGTGGGACTGGAACGGTACGCTCTTAGACGACGTGGAGGTGGCCCTGGCCGCCATGAACGAGATGCTCGCCCGCCGGGGCCTGCCCCTTCTGCAGGGCCGGGAGCCCTACCGGGACATCTTCACCTTCCCCGTGCGGGTGTACTACACCGCCGCCGGGCTGGACTTGTCCGCCGAGCCCTTCGAATCCCTGGCCGTGGAGTGGACCGGCCTCTACCACCGCTTTTACCCCCGCTGCGGCCTGTTCCCCGCGGCCCGGGAGGTGCTCCAGGCGGTGGGGGAGATGGGCCTGGAGCAGGCCATCGTCTCCGCCTCCCACCAGCAGGCGCTGGACAGCCAGGTGGAGGAGCAGGGCCTGGGCGGATTTTTCCAGGCCCGGCTGGGCATCTCGGACATCTACGCCGGAAGCAAAGCGGGCCTGGCCCAGCGCTATCTGGAAAGCCAGGGTGTCCCGCCGGAGCAGGCCTTATTGATAGGGGACACCCTCCACGACTGGGAGGTGGCCCAGGAGGCCGGCTGTCCTTGCGTGCTGCTGGCCCAGGGCCATCAAAGTCGCGCCCTCCTGGAAACCGCCGGCGTCCCCGTGCTGGAGAGCCTTATCCAGGTGCCGGCGTTTTTGCGAGGCCTGCAAGCTTAACCCTCCGCCGGAAACAGAAAGGACGCGCCGCCCCAAAAGCCGCGCGTCCCGTATCACCCATCGGGCTGCCGCATGTTGCGGCGGCTCTTTTTTATGCCCGCTCTAAGACGTAATAGCTGGGCTCCTTGCCCCCGAAGACGTAGTTGCCCATTTTCCACTCCATATAGAGGTATTCCTTCCCCTCTACATCTCGAAGCTGGTAGGAGGGGGCGGTGTGCCTTTTTTGGAGCAGCAAGGTGCCTTTGGTCCAGCGGTCGTGCCAAGGCTCCTCGTTCCAATACTGCTGAATGAGGACGCCGTGGGGGCGGAACTCCACGGTTTCTAGCCAAAGCTTTACCGCGCTGTTTGGCCCGGTAAAATCCTCTGGGCGTTCCACAAAGCCCACGGTTTTCCACAGGCCCACCACATCCGGGTCTGGCACAAAGGGCAAATCGATGTTGTCCCGCCGCCCCAAGGATTCCAAAGCGTATTCCGTGTTGTCCACCTGCTCGAACACGGCGATGTGGCCTTCCTCCGGAAGGGTGACCAGCAAATACTTCCGCCCTTCCCGGGAGACAACCTGGTAACTGCGCTCCAAAATAGGCGCATCCCCGCCGTAGTGGAGCAGCAGGGTGCCCTTGGTCCAGCCCTCGAAAATCCAGTAGGAGACACCCTGGGGCAGGAAGTAGATTTCCTCTGCCAGTTCCCCCTTCTGGGAGGCATTCAGCTTTTCCAGGGAAAATTCCTCCCCAGCCTCCAGGCTCCCCACGCTTTTCCACTTGCCAATGACCGCCGGGTCGTTTACAAACTCCATGCCGTTGGCGATGCGATGACTTCCTTCCATTGCGCCGTCTCCTTTCTGTGACAAATGTTTTTATATATTTTTTTATATTATAGCATGCTTGGTGTCTCGTTTACAAGGGAAAATACTTTGATAAATATCAAATTAAATCTTGACAAACCCCCGCCGAGCTGGTATGCTTAATCCAGTTCGATACATGCAAAAATAAATCTTGCGAAGGAAGGCGAACACGTTGAAAAAGGAGATTTGGCTCAACTATTTAGAAAGCCAGGTGGAGCGCTGCCGCCAGGAGGGGGAGGCCCTCTCCCAGGACTGCCGGGAGGATGAGGCCCGCCGGGCGAAAATCCAGGGGAATATCTTCCAGATTTGCGCCACGGTGTACCAGGCCCTGGAAGCCCACCTGCCGCCCCAGGAGCTGGAGGCCGCCTACCACCGGAAGCTGGAAGCTTTGCCGGAGAATTGGCGGGCCGCCCGGGATATGGCCCAAGCCCACGGGGATATGGCCCGGGCCGCCGTGGAGGAGTGGAAGCTGGAAGCCTGGCAGCAGGCCTGGGACCAGCTGGGAAAGGAGGCGTAACCCATGACAGAGGAACAGGCGTTAAAACTATTTAAAGGCTTGGCGGACCGCTCCCGGCTGCAAATCCTCAAATCCCTGCTGGAGGAGGATATGTACGTGGAGCGCCTGGCCCAGCGGTTGGAGCTCACCCCGGCCACGGTGTCTTTCCATTTAAAAAAGCTGATGGACGCCGGGGCAGTCTCCTCCCGCCGGGAGCAGTACTACACCATGTACTCTATCAATAAGGAGGTGTTCCAGTGCCGCATTTTGGATATCCTGGGGGAGAAGTCCTCCGACGCCCAGCGCCAGCAGGAGCGGGAGGCCCGCTACCGCCAGCGGGTGCTGGACAGCTTTTTTGAGTACGGCCGCCTTAAGGCCATCCCCGCCCAGCGGAAGAAGGAGCGCATCTGCCTGGAGGAGATCGCCAAGGAGCTGGAGCTGGGCCGCCCCTATCCCGAGCGGGAGCTCAACCAGGTGCTGCTGCGCTTCCACCAGGACTACTGCACCCTGCGCCGGGATATGATTAGCGAGGGCATCCTCCGCCGGGAGGAGGGCCTTTACACCCGCCTTGTCTAGGGCGGGAAGAGGCCTTTGGAAAAATGAGAGAAACAGGGCTTGACAATCCAGCCTTAGGAAAGTATAATTATTTCTGTTGTACTGGTAATGCCTACGACGAAACAACCCCTGCCTTGTGGCGGATGGGAGGGATATACAAATGGCTGAGATCCGGCTCAAGGAAAACGAATCTCTGGACAGCGCGCTCCGTCGCTTTAAAAAGCAGTGTGCCAGAGCGGGCGTCATCCAAGAGGTCCGTAAGAGAGAGGCTTACGAAAAGCCCTCTGTCAAGCGTAAGAAGAAGTCAGAAGCAGCTCGCAAGCGCAAGTACAAATAAGCTGCTCACATTTTCCTTCGAAAGCGGGCAGTTTCTGCCCGCTTTTTTGTGTCTTAAAACTGTACGAGGAGAGGCCCAGATGCACATTTTTCAGCCCACCGCTGTGCGGGAGCGCGTTACAGAGATCACCCCCCAGTTCTTACAGAGCCTCGGGGTGCGCGCCCTGCTCTTAGATGTGGACAACACGTTGGCCACCTACACCTCCCACGCCCCTTCCCCGGGGGCCCTGGAGTGGGTGAAGGCCATGGGAGAAGCCGGTTTCCGGATGATTATCATCTCCAACAACTTTAAAGGCCGGGTGGGCTCCTTTGGGGCGGTGTTCGGCCTGGATACCTTAAGCTTTGCCTTAAAGCCCCTGCCGGTGGGGTACCTGCGGGCGGCCAAGCGGCTGCGGGTAAAGCCCCAGGAGTGCGTCATCATCGGGGACCAGATTTTCACCGACATCGTGGGGGCCAACCTGTGCGGGATGAAGTCTGTTTTGCTCAGCCCCATCGAGCCAGAGGAGGGCTTCACCTTCAAGGTCCGCAGGCATTTCGAGCGTGGCCTGCGGGAAAAGTTTTCTTCGAGAAAGGAAGTTTTGAAATGAAAAACCCTGTGGAACGCCTTGCCGATACCTTGATCCACGGCGACAGCCAAAAGGCCGCCCTGGTTTTTTCCGAGAAAAACCGCCGCTATTTCACCCAGTTCCCCGCCACCGACGGCGCTTTGCTGGTCACGGCGGAAGAGGCCTACCTGCTGATGGACTTCCGCTATGAGGAGGCCGCCCGCTACAAGGCCCAGTACTGCACCGTGGTGGGTTTTGATTCCCTCATGGGCAAGCTCCAGGAGCTGCTGCAGAAGCACGGCGTCCAAGAGGTCTACATGGAGTGCGAGCAGCTCTCCGTGGCCCAGGCCCGCCGCTTTGAGGAGGCCTTCCAGAAGGTGGGCGTCCAGGCGGTGCTGGACAGCACCTTGGACAACGCCATCCGGGACCAGCGGATGATCAAGTCCCCCGAGGAGGTCAAGAAAATCGAGGCCTCCCAGGAGATTACCGACGCCGCCTTCCAGCACATCCTGCCCTACATCAAAGAGGGCGTCACCGAGCGGGACCTGGCCTTGGAGATCGAGTTCTTCATGCGCAAGCAGGGCGCCGAGAACGTGGCCTTCGAGCTGATTGTGGCCGCAGGCAAAAACGGCTCCCAGTGCCACGCCGTCCCCTCTGACAACCAGGTGCACAAGGGCGATTTCATCACCATGGATACCGGCGCCCTGTTGGATGGCTACCACTCCGACATGACCCGCACCGTGGCCCTGGGCCAGGTCAGCGACGAGCAGAAGGCCGTGTACGACACCGTGCTCAAGGCCCATCTGGCCGTCATCGACTACGTCAAGCCCGGCGTTGTCTGCAGCGATGTGGACAAGGTGGCCCGGGACATCATCGAGAAGGATTACCCCGGCACCTTCGGCCACGGCCTGGGCCACGGGGTTGGCTTTGAAATCCACGAGTGGCCCCGCTTTGGCCGCGGGGATTCCACTTTGGCCGCCGAGGGCATGGTGGTCACCGACGAGCCCGGCATCTACCTGCCCGCCAAGTATGGCGTGCGCATCGAGGACATGCTGCTGGTCACCGCCGATGGCTGCCGCAGCCTGACCAAGTCCCCAAAGGAGCTTATCTGCCTGTAAAGGGCGGAAACTCCCAGGAAATGGCTTGCATTCCGGGGAAGAATCCTGTACAATAGAAGAAGAGAAAGAATTTGGAGGTTGTTATAATATGGTAACCGCAGGCGATTTTAGAAACGGCGTGACCTTCGAGATGGATGGCGGCGTCTACTCCATCATCGAGTTCCAGCACGTAAAGCCCGGCAAGGGCGCTGCTTTCGTGCGCACCAAAATCCGCAACGTCATCACCGGCGCTGTCACTGAAAAGACCTTTAACCCCAGCGATAAGTATCCCACCGCTTACATTGAGCGCAAGGATATGCAGTACCTCTACAGCGATGGGGATTTGTACTACTTCATGGACAACGAGTCCTACGAGCAGATGCCCATCAACGGCAGCGTCCTGGGCGACAACTTCAAGTTTGTCAAGGAGAACATGGACTGCAAGGTGCTCTCCTACAAGGGCAACGTGTTCGGCGTGGAGCCTCCCAACTTTGTGGAGCTGGAGGTCACCAAGACCGAGCCCGGCGTGCGCGGCGACACCGCCACCAACACCTTGAAGCCCGCCACCCTGGAGACCGGCGCGGAAATCCGCGTGCCCCTGTTCATCAACGAGGGCGAGATGATTCGCATCGACACCCGCACTGGGGAGTACATGGAGCGCGCCTAAAGCGCCCCATTTGCCCAAATACACCGCGTGGCGCTGCCGCCGCGAAACGGAAAGGGAGGAACGAACCATGACGAATTCTGAGAGAGCTTCTTATATCCGCGGCTTGATGGACGGCCTGGAGCTGGACCCCAACGCCAAGGAGACCAAGGTCCTCAATGCCATTGTGGAGCTGCTGGACGATTTGTGCCTGTCCGTGGAAGAACTGGACAACGACCTGGACGAGCTGTCCGAGCAGGTGGACGAGATTGACTACGACCTGGGCGAGCTGGAAGAGGACTACTACGAGCTGGAGGACGAGGATGAGTGCGGCTGTGGCTGCGGCCATCATCACCACCACGGCGACGACTTTGACGACGCCGAGTTCGAAGTGACCTGCCCCAGCTGCGGCGACACCATCCAGCTCAACGATGAGATGCTGGAAGAGGGCAGCATTGTCTGCCCCGGCTGCGGCGAGACTTTGGAGTTTGACTTCGACGACGACGAGGAAGAGCCCGAAGCCCCCACCGAGGAGTAAAATCCCACAACAGCAAAAGCCCTCCCACGCGGGAGGGCTTTTTGTATTGCGAACCCACTCGCCTAGCGAGTGGGTTCGCAATGTGCGTCATGAATTTGCCGAAAAACTGGAACCTTCTCACGCCCCCTTACAGGGGAGAACGGAAGATTGCCGCCGCGCTTTTCCCTCGGGTCAGCTCCGCACTTCCTGCACCAAAGCTATGCATTCGCGGGCCCGCTGGGTGATGGCTGCCCAGCTGCCCTCGTTGATGTCCCCGGCGGGGCAGAGCCAGCTGCCGCCGCAGGCGATGACGTTGGGCTGGGAGAGATACTCCTTCACGTTGCTGGGGCTGATGCCGCCGGTGGGCATAAACTTCACCCCGCGGTAGGGGCCGTACAGCGCCTGGAGCATCTTCACGCCCCCCACCACCTCGGCGGGGAAGAGCTTCACCGTGGTCAGGCCCATGCCCATAGCCGCCTCCACCTCAGAGGGGGTGGCGCAGCCGGGGTAGACGGGCACGTTGTTTTTCACGCACCACTCCACCACGTCCCGGTTGGTGCCGGGGGAGATGACAGCCTTGGCGCCGCAGTCCACAGCCAGCTTGGCCTGCTCCACGCTGAGCACCGTGCCCGCGCAGACAAACATCTCCGGAAGTGCCTTGGCGATGTTCTCAATGGACTTGGCCGCCGCCGGGGTGCGGAACGTCACTTCCGCCGCGGGGATGCCTCCCTCCAGCAGGGCCCTGCCCAGGGAGACCGCCTTCTGTTCGTCCTCCAGTTTGATGACGGGAATCACGCCTGTGTCCCGCAAAACCTGTTCCACATTTGCCATAAGGATACCCTTCCTTTCTCAGCGTTAGTCCATGTAGCCGCCCTTCATGGGGGAGGCAGCGTTTCTTGTGAATAAGCCCAAGGCGCCGGTGGTGTACTTGGGCGGCCGGGGCTGCCAGCGCTCTTTCCGGCGGGCCAGCTCCGCGGCGATTTCCTCCTCGGTGGCCTCCTTGCCGTGGATGCCGCAGATGCGCAGCACCCGTCCGGGGATGTCCACCTGAATCAAGTCGCCCTCCTCCACCAAGGCGATGGGCCCGCCCTCGGCGGCCTCGGGGGAGACGTGGCCAATGGCCGGCCCCTTGCTGGCCCCGGAGAACCGCCCGTCGGTAATCAGGGCGATGGAGGCGGACAGCTCCGGGTCGGAGGAGATGGCCTCGGTGGTGTAGAACATCTCCGGCATGCCGCTGCCCTTGGGCCCCTCATACCGGATGAGCACCGCGTCCCCCGGCTGGATGCGGTGGTGGAGGATGGCGTCGATGGCCTCCTCCTCGCAGTCAAAGGGCCGGGCCTTCAAGATGGCCTGGTGCATCTCTTTGGGCACGGCGCTGTGCTTGACCACGCTGCCCTGAGGCGCCAGGTTGCCCTTCAGCACGGCGATGGTGCCGTTTGTGCCGATGGGCTCCCCAAAGGTGCGGATGATGTCCGTGCGCTGCAGGCCGGTCTTTTGCAGCAGCTCCTCGCAGCGCTCATAGAAGCCGTTGTGCTTCAGCTCCTCCAGGTTTTCGCCCAGGGTCTTGCCGGTGACGGTCATCACGTCCAGGTGCAGCATGGACTTGATTTCCTCCATAATCCGGGGCACGCCCCCGGCGTAGTAGAAGTACTCCGCGGGCCAGCGCCCGGCGGGGCGGATGTCCAGCAGATAGTGGGCGCCCCGGTGCATCCTGTCAAAGGAGTCCGCGTCCAGCTCCACGCCGAACTCCCGGGCAATGGCAGGCAGGTGCAGCAGCGTGTTGGTGGAGCCGGAAATGGCCGCGTGGACCATCACCGCGTTTTCAAAGCTCTTTTCCGTCACCATGTCCCGGGCGGTGATGCCTTCCACCGCCATCTGGGCGGCCCGGGCGCCTGCCTTGCGGGCCACCTCCACCAAATCCTCGCAGGTGGCGGGCATCAGGGCGCTGCCGGGCAGCATCAGCCCCAGGGCCTCGGCCATAATCTGCATGGTGGAGGCCGTCCCCATAAAGGAGCACGCCCCGCAGGAGGGGCAGGCGTGGTGCTTGTAAAAGGTGAACTGCTCCTCCGGTATCTCCCCCCGCTGGAACATGGCGCTGTACTTGCCGATCTGCTCCAGGGTCAGCAGGTCGGGGCCGGCTTCCATCACCCCGCCGGTGACCACAATGGAGGGGATGTTGATGCGCCCAATGGCCATCAGCTGGGCCGGCACGGATTTGTCGCAGCTGGCGATAAACACCCCGGCGTCAAAGGTGGTGGCGTTTGCGTGGATTTCAATCAAATTGGCGATGGTGTCCCGGCTCACCAAGGAATAGTTGCCGCCGTCGTGGCCCTGGCTCATGCCGTCGCACATGTCCGTGGCAAAGTACAGCGCGGATTTCGCCCCCGCCGCGTCGGCGGCCTTGGCCGCCTCTTGGGCAAACTGCAGCAGGTGGGCGCTGCCGGGATGGCTCTGGCCGTAGGTGCTCTCAATGAGCACCTGGGGCTTTTCCAAGTCCTGGGCGGTCCAGCCCATTCCCATGCGCAGGGGGTCCATCTCCGGGGCCAGGCGCCGGGTCTCTTGGCTTTTCAGATTCATAGAAATCCCTCCCAAAGGGGCCAGGCCCCTTTCCAAAGGATGTGTGTCTCTTTCCAGCTCATTATACAATATCTGGGGCACCCGGCGCAAGGAGCGCCACAAATTTAATTTTCCCCCGCCGGCAAATTGACAATTCCCACCCGCACCGGTATACTTAAATTATATGGAATTGGTGCATGGGAAAAAGGAGTGGAAATTTTGCGTTGTATCCCGCTGCAAGGCCTGCGCTTTGGCGAGGGCCTTCCGAAACTATGCGTGCCCCTTACAGGCAACGGCATGCCCGCGCTGCTCAGCGAGCTGCAGCAAGTGGCGGACTTGCCCGCGGACCTGTTCGAGTGGCGCCTGGATTGCTTTTTTGGCAACCCCCTGCCCGTGCTGCCTCAGGTTTTGGAAAACCTGGGGGACAAGCCCCTGCTGTGCACCCTGCGCACCCAGGGGGAGGGCGGACAAGCCCGGCTTTCTCCCGAGGAGTATGAGCGGCGCCTGGTGGACTTGCTCCAAACCGGGGGCTTTGGCTTTGTGGATATAGAGCTCTCCTGCGGGGAGGAGCGCGCCGCCCGGCTGGCGGAGCTTGCCAAGTCCCGGGGCATTTCGGTGGTCCTGTCCAAGCACGATTTCCACCAGACGCCCCCGAAAGAGGAGATTGCCGCCACCCTCCGCCGCATGAAGGCGCTGGGGGCGGATTTGCCCAAATACGCCGTCATGCCCCGCACCCCCGGGGACGTGCTGGCCCTGCTCGCCGCCACGTGGGAGGCCAGCAGTGAGATTGGCCCGGTCATCACCATGAGCATGGGGGAGCTGGGCAAAATCACCCGGGCGGGAGGCGGGGTGTTCGGCTCTTGCCTGACCTTTGGCGCGGGGCTGAACGCCTCTGCTCCCGGCCAAATCGACGCGGAAAACCTCCGGGCCATCCTGGAGGACCTGCAGCCCTATGACAGCGGCGCCCGCGGCTGTTGAACTTTTTGCGTACCCCTTTGTAATGGAAAGGATTTTGTCCCATGAAAAACGACATCGATGCCATCCTGGACTCCATGTTCCGGGGTGGCAGGCTCCATTTTAAAAGCAGCCAGCCCGGGGAGAAGGAGAGGGGGGAGAAGCCCCGCACGGCGCCCCCTGCCCAGGCGCCTATCGAGGCGGCCGCCGCCAACGCCCAGCAGGCCCAGCAAGCCTTGGACGCCGTAGAGCGCACCGGCGACAGCCTGTCGGAATCCCTCCAAGCCAGCCTGGAGCGGCTGACCCAAGAGGCCAAAGCCGATATGGCCGATTTGGAGCGCCACCTCCGCCAGGACGGCGTGGACACCACCGCTGTCTCCCGCAACGCCGGGGACCCGGTGGATTTGGAGCTGGCCTTCCAGGTGGCCCGCCAGGAGGCCGGCGCCTTGGTCCTGGGCCAGGAGGAATTCTTGGACGGGCTGCTCATCGCCTTTAAGCGGCCCTTTGTGGCCGGCACCCGGGAGGACCGCCCCCTGTGCCGGGCGGTGGTCTCCGGCCCCCACGGCACGGGCCGCCACAGCGCGCTGCGGTGCTTCACCGCCTCTTTGGGGCGGCAGGGCGCGCTGAAAAGCCCTAAAACCGCCTTGCTGGATTTGTCCCGCTACAGCGCCACGGGCTCGGAAAAGCTCTTTATCCAGGACTTCTACGCCGCCGTGAAAAGCGGCGCGGCCGCCCTGGTGCTGGAGCACTGGGAGAAGTGCCACACCGGGGTGCTCTCCATGGTGGCCTCCCTGTTCCGGGAGGGGGAAATCCCCCTGCCCAGCCGCTACGCCGAGCAAAAGGGCATGCTGGTGGAAATTGGCACGGCCTTGGTGCCGGGGGCCGTCTCCACCTTGTCCGCGGGAGGGAAGTACCTCTTTTTGCTCACGGACCAGCCCGCCTCCAAGCTGGTGGACGCCTTCGGTGCGCCCTTCCTGGCGGCGCTGGACGACCAGTGCCAGACAAAGCCCTTTACCCGCCAGTCCCTGGAGGAGATTGCCCGCCGGGAGCTGGAAGACCTGGCCGCCCGCTGCCAGAAGCAGCTGCAAATGAAGCTCTCCTTTGACGGGGCGGCGGTGTCCGCCCTGGCGGACCGCTTCACCCCGGACCAGGGCGCCTTCGCCTTAAAGGAGAGCGCCGACGGCCTGTACCGCACCCTCAGCGAGGAGAAGCTCCGCAAAAGCCTGGGCCCGGTGGAGGGCCGGGTCCTGGTGGAGGAGGGCGCCCTGCTGGTGGAGTACGTCCAGGCCGGCCTTGCCACCCGGGTGGGCAGAAAGGCCGATTCCTCCGCACGGGATGCCGCCGTGGCCGCCGTGCGGGAGGAGCTCGCCCAAATCGTGGGCCTCCAGCCGGTGAAGGACTATATCCTCTCTCTGGAGGATAACTTCAAAATCCAGCAGCTGCGCCGGGAGCGGGGCCTCAAGGCCGACTCCCCCTCCATGCACATGATATTCACCGGCAACCCCGGCACAGGCAAGACCACCGTGGCCCGCATCGTCTCCCGGTACCTCAAGGCCATTGGCGTGCTAGAGGGCGGCCAGCTGGTGGAAGTCACCCGGGGCGACCTGGTGGGCCAGTACGTGGGCCACACCGCGCCCCTCACCCAAAAGGCCATCCAGTCCGCCTTGGGCGGCGTGCTGTTCATCGACGAGGCCTACTCCCTCTACCGGGGCAAGGACGACAGCTTCGGCCTGGAGGCCATCGACACGCTGGTGAAAGGCATGGAGGACCACCGGGACGACTTGGTGGTCATCTTGGCGGGCTACTCCCGGGAGATGGAGGAGTTTCTCACCGCCAACTCCGGCCTGCGCTCCCGCTTCCCCAATATCATCGAGTTTCCCGACTACACCGCCGGGGAGCTGGTGGAAATCACCAAGAGCATTGTGGCCTCCAAGGGCTACCGCCTGGCCCCCGCCTGTGAAATCCCCCTGCTGGCCTACTACCAGCGCCAGCAGCAGGAGGGTGACCCCCGCACCAACGGCAACGGCCGCATGGCCCGCAACAAGGTGGAGGAGGCCGTCATCGCCTGCTCCCGCCGGAACGTCCGCACCCCCGAGGCCCAGCGGGACTTGGAGCTGCTCCTGCCGGAGGACTTCGGCTTTTAAGCATGCAAAGGATACGCGAAAACACCATAAGAAAAAGGACATCCCAAAAGCCCGGGATGTCCTTTTTTGCTTGTCTTTTTGCTTATTCCTTCTCCAGCACCTTCACAATCTCCCCAATGAACATGCGGTGCAAGTCGTTGTCATACCACTTTTCCAGCAAGCCCTTGTCCAGGAAGGCGCTTTCCTCCATGTCCTGGCGGTACAGCTTGCGGCAGAGGAACCCCAGCCGCGCCTGCTCGTAATAGGGGGCGGCCTGGTCAAAGCGGGGGGTCAGGCCGGTGGCGGCGTCCTTGTCCACGTCCCGGCCGGATTTGCTCCCGCACAAGCTCAAAGCCTGGCGGTACTCCGGGCCGAAGAAGCACAGGGAGTAGTACTCCTCCCGCTCCACAAACTCCAGTGTGTACCGCTGGGGCCGGATGTAAATGGTGGACACATACTTGCCCCACAGCTCGCCCACGCCGCCCCAGCTGGCGGTCATGGTGTTGTGCTTCTCCGCGTCCCCGGCGGTGATGAGCATCCAGTCCTTGTTAATCAAGGTAAAGGGGTTGTCTTTCAGCTGTTCTACAGAGATTTCGCGAAACGCCATAGCTTACCATCCTTTCTAAAAACAGGCTGCCTTTCAGTCTATGCCGGCCAATCTCCCTTCTTCACACGACAAAGCCGCCCAGTGGGAACTCCCATGGCGGCTTTGTGAAAAGGAGGGAAGATAGAATCGTGGCCAGGCCGCCCCAGGCAATGCCCAGGGGGCTTATCCTTATTATATCATAAAAATCTAAAAAAGCAAGCTTATATTTTGGTAAGTTTCCTAGAAATGTGCCGGAAAAAGGGCCTCCGCCCCAGCGGAAGCCCTTTCGCCTTCTCTTTACAACAAAACGGGAATCACTCCACCAAATGCCCCTCGGTCCACTGGAAGGCGGCCTGGCACACGTCCTTTACGCAGCCCTGGTCAATGGGGGAGCGCAGGTCCACAGAGTGGGCCAAGTCCACAAAGGTCTTGGTGCCGCCCTGGCGCACAAAGGCCATGTACTTCTCCCAGGCCTTCTCCCTATCCTCCAGGGACAGGGCGTAGAACTGCAGGCTCATCACCTGGGCCATGCAGTAGTCGATATAGTAGAAGGGGTACAGGTAGATGTGCAGCTGCCGCTGCCAGCCGGCGCCCCGGCCGTAGAAGGGCAGGCCGTCAAAGTTGATATAGGGGCGGTAGCGGCCCTCCAGCTCCAGCCACTTCTGGTTGCGCTCCTCGGGGGTCATCTCCGGATGGCGGTAGACCTCCTCCTGGAAGTGGTCCACCAGGCAGCCGTAGGGGATGAACAGCAAAGCGTCCTCGGCGTGGGAAAGCTCGTACTTGTCGGTCATCTCCCCAAAGAACAGGTGGTGCCAGGGGGCGGTGAGGAACTCCATGCTCATGGAGTGGGTCTCGGCGCCCTCCATGGTGGGGCAGCTCAACGCACGCACCGCCACGGTCTGGCTGGCGATGAAGTCCGCGAAGGCGTGGCCCGCCTCGTGGGTGAGCACGTCCACGTCGCCGGAGGTGCCGTTGAAGTTGGAGAAGATAAAGGGGCACTGGTAGTCCGGCAGGCTGGTGCAGTAGCCGCCGGGGGCCTTGCCGTCCTTGGCCAGCACGTCAAAGAGCTCGTTGTCAAACATCAGGTGGATGAAATCCCGCGTCTCGGGGGAGAGCTCCTCGTACATCTTCTTGCCCGCTGCCAGGATTTCCTCCGGGGTGCCCTGGGGCGTGGCGGAGCCGTCCTTGTAGCTCAGGGCGTTGTCCGTAAAGGTGAAGTCCTCCCAGGCAATTCCCAGGCGCTTGGCCTGGCGCTCCTTGATTTTCACCGTCAGGGGAACCAAATCCCGCACCACCTGGTCCCGGAAGGAGGCCACGTCTGCGGGGGTGTAGCAGTTGCGCATCCGCCGGATGGCGCCCAGCTCCACAAAGCTTTCAAAGCCCAGGGCCTTGGCCTGCTGGGTGCGGTTCTTCACCAGCTTGTCAAAGAGCTCGTCGAACTGCTCCCGGTTCTCGTCGAAGAAGGAGCCCTCGGCCTCCAAAGCGGCCCGGCGGGTGGCCCGGTCGGTGCTCTCCTTGTAGGGGCCCAGCTGTGCCACGGTGACGGTCTTGCCCATAAAGGGGATTTGCGCGCTGGCGTACAGCTTCTGGTATTCGTTCGCCAGCCGGTTCTCCTCCTGCATCAGGGGGACAATCTCCGGGGAGAAGGCCTTCTCCTCCAGCTCCATGTTCTGGAACAGCAGCTTGCCCAGGCTCTCCTCCAGCTCCGCCCGGTAGGGGGAGGCCAGCAGCGCCTGGCGGAAGGGCTGCAGCTTTTCCTCCAGCAGGGGGGCCTGCTCGTCGTTGTAGTTGTTCTCCTCCTCGTAGAAGGCGTCCCGGGTGTCCACGGTGTGGCGGATGGAGCACAGCGTGGCCTGGGTGCTCAGGTGGGAGAGCAGCGTCTCATATTCCTTGTAAAGGGCCACCTGCTCCTGGGCGCTGGCAGCGCCCCGCAGGCGGGCGGTCAGGCTGTCCAGCTCCTTGGCGGCAGCGGCGTAGTCCGGCCGGGTGTAAGGCATTTCAGAAAATTTCATGTGGGTACATCCTTTCTTTCCTCCCCGCCCGCTGGGGCAGGGGACATTGCGTGTTCTTCTTCCCCCGGGGGAAGGGGCTCCCCCTTTAGGAACTCCATGCCGTGGAACATGATGGCCTCCGCGGCCCGGGCCATGTCCTCGGCAGGGGTGGCCATGCCCTCCTGCACCCACCGGCGCAGCAGCTCCATGTTGCCGCCGCTGGCAAAGGCGTAGAAGTATTCCAGCCGCTGGGGAGAGGCCTGGGGGAACTGCCGGGAATAGGCCAGCAGACAGCTCTCCCGGCCGATGTTCAGCAGGCGCAGGGCAAAGTCCTTGTCGCCGAACTCCCCCAGCGTGACGGTGCACACGTCGGCGTTCTCCTGCAGGCAGCGGTAAATCCCCCGGGTGATTTCCAAGGGGGAGATGGCCTCCGGCCCCGGCTCCAGCAGGGGCGCCAAGGCGCGCTGGAAATCCTCCAGCATGTCCTCCTCTATCTTGGTCAGCAGGTCGTAGATGTCCTGGTAGTGGGCGTAAAAGGTGCTGCGGTTCACCCCGGCCTCCTGGCAGAGCTCCTTTACGGCAATGCGCTGGATGGGTTTTTCCCGCAGCAGCTTTGTAAAGGCCTGGCGGATGCGGGCCTTCGCCTGCTTCCCCCGGCTGGCCTGTGCTGTTTCTGGCAAGACGCTTCCCTCCCTGTTCCGGCATGGTCCATTGTCCCATTATAATATAAGAAACCCCAAAGCGCAATGGAGACGGGCAAATCTTCCCCCTTGCGCCCCTGGGGAGGCGGTGCTATACTAGGGGCAGATTGTATCGGAAAGGCGGCTTTTGCTATGGTAAAAGAGGAGGAGCGCATCTTCCAGGGCATTGTGTTCTGCCCCGGCGACCCGGAGCTGGTGGCCCTAAAGCTGCGCACCCACAACTTAAACGTGGACTACAACAACACCTACGAGGACGAGTACGAAAAGCGCGCTGCCATCCTGGGGGAAATCCTGGGGGAGATGGGGGAGAGCACCCGCATCCAGGGGCCCATCGCCTTCCACTATGGCAAGCACACCAAAATCGGCCGGAACTTTTTCGGCAACTTCAACCTGACCATCCAGGATGACGGCGAAGTCACCATTGGGGACCGGTGCAACTTTGGCCCCAATGTCACCATTGTCACGCCCATCCATCCCATGGTCCCCGAGGAGCGCAACGCCCTGCTGGGTCCCGATGGGAAGCCCAAGCGTCTGTGCTACGCCAAGCCCGTCCACATTGGCAGCGACGTGTGGCTGGGCGCCAACGTGGTGGTGTGCCCCGGCGTCACCATCGGGGATGGCTGCGTCATCGGCGCGGGGGCCGTGGTCACCCGGGACATCCCGCCCCGTACCTTCGCCGCAGGCAACCCCTGCCGGGTCATCCGGGAAATCACCGAACAGGACAGCATGGCCCACAAGCCGGAGATTTTGGCAGATTTCACCGTGCCCCAAAGCTTCGAGGGCTTGTACTGACACACAAAAAGGCTCCCAAGCCGGGGGCCTTTTTATGTCCGCTCCTTTTGAAAAATCCCACAAAAAAGGGGTAAGGGGCCGCTTTGGGAGGAAGCGGCCCCTTAAAAGAGGAAGTAAGGAGATAAAATGAGGATGTAATGAAAAAGATTTTGTTCAGTGGCCTTTTCTTGACCACAGTTATAGGATACCGGGAAAATGTGAAGGTTTTTTGAAGATTCCTGGAAATTTCCCTAAACATCCGGTTACATTCTCCTGGCTTTCCGCTCTTGACAAGGCCGCGCCACTCATGGTACACTATCAAGCGAAATGGGGGAGTAGCCGGCATGGCGCCATGCAGCTAAGTCAACATCTTGGGCGGGCCCGCGCCCTGGTTTAGCTTGAAACGGCAAGACCTGTGCTTTTTGCATAGGTCTTTTTTCATACCTTCCCCGTTGCGGGAGAGAATTGTTTTCAAAAAAGGAAGGATGAACGAAACAATGGAATTCTTGTGGGAAGGCCTGTTGTCCATCACCTGGCAGCAGGTAGTCATGTATGTGGTGGGCGCAGTGCTCATTTGGCTCGCCATCAAAAAAGAGTACGAGCCCACGCTGCTGTTGCCCATGGGCTTCGGCGCTATCCTGGTGAACCTGCCCAGCTCCGGCGTGCTCAACCAAATGATGGAGGGTGCCGGGGAAACCCATGGTATCATCCAGTGGCTGTTCGAGGTGGGCATCGAGACCTCCGAGGCGTTCCCGCTGCTGCTGTTTATTGGCATTGGCGCGATGATTGACTTTGGGCCTCTGCTTTCCAACCCGAAGATGTTCCTCTTCGGCGCTGCGGCGCAGTTTGGCATTTTCCTCACCATCGTCCTGGCCGCCCTGCTGGGCTTTGAGATTAAGGACGCCGCCTCCATCGGCATCATCGGCGCCGCCGACGGCCCCACCTCCATTTTGGTCAGCCAGGTGCTGGGCTCCAACTACATTGGGCCCATCGCGGTAGCCGCCTATTCCTACATGGCCCTGGTGCCCATCATCCAGCCCGCGGCCATCAAGCTGGTGACCACCAAGAAGGAGCGGGCCATCAAGATGGAGTACCGCCCCAATGCTGTGACCAAGACCACCCGCATTCTGTTCCCCATCATGGTCACCTTCGTGGCCGGCCTGGTGGCTCCCGCCTCTGTCTCTCTGGTGGGCTTCCTGATGTTCGGCAACCTCATCCGTGAGTGCGGCGTGCTCAACCGCCTGTCCGAAACGGCCCAGAATGATTTGGCCAACCTCATCACGCTGCTGCTGGGCATCACCATTGCCTTCTCCATGCGCGCCGACCAGTTCGTCACCGTGCAGACCATCATGATTATGGCCCTGGGCCTGGTGGCCTTTATCTTCGATACCATCGCCGGCGTGGTGTTCGCTAAGATTCTCAACATCTTCAGCCGCACCAAAATCAACCCCATGGTGGGCGCCGCTGGTATTTCCGCGTTCCCCATGTCCGCCCGTATCGTGGAGAAGATGGGCATTGCCGAGAACAACCAGAACCACCTGCTGATGCACGCCGTGGGCGCCAACGTCTCCGGCCAGATTGCCTCCGCTGTGGCTGGCGGCATTATTTTGGGCTTCTTTATGTAAGGTGAACATCTGGCGATGTTCACCCAGAGAAGACCTCGAACACGCAGTGTTCGCCTTTCCCGCCACGGCGGGAAAGTACCGGTCTTCTCTCCGGCA
>FR893689.1:0-5152 GCA_000435395.1 Firmicutes bacterium CAG:94
TCTATCCAGCTGAGCTACGAGCGCAAATATGTATGAGAACCGCAGAAGCGGTTATCACCTTTTGAAAAACAAAACCGCCATCTGCAAGCGGCGTACCCTAGTATACCAGGTTTTGGCCGCGAAGGGAAGGGGATTTTGTCGAACCGGAAAAATTTTTCTCACCTGTCGTTGCGGGACTCCCGCTGCGCTATCACCCAATTCGCGGTTTCACTGGCAGAAACTGTCTGCGACGTGCGCAACAAGGCAATGAGCTTTTTTTCGTCTGGGGTGAGCTCCCCAATCTTGTTGGGGTTGGGAAAGGGCTTCTTGGGGCAGCGCTCTCTGTCCGTAAGGAACAGGGGCCTGTTGGGAGTGTCTTCCTCTTCAAAGAAGAACTCAATGGGCGCCCCGCAGATGCGGGCGATTTTCCCCAAGGTGACAGGGTCGGGGGAAGTCTTGCCGGTTTCGTAGTAGGTGTAAGTGGCGCGGTTTACGTTGAGGGCGTCCGCAATGTTCTGCTGAGAGTACCCTGCCTGCAGGCGGGCCTGCCGCAGACGCTCCGCTAAGAAGCTATTTGTGCCGCCAAAACCTTTCGCCATGGAAACCTACTCTCACTTCTCCTTTTTTCGAAGACGCCTTCCGGCGGCCTTCTCTTCCAGCATGCCCTGTTTTGCGGGAAACAACCGTTCCACACAAAGGACGCTTTCAAAGCGCAATATGTATTATATAATAGCTTCGACAAAAAAGCCAGCGCTTCGACACAATTTGCGCTTTATCGTGAACTATCTTCACGAGAGCGCCCCGCAGCCCTCCCCGTGGAAAATTTCATTTCCCTCATTGACTTTTTCCTTCCGGGGCGTTATAATAAGCAAGCATTCAAAAATTGATTCGCGGGCGTAGTTCAATGGTAGAACATCAGCTTCCCAAGCTGAATACGAGGGTTCGATTCCCTTCGCCCGCTCCAGGTTTACTTGCCAAAAATGATGCAGGTACGAAAAAGCCCGGAATTCCGGGCTTTTTTCGCGTTTCTAGGGTCCAAAAAGGCCCGTCACGGCGTGACGTTTTTGAATGAAACCGCACCCGTCTGGTGGGATTCGAACCGACGTAAAAACATAAACATTCTTATTTTTGACCAAATGAAGCGGGAGCGGCGAAAAAAAGCAGCTCCCGTTTTTCTATTCCCCACAACAAAATATTTTTTCCAGGGCGATCTGAAAAAAATCAGGTCGCCCTTTTTTATTCCCCAGAAAGGAGTTGTTTCCCATGCCCCTCTTCACCACCAAACCCACAGACCAGTTCTTCGAGCGCTTCATGAAGCACCAGCCAAATTTCAAGCCGGACGCTCCAGAGGCTGACCGCATCCAGGTCGAACTGGACGCAGAAAAAGAAAGGAAGGAAACACACGCCATGATTCTCCAGCGCAACTACGATAGCAAGAACCAATAAAAACAAAGACGCAAGCCTAAAGCGACTCCTATGAAAAGGACACCGCCCTTCCATTACATTGGATGGGCGGTGTCTCTGCTTGTCAAGCAGGAGCTGCCTTGGCCCCGATGGGGCCAGAAGTGCCGCGGCTTTTCCACATTTCCGGCAAAGAAGTTGCATTTGGATATTTACATATGGGAAAAGGACGGGTATAATCGCATTGATTCCATGAAATCACCCTGCAAGGAGGAGTTATTTATGTGCAACATACCACGTCCGGAGCATCCCAATCCCCAATGGGAGCGGGACAGCTGGAAAAACCTAAACGGCACTTGGGAGTTTGCGTTCGACTTTGGCTGCAGCGCTGTGGAGCGCCGTCTGTGGGAGAAGGAGACCTTCGACCGGGAGATCCTGGTGCCCTTCTGCCCGGAGAGCAAGCTCTCCGGCATTGGCTACACAGACTTTATCAGCGGCGTGGCCTACCGCCGCGCCTTCACCTTGAGCCAGGAGGAGCTGGCCGGCAAGGTGCTGCTGCACTTCGGCGCGGTGGACTACGAGGCCGCGGTCTACGTCAACGGGGAGCTGGCGGGCACCCACAAGGGCGGGTACACCTCCTTTACCCTGGACATCACCCGGCAGGCGCGCCTGGGGGAGAACAGCCTCTTTGTGGCGGTGCGGGACGACGTCCGCTCCGGCCTGCAGCCCAAGGGCAAGCAGGCCCACCTGTACGCCTCTTCCGGCTGCGATTACACCCGCACCACGGGCATTTGGCAGACGGTGTGGCTGGAGTTCGTGCCCCAAAGCTACATCCAGTACGCCAAGTATTACCCCAACCTGGAAAACGGCTGGGTGACTGTCACCGGCGCTGTCCAGGGCGAAGGGGAGCTGACCCTCTCCGCCGCCTGGGAGGGCCGCCCTGTGGGACAGAAGTCCCTGCGGGTAAAGGACGGCTTCTTCACCGCCCAGCTGGAGCTGGAGGAAACCCACCTGTGGGAGCCCGGCAAGGGCGGCCTTTACACCTTGGAGCTCACCTTTGGGGAGGACCGGGTGCACAGCTACTTCGGCCTGCGGGACGCCCGCTCCCAGGGGAAGAAGTTCCTGGTAAACGGCAAGTCCCTGTTCCAGCGGATGGTGCTGGACCAGGGCTTCTATCCCGACGGCATCTACACCGCCCCCACCGAGGAGGACCTGATTCAAGACATTCAGCTTTCCTTCGCGGCGGGCTTTAACGGGGCGCGGCTCCACGAGAAGGTGTTCGAGGCCCGGTTCCTCTACCACTGCGATAGGCTGGGCTACCTGGTGTGGGGCGAGTACCCCAACTGGGGCCTGGACCACGCCCATCCCCTCTCCACCGAGACCTACCTCAACCAGTGGAGCGAGGCCGTGGAGCGGGACTTCAACCATCCGGCCATCATCGGCTGGTGCCCCTTCAACGAGACCTGGGGCTACTGGGAAGAGCGGGAGAAGAACGCTTTGCTCAGCAGCATCTACAAGCTGACCAAGCGCCTGGACCCCACCCGCCCCTGCATCGATTCCAGCGGCAACTACCGGGTGATTTCCGAAGTCTACGACATCCACGACTACGACCAGAACACCGAGAGCTTTTTGGCCCGGTACAACGGCCTCTCCCAGCGCATGGAGGAGACCGGCGGCGTTATCCCGGCGGAGGACCCCTTCTTCAACTCTGTGCCGGAGGCGCCCAACGGCCGCCCGCCCTTCTTCAACCAGCCCTATGAGGGCCAGCCTGTCTTCATCAGCGAGTACGGCGGCATCCGCTGGCCCGATGAGACCGTGGAAGGCTGGGGCTATGGCGACGCGCCCACCACCCCCCAGGAGTACTTCGCCCGCTACCGCGGCCTGACCGAAGCTTTGCTGAACAACCCGGACATCTGCGGCTTCTGCTACACCCAGCTGTACGATGTGGAGCAGGAGGTCAACGGCCTGTACACCTACGGCCGCAAGGAGAAGTTCGACATCCAAATCATTCGGGAAATCAACCAGCAGAAGGCCGCTATTGAAGAGTGACCCTGCAAATAATGGGAGGAGAAAACAGTGAATATCAACCGTTTAAAGGTCAACCGGCTGACAAACCCCCTGGGGTTTGAGATGAACAGCCTGTCTTTTTCCTGGACCGTGGAGGAAACGGACGCGAAAAAGCAGCAGTGGGCGCGGGTGGAAGTGGCCGCGGACGAAAGCTTCCAAAGGCTGCTGTGGGACTCCGGCGAGGACGCCGGCCTGTCCTCGGTAGACTGCCCCGTCACCCTGGACTTGCAGCCCCGCACCCGGTATTGGTGGCGGGTGACGGTGCAGGGGGACAACGGCGAGCAGGCCACCAGCGCCGCCGCCTGGTTTGAAACCTCCAAAATGGGGGAGAAATGGGCCGGCAAGTGGATCGCCCCTTCCCTGGAAAGCAGCGTCCATCCCCTGCTGCGCCGCAGCTTCTTCCTGGAGGGGGAGCCTGTCCGCGCCCGGGTTTACGCCGTGGGCCTGGGGCTCTACGAGCTGTACGCCAACGGGGAAAAGGCCGGGGACGAGTACCTGGCCCCTGGCTGCACCGCCTATGACAGGTGGCTGCAATACCAAACGTACGACGTCACCGGGCTGCTCCACCAGGGCCAGAACACCCTGGGGGCCATGCTGGGCAACGGCTGGGCCAAGGGCCGGTTTGGCTTTGGGGGCATTCCCGCCAGCTATGAGACAGGGGAAAAGGGCTTCCCGGCGGAGGCCTTCGCCGAGCAGTTCCTCCTCCGGCTGGAGGTCCGCGTTTTGCTGGCGGACGGCCGGGAAGTGGTGCTGGGGACGGATGACACCTGGCAGTGCGCGCCCTCCCCTGTGACCTTCAGCAGCATTTACGACGGCGAGCGCTACGAGCAGGCCAAGGAAATCCCCCACTGGGCTGCCCCCGAAGGGGATGGGGCCAGCTGGCTGCCGGTGGAGGAGGTCACCCCCAGCCTGCCGCTGGCGGAGCCCTCCCCCCGCCTGAGCCTGCCCGTCCGGCGGAAGGAGGAGTTCCACCCCGCGCTGCTCCACACCAAAAAGGACGAGTGGGTGCTGGACATGGGCCAGGTCATCACCGGCGGCTTTGCGCTGCGCGCCAACCTGCCCCAGGGCACGGAGCTGCGCCTGCAGTTCGGCGAGCTGCTGCAGGACGGCTGCTTCTACCGGGACAACATGCGCTCCGCCCTGTGCGAGTACCGCTACATTTCCGATGGACGGCCGACCGTGGTGCGCCCCTATTTCACCTTCTACGGCTACCGGTACATCAAGGTGACGGGCTGGCCCGGCGGCAAGCCCGATGAGAGCGCCTTTTTGGGCTACAGCCTCTACTCCGACCTGGAGGAAATCGGCTTCTTGGAGACTGGCAGCGAAAAGGTGAACCGCTTGATTCTCAACGCCAAGTGGAGCCAAAAGGACAACTTTGTGGACGTGCCCACCGACTGCCCCCAGCGGGACGAGCGCATGGGCTGGACGGGCGACGCCCAGGTGTTCAGCTCCACCGCCTGCTTTGTCATGGACTGCGCGGCCTTTTACGACAAGTACTGCCGGGATATGTGGAAGGAGCAGGAAATCCGCGGGGGCAGCGTTCCCCATGTGGCGCCGGTCATCGCCCGGCCCGGCGGCGACTTTAACATCATCCGGGAGCAGGGCGCCTGCGGCTGGGCGGACGCCGCGGCCATCGTCCCCTGGAACAGCTACATCTACAACGGCGGCAAAGAAAAGCTGCGGGAGCACTACCCCGCCATGAAGG
>FR893689.1:5224-10052 GCA_000435395.1 Firmicutes bacterium CAG:94
CACCCGCCTGTGGCAGGCGGTGAAGTTCCACTACGGCGACTGGCTGGCCTTGGACGGCCCCCGTTACGGCATGGACCCGGAGACTGTGTGGGGCGGCACGGACGTGACGTTCCTGTGCTCTGTCTACTACTACCGCTGCGCCCAGATTCTCGCCGGGGCGGCGAAGGCCCTGGGCTATTCCGCGGAACAGCAGGAGTACGGGCAGCTGGCCCGGGAGATCAAGGCAGCCATCCGGAAGGAGTTCTTCACCGCCACAGGCCGGTGTGCCGCCGCCACCCAGACGGGGCTGGTGCTCTCCCTGATGTACGGGCTTGTGCCGGAAGGCTACGAGGAAAAGAACCGCCAGGCCCTCAAGGCCCTGCTGGAGGGCGCTGAGATGCACTTGAAGACAGGCTTCCTGGGCACGCCTGTGCTGTGCCGGGCCCTCTCTAAGTGCGGCGACAGCGAGACGGCGTACACCTTGCTGCTGCAGGAGGACCTTCCCAGCTGGCTGTACGAGGTGAACATGGGCGCCACCACCATCTGGGAGCGGTGGAACGCGGTGCTGCCCGACGGCGTCATCAGCGGCATTGGCATGAACTCCATGAACCACTACGCCTACGGCTCCATTGTGGAGTGGATGTACCGGAACATGTGCGGCATCAACCCCACCGAGGAGGCCCCTGGCTTCAAGCGGGTGCGCCTGGCCCCCGAGCCGGACAGCCGCCTGGGCCGGGCCAAGGCCACGGTCAACTCCCCCGCCGGCCTGTACGAAAGCGGCTGGCAGTACGAGGAAGACGGCAGCCTGACCTACACCTTTGCCATCCCCTTTGACGGCGAGGGCGCGCTGGTGCTGCCCAACGCCGACCTGGAGCAGCTGACCATCAACGGCGTCCCCGCGAAAGCGGCGGATCTTGCCGCCCGCGAAAGCGGCGGATGTTGCCGCCCGGCAGGACGGCGCCGCCGTAAAGGCTGTTTTGCCGGCAGGCCGGTATGTGGTGAGGCAGGCCCAATAAACACAAAAGCATTTCGGGGGAATCGTTCATACAAAAGCCGGGAGGCCTTTCCGCAAGGGGAGGTCTCCCGGCTTTCTGCTTGGGACGCGATTCAGGTAGAATCCTGGCCCGAGCTTTGGTACTGTTTGGGGCTGACGCCGTAGAACTTTTTAAACGCCCGGCTGAAGTGGGGGCTGTTCTCGTACCCCACCGCCACGGCAACGTCCCCGATCTTCTCCCCGCCGCGCAGCAGCAGGCCCACCCCTGCCGCTCTTCTTTTCCTTGGAAGAAAGACACAGCATGCAGAAGCCGCTCCGCCGGAGCCAGCTCGCTGCTTCAAGCGCCGCAAAGGGAGCCAGCTTTGTGGCTCAGCTGGGTTCTGCCTACGGCTCCCCGGGCAAGCGGAGTTGGAAAAAACCACAGGGGACGTGACGCCTGCACCACCGCGGGAACTTTTCCTATAAAACATATCCACATTCTGGGAAATTCTACGTTGCCAACCTCCTACACCTATGCTATAAACGGTGGTAGAGAGGGGATGAGGTAAGATGGAACAAGGGAAAGCCGCGAACAACACAAGGCTTGCTTTTTTTCATGCGATCCAGGCCGCAGCTGTATGCTGCCGTTTACTTCTCAAACCGGAGGACGTTCCAGGACAGGGGCTTTAAGGTGGCGGTGACCACGCCCTGCTCCTCCTTGGCGGACTGCCCCACGGCGGGGGCGATGGTGTCCGGGGCCTCCCAGGTGTTGCGGGCGTCCATGTCCGGGGCGCACAGCTCCAGGTGCTCCACAAAGCGGTAGCCCTCGAAGGCGGAGACGTCCAGCTGGATTTGGGTATCCCCGGCGGGGTCCCGGTTGATGGCGAACAGCGTCAAGGCGCCTGCTTTTTCGTCGTAGGCGGCGGCCGCATCCACATAGGGCAGGCCCTCCTTGGCCGGGTACTGAGAGGTGTCGTTTACCGCGTAGGCGGGCAGGTCGAAGGTGTCGCCCTCCACCGCCACCTGCAAGGACTGGCCGCGGCCGTACTCCATCAGCTGGTGGAAGGGGTAGTAAGAGGCCGTGCGCCAGACGTGCTCCCTGTCGGTGGCGCAAAGGGCCCCCAGGCCGCTGGTCATGCAGCCAATCTTCACCCTGTCCGCATGGCGCAGGAAGGCCAGCAGAATGCTGGCGCTGCCCAGGGCCGGGACCATGTCCCCCACCTCCCGGCGGCGGTTGTCCACCATGTTGTCCGGGTCGTGGCGGACGTAGGCGGCGTTGGGGTCGAAGCGGTAGTGGGAGTGGTACAGGTTATAGGGGCCCCAGCCGGGGTGCTCGATGCCCTGGAGGGGGCGCATCATGGCGCCGTACTCGTCGAAGGAGAGCATCAGCTTGCGGGGGGAGCGCATCTTGGCCTGGACAAAGTCGCACAGGGCCGCCTCGGTCTCGATGTAGTCCTCGATGTACGCCGCACCGCCCAGCAGCTGGAAGTAGTTCCCCGGGGCGGCGGTGTGGTAGTGGTGCAGCGAGACATAGTCCACGGCGTTGTAGCACTCCTGCAGCACCTCCAAATCCCACTGGGGGAAGTGCCCCATAAAGGGGGAGGAGGAGCCGCACACCGCCGTCTCGATGGAGCCGTCCACCCACTTCATGGCCTTGGAGGTCTCGTTGGCCAGGACGCCGTAGCCCTTGGGGTCCTTCTCCCAGGAGGCTATCTGCCAGGGGCCGTCCATCTCGTTGCCCAGGTACCAGGTCTTTACGCCGTAGGGCTGCTCCCGGCCGTACTGGCGGCGCAAATCGGACCAATAGGTGCCGCCGGGATGGTTGGTGTACTCGGCGATGTGGATGGCGTCCAGCAGGGTGCCGGTGCCCAGGTTGATGGTGTACATGGGCTGGGTGCCAATCTTTTCTGCCCACTGCAGGTACTCGTCGTGGCCCACGTCGTTGGGGATGTACTGGTGCCAGGCCAAATCCAGGTGGGCCTTGCGCTGCTCCTTGGGGCCGATGGAGTCCTTCCACTCCCAGCCGGAGACAAAGTTGCCCCCGGGCAGCCGCAGGGCGGGCAGGCCCGCTTCCCGCAGGGCGGCGATGAAGTCCTGGCGGAAGCCCTGGCTGTCCGCGGTGGGGTGCTTGGGGTTGTACATGCTGCCGTTGACCATGGTGCCGATGGGCTCCAAAAAGGCGCCGTACAGCCGGGGTGAGATTTCCCCAATGGTGAACTTGGGGTGCAGCGTCAGTTTCGTTGTTTTTGCCATTGTAATTCCTCCCAAAAGAGTGTCGCGCCGGCCTTTCCCGCAGGCGCGCGTTGTATATGGGCCTTCCCCCGGGGCTACTGCCGCTGGTACAGCAGGAAGTCAAAGCCTATCTCGGTGGAAAAGCCCTCCACCGTCTCCAGGCGCTGAGCGGCCTGGGGGCCGGTTTTCCAATAGTAGGGCGTCATGGTGAACAAATCCACGGCGGTTTGGCTGTCCGGGACGCGAATCTCCCCCCGCACGGCGGTGCGCCCCACAAACCGGAAGCCCGGGTACTCCGTCTCCCGGTGGGGGTTTTCATAGGGGTTCTCGTACAGCAGCTCCTTGAGGCCGTACAGGTGCCTCTCCCCCGGCACGGCGTAGAGGAAAAAGCCCCCGGGCTTTACCACCCGGGCGAACTCCTCCGCCGCCAGGGGGGAAAACACGTCTGTCAGCAGGTGGACGCTGGCCTTCCCCAAGGGGATGGCGAAGGAGCTTGCCACCCCAAACTCCACGGATTTGTACTTGCCCGCGGCGGCCTTTACCGCCAGCTTGGAGATGTCGAACCCGCACACCCGGGCCTGGGGCAAAGCCTCCCGCAAGCCGGCGGTGTAGTAGCCCTCCCCGCAGCCGGCGTCGCAGAGGAGCAGCCCCTCCCCGGCCGGTCTTCCCAGCTGGGACGCGCACGCTGCCGCCAGGCGGCACAGCTCCTGCCGGAAGGGGGCGTAATAGCCCGCCTCTAAAAAGCGGCGGCGGCCCTCCACCATCTCCCGGCTGTCCCCGGGCAGCTTGGAGTGCATCTTGTTCACCGGCAGCAGGTGGACATACCCCTGGCGGGCCACGTCAAAGCTGTGGCCCTGGGGGCACACCGCCCGGTGCTCCTGGCGGGTCAAGGCCCCGCCGCACAGGGGGCAGCAAAACAGCAGCTCTCCCATGTCTTCACTCCTTGGCCTCAAACCAGGTGCGGCCGGAGCCAGCCTCCGCCACCATGGGCACGGAGAGGCGCACCGCCCCCTCCATCTCCTCCTGGAGGATGCGCTCCACCTGCTCCCGCTCCTCCGGGGGACACTCCACGATGAGTTCGTCGTGGACCTGGAGGATGAGCTTGCCCTGCAAGCCCTCCCGGGCCAGGCGGGAGCTGACGCGGATCATGGCGATTTTGATGATGTCCGCCGCCGCCCCCTGGATGGGCATGTTCCGGGCCACCCGCTCCCCAAAGGCCCGCAGGTTGAAGTTGCCGCTTTTCAGCTCCGGCAGATAGCGCCGCCGGCCGAAGAGGGTCTCCACATAGCCCTTCTCCTTGGCCTCTTCCACCACCCGCTTCATGTAGGCGTCCACGCCGGCGTAGTTGCGCAGGTACTCCTTGATATAGTCGTCGGCCTCCTTGCGGGTGACGCCGATGTCCTTGGACAGGGAGAAGGCCCCTATGCCGTAGACAATGCCGAAGTTTACCGCCTTGGCCTTAGAGCGCATGTCCTTGGTGACCATGTCCACGGGCATTTGGAACACGCGGGCCGCCGTGGCGGTGTGGATGTCCCGGCCCTCTACGAAGTCCTCCTTCATGGCGGCGTCATCCGCCACGTGGGCCAGCACCCGCAGCTCGATCTGGGAGTAGTCCGCGTCCACCAGCAGGTTGCCCTTTGCGCC
>FR893690.1:0-4166 GCA_000435395.1 Firmicutes bacterium CAG:94
TGGGGGTGGGAGCGCGCAAATCCGCCACAAAGTCGCAGATGGTGTAGTCTGTCTCGTGGCCCACGGCGGACACCACCGGGATGGAGCAGGCGTACACCGCCCGGGCCACCTGCTCGTCGTTAAAGGCCCACAAGTCCTCAAGCGAGCCGCCGCCACGGCCCAGGATTATCACGTCGCAGGCCCGCTGGCGGTCCAGCTGGGGCAAAGCCGCCACAATCTGCCCGGGGGCCTGGCTGCCCTGGACCAGCACCGGCGCCAGGACGATTTTCGCCAAAGGCCAGCGCCGGGCCGTTATTTGTAAAATGTCCCGCACCGCCGCCCCTGTAGGGGAGGTGACCACGCCAATGCGCTCCGGGAAAGCGGGGATGGCCCGCTTGTGCTCCCGGTCGAACAGGCCTTGGGCGGCCAGGCGCTCCTTCAGCTGCTGGAAGGCCAGGCTCAAGGCGCCGATGCCCTCGGGCTGCATGTCCTCGGCGTAGAGCTGGTACTGGCCTGTGGGCTCGTACACGGCCACCCGGCCCCGGATGAGCACTTTCATGCCGTCCTGGGGGCGGAACTTCAGCCGCCGGGCGGCGGAGGCGAACATCACCGCTTTCAGCACGGACTTCTCATCCTTGAGGGAGAAGTACAGGTGGCCGGAGCGGTAGTGGTCGGTAAAGTTGGAGATTTCCCCGGAAACCACCACGTTTTGCAGCCGGCCGTCCCCCTCGATAAGGGACTTGATAAAGAAATTCACTTGGGATACGGTGAGCACCGCTGCGTTCATCCTTGGCACCTCTTTTTCCAGGCCAGCACCGCCACCCCCGCGGCGTTGTCCGAGGAGAACTCCGGCGCGGCGAAGGTGGCGCTGTACTTCTCCCCCAGCCGCTGGCGCAGCAACGAATTGGAGCACACCCCGCCGGAGAACACCACGGGCAGGGGGCCCAGCTCCTCCAGCAGGCGGGAGCACATCTTATCCAGCACGGAGGCGATGGCCTCTAGGCAGTGGCGGGCGATTTTCGCCGGGGGCTCGCCCCGGTCCACCATGGCCTTGCACTGGTTCTCAATGCCGGAGAGGGAGCAATCGTGCCCCTTGAGCACCGGCCGGTAGGAGAGCTTCCCCTCCCACTGGAGGGCCAGCCGCTCCAGCTCCGGCCCGCAGGGAAAGGAGAGCCCCAGCAGCAGCCCCACCCGGTCCACGGCCTGGCCGGCCTTTAAATCCAGGGAGTGGGCGGCCAAGGTGATGTGGGGCATGCCCTCCCCGTCCGGCTGGACCAGCAGCGCCTCGGTGGTGCCGCCGGAGACGTGGAAGGCCAGGAAGCGGCGCTCCAGCAGCTCCAGCCTGCCGGCGGAATAGAGGGCGGCGGCGATGTGCCCCTGCTGGTGGGAGAAGTGCTCCACAGGGGCTTTCCACGCCTGGCCCAGCAGCCCAGCTGTATTCTTCCCCACCAAAAAGCAGGGCATGTACGAGCCCTCCGCCGTGGTGGGGGAAACAGACACCCCCACAGCCCCGGGCGGGGCTTCCAGTTCTTCCAGCAGGGGGCCCAGCACATGGGGCAGCTGGCGCACGTGGTGGAACACGGCGTCGCTTTGGCGCAGGCCCTTCTCCCCCGGCTTTACCGGCAGAAGGAGCTTGCGGTTCTCCAGCACCCGCTGGCCGTCGAACAGGGCCGCGGAGGTGGTGTAGTTGCTGGTATCAATCCCTAAAAAGCGCTCACCCATGGGTTTTTTCCTGGCTGGCGGGCAGCGTCTTGGCCACGGAAGCCAGCACGCCGTTGATGTAGGGGGCGTCGTCCTTGCCGCCGTAGGTCTTGGCCAACTCCACGGCCTCGTTGATGGACACGCTGGTGGGGATGGAATCCTCCCACTTCATCTCGTAAATAGCCAAGCGCAGCAGGGCCAGGGCCACCTTGGAGAGGCGGCGCAGGCTCCAGCCGCGGATGTGCTGCTCGATGACGCTGTCGATCTCCTCCCGGTGGGCCTCCACGCCCAGGGCCTCTTGCTCGGCAAAGGCGCTGGGCACCAAGTCCCGGGCCTCTGCGGCGTCGTGGAGGATAGCGTCCATAGGCTCCCCCCGGATGGCCTGCTCAAACACCAAAATAAAGGCCTGTTCCCTAGCTTCCCTTCTTGTCATCGTGATGACCTCCCAAACAAAAATAAAAAAAGCCCACCGCTTCCACGGTGAGCCTTCGCGTTGTTCGTTGCGTACACAGGATTGCGTTTTCAAGCTGCACCGGGGAACCGCACGCGGCGGCCCACTGTGGAGCCATTATACCACACTTTGGGGAAGAAGCCAACTAATTTGTGCCGATGATTTTAATTTTATCCGCCGTCAGCCCCGTCTGCTCCATGACCACCTCTTGGACGATGAGGGTGTCGGCCTCCTCCACGGCGCCTGCCAGCACCACGCTGCACTCCTGGGCGGTGATGTAGGCCACGCAGTCGGTGTAGCCCTTGGCCTCCAGCAGGCTTTCCACGTTGGACTCCGCCAGGATATTCTGGGCGATGGCAGAGGCTTCCTCCACCGCCTGCTGCTTGGCGGCGCTGTCGGAATCCACGTTCTCCAGCACGCCGTCCAGCAGCTCCAGGGCCTGGTCCCGGGAGTTCTGCCTATCCATGCGGGCCTGGGCCAAAGCGTCCCCCGAGGCTTCCCCGCTCTCCGCCCCGTCGTTGACCGTTTCCACATAGGTATTGTTCACCAGCTGGGCGGCGCCTAGCTGGCTCGTCTCCGAGGAGGAGTCCCCCACAGGCAGGCGGCCCGTGCCGGCAAACTGCCAGTTTAAGTACACCGCCGCCCCCAGGGCCAGCACCAAAGAGGCCAACACCAGCTGCTTTTTTCCAAACTTCATGACAAATCCCTCCTGTATGTTTTGCTTGTTCAGCCCCGGCTGGTGACGCACACCCGCGCCGAGGAGAGGTCCAGGGCCGTGCACACCGCTGTGAGGAGCTTCTCCCGCACGGCGGGGTCCCCGGCAAAATCGCTGACCACCACCACCCCCTGGACCTCCGGCTGGGTCTGGGTGACGGTGAGGGCGTGCTGGTTGCCTTGGGCGTCCTCCAGCAGGATGGGGGACGTCTCCCGCTCCTGGGAGGAGGCGCTCTCCTCCTGGCGGCCGCTCTCCCGCTCATCCGCGGCGTACAGGCTGCGGCCGTTGTCCGAGAGGGTGACCACCACGGTGGGCTGGGCCTCCCCGGTGATGGCGGTGACAATGCGGCAGAGGCTTTCCTCCAGCTCCCCGCGGTAGTCCGCCGCGGGGACGGAGGATTCCGCCGGGGCATCCTGCTGCCCAGAGGGCTCCCAAAAGGAGGAGAGCCCGATGAGGGCGATGCCGCAGATACCCAAAAGCACCACCAGCTTGACGGCTTTCTCCTTTTGGAGCAGCCCGCCCAGGGCTTGCTTCCACTTGCCTGGCTCCATGGCCCCTCCTTCCTCAGCCGCCTGTCTCCACCGTGACGCGGACCCCCTCCCCCAGCGCGTTGCGGAGAAGGGCGCTGGCCCGCTCCCCCTCTACGGGGTAGGTGAAAACAGCCGCCACCTCAGTCAATACTATGCTGCCATCTTGGTTTCTATCTGTGGAAACCTGGATTTCTTTTGCCTGCAGCCCAGCCGCCGCCAGCAGGCTTTGGACATAGGCCTCCCCGTCCTGCTGGGCGGCCTGCTGGTACTGCTCCTCCAGGTAGGAGGAGAGCTCCTCCTGCTGGCGCTGGCCCTGGGCGGCGGAGAGGGGCAGGTCCAGCTCCAGGCCCGTCGCCGCGCCCACCAAGGAGAGGAGCAGCCCCAGGGCCACCAGGCCGCTGACAAAGCGCACCATCTGGTCCTCTGGGCAGAACCGGCGCAGCAGCTCCGCGGCCACCAAAGCCACGCACACCGTCAAGACGCTTTCCATCACCTGGTTCATAGGCTTCCTTTCACACAGAGCACCAAGGCGGCGCACACCACCGCCACGGCACACACGCTGACGAGCACCGCCAGCACCATCTTGGCCACCCAGGCGCAGGCCCCAAACAGGGAGCCCAGCCGGGGCGTATCGAACAGGCCGGCAGCCACCTGGCCCAGCAGGCACACGCCCATCCACAGCGCCCCCTGGAGCATGGTGGGCACAAAGATGCACAGCGCCGCCAGAATCCCAAAAGCGCCCACGCCGGACTTGACTATCTCCACGCTGTTTTGGATGGCGGCCACGGCG
>FR893690.1:4198-4510 GCA_000435395.1 Firmicutes bacterium CAG:94
CCCCAAAGGCCCCGCCCACAATGGGCACCGCCGAGGAGGCCAGGAATTTCACGGCCTTCCCCGAGGCGGCGTCCACCTGGGCGTTGAGCACCGTCTGCACCGAGAGCACCCCGGAGAACAGCGTCACCGCCAGCACCAGCGCCCACTTGGCGAAGCTGTAAAGGCTTTGCAGCAGCTTGTCAAAGGCGCCGCCGCACAAGCTGGAGGCCAAGGCCAGCAGCAGGAACATGTGCAACAGAGGCATGAGCAGCGCCGAGGACAGGGCGGGAATCAGGCTGCCGGCGGCCAAAGTCCAGAAGCTGTAGGAGCCTC
>FR893690.1:4527-5592 GCA_000435395.1 Firmicutes bacterium CAG:94
AGGAGCCTCCCGCCGCCGTATTCCCCGAGGCCAGCAGCAGCGCCGAGTACACCGGCACGCTGGCCCCCAGGAACACGCAGGCGCTTTCTATCACCCGCTGGGCGGCCTGTATCAGCTCCAGCAGGGGGACGGTGAGGACACCGGCGCAGGCCAGCGTCCCCGCCAACAGGGAGGCGCTTCCGCCCTCCTCGAAGATGCCCCCCAGGCGGCAGAGGACCACCACCCCCAGCAGCGCCGCCAGCCCTTTCAGGGGGGCGGCCAGCTTTTCCCGCAGCAGCTGGGAGAGGGCCTGGAACAGCTGGCCGCCGTCGCCGCTTTCCCAGGAACCCTCCCCTATCCCCGCCTGGGAGAGCAGGTCTTGGGTGTCCTGGTCCAGGGCGCTGTACAGCTCCCCGGCGCCGCTTTTCTCGTAGATGCCCTCCACCTCCGAGGCCTGGGCGCGGCAGGGCGCCCACCACAGCAGCGCCGCCAGCACCAGGCACAGCAGGAGTATCCGCTTTGCCACCGCTTTCACATCCTTACAGGGCCGCAATCTCGCCCAGGTATTTCAGGAGCCGCCCCAAGGCGGGCAGGGCCGCTGCCAGCACCGCGGCCCGGGCGGCCAGTTCCACGGTGTAGGCCAGGGCGGATTCCCCCGCGTCCTTGCACAGGCGGGCCACCACCTGCCCCACCACGGTGATGCCCACCGCCCGGAGCATCAGCCCCACGGCTTCCCCTTCCAAGGGGCCGGAGGCGGCCAGGTCCTCCACCTGCTGGAGCACAGGCCCGGCGCGCTCCAGCAAAAACAGCAGCAGTACCGCTGCCGTCCCCAGGCTGATGAGCAAAGCGTACTCCTTGTTGGTCTTTTGCACCAAGGCCGCGAACAGCACCGCGCACAGGGCGCAGATTCCAATGGCGAACAGCTCCATGGCTACAGGGAAAAGATGGATTTGACCGCCTGGAACAGGGCGTCAATCTCTCGGATAATCATCATCAGCACCACGATGAGCCCGGCCAGGGTGGTCATCATGGCCTGCTCCTCCCGGCCGGAGCGCACCAGCAGCTGGTTGAGCACCGCCACGATGA
>FR893691.1 GCA_000435395.1 Firmicutes bacterium CAG:94
TTCTGCTGTATCAAGATGTCCCTTTTATTGACGATTGTACGCCATACCTTCTGATACGGAAGACCCGGTTTTCATGGGCAATGGGCCAAATCCTGTACATTTGTTTTTCCACTTTACTGATTCTTCTTTTTGCATTATTGGTTTGCGTTCTATCGGGTTTTTCCGTAGGCTACTTTCAGAATATTTGGAGCGACACAGCATGGTTCACCGCCTATGGTGGGGCGCTGAACGAGAGTGCTCCGATTGAGATAACTTTGATTGAAAACTTAAATCCCTATGTCTCGGTAGCCTGTATAATGGCATTGTTTTTCTTTGGGACACTGGCATTAAATACAATATTGTTCTCCCTGAACCTATGGAAAGGGAAGTTTGTTGGTTTGTGTGTAGTAGCTAGCTTGATATTTATGGGATATCTGTTTTCAGCAGATCTTATACTGAAAGAATGGAGTGGCTGGCTGTCAATCGCTTGTCATGTTAATTTGGCACAGCATCAGTTGACTGGTACGGGGTCAGACCCCAAAATTGGTCAATCCATTCTGTTGCTCCTGTCCATATCTCTTTGCTCTTTCGCGTGGACTTGTAAACTAGCAAAGAATTTCAACTTCTTCATTGGAGAAAAGGAATGAAGATCAGTGGATATAAGGGACTTTTTTTCCCTACTCTTATCAGCTATATTGTATTGTGCTTTTTGCTTGCTGGGAGCCAATGGGAAGGAAAGACAGTCTTCGAGTTTTATTGCGGGATATTCGGTGGAATTCGCGCCGGTATCCTTTCCGACAATTTGATGAAACTCATGCAATGGCTGCTCTCCTTTTTACCGCTGCTAGTTTTCTTGGGAATGCAAATTTCGGAGGAATTGTCAGGTAGGCTGTACATCACCGTTATCCGCTTGAAGTCAATACGGCGATGGTGGAACTCATGGGTTCGTTTTTCGCTGCTACTTGCGGGGAGTTTCTCTTTAGCTGTGTTTCTTGCAGCCTTTTTAACTGGAGTCATTTTAGGGGAAGGCGCCGGGCTGGGATCAGAAGTGGGGATGCTTTTCCAGGTGTTCTGCGTAAATGCTATCTATAATTGCACGCTCTCAGTAGTGCTGGTGAGTCTTGGCCTGTGGCTCAGAAACCTTAAATGGTCTATGGTGGTAATACTGGCGATTGTTATGACAAGTTATGTCTTGGGCAAGTTTTTTCCAGCGATAACACCTTTCTTAGTAGGGACATATTCGATGGCAAACCGGTTGCGTATATGTGACAATTGTTATGGCGTGGATGGCTGGATTGCTGTAACTATCCTTTTGCTACTTGCCGGTATTGCTTATTTTGTGGGAATCATTGGAGCAAAAAAAGTTCTTTATCGAATGAATGATTGAGGTGAATCGGATGATTTCAGTTAAGGACCTCACGCTTACGTTAAACAATACCATCGTACTGGATCATGTGAGCGCAGAATTTGCCGAAGGCACCGTTACTGGGCTAGTGGGTAGAAACGGATCAGGGAAAACAGTACTAATGAAATGCATCTGTGGTTTCTTTAAGCCGGATAGCGGTTCGGTTTCCGTGGGGGGAAAAATAGTTGGTAGGGATATGGACTTCCCGGAAGACTTGGGGATTATCATTGAGGCACCGGGCTTCTTAGGCCATTTCAGTGGGTATGAAAATTTGAAGCTGTTGGCGATGATCCGCCATAGAATCGGTAAAAAAGAAATTTACGATGCAATGGAGCTCGTAGGACTCGACCCAAAATCTAAAAAGAGAGTGGCTAAATATTCGTTGGGGATGAAGCAAAAACTAGGTATTGCCCAAGCAGTCATGGAAAATCCTAGCATGATCATACTCGATGAACCAATGAATTCCCTGGATTCTTCGAGTGTGGAAGATGTTCGAAAACTTATTTTGCAGTGGAAATCTCAAGGAAAAACGATTATCCTTTCCAGCCACAACCAAGAGGATATCTCAATGTTGTGTGATAAAACATATTACATGAAGGATGGGAAAATTATAGACGGATAAGCTCAAAAACCAATTGTCTAGCCAATTGGTTTGAGAATAATAAAACAGGAAGTATGATTATGAAGCGAAAGCTGGCAGCGTTCCTGGCTGCAATCGTTATGCTCACTGCAATTGCGATTCCGGCCAGCGCTAGGGAAGTGGTTTATTACTACTTCACGCTCTACGAAACCAACGAGACCGATCAAACTGGTTGCTTTGACTGGGCTAACGGGTATCTGGTAAAAGCAACCTCGTATCGGGATGCTGCTATTCGTGTTGACACAAACAGTGGTAATTACAGCGTAAGAACCACCATCAACGCGAACCAGTATACCCGTGCGACGGACTGGGCATGGATCGATGCGGGAGGAAGAGCAACACCTTCTTATCTCAGCGGTCATGGAATTCAAGGTAGCCCCTATATCCTTTGGGTGAGAAGGAATGCTGCGGAGTCGGCATATTCAACTGCAATTTCTGGCTCCTGGAGCCCTGATGAATACTGAGTAGTCCATAATGAGGTAACGCATATTAAGGCTAGACTTAATATGCGTTACCCGTGTTTTTACATGATCGTCTATAAACAAAATGGAAAGGATATGCGGAATAGGGAGTTGTGTTCCGCAGGGTGACGATATGGCTAATGATAC
>FR893692.1:0-232 GCA_000435395.1 Firmicutes bacterium CAG:94
GGGCCGATGACCTTCAGCAGGCCGTCGCAGTAGGTGGATTTCAGCTTGGCCACGGTGCGGTAGCGCAGCACCTTGTCCACCACCGGGTGGAGCAGCCGCAGCTCCTCCAGCACGTCGGCGTTGGTGGACCAGCCGCTCTTTGTCTTTTTCCCGTGGGGCAGCCCCAGCTTGCCGAACAACGCCTCTCCCAGCTGCTTGGGGGAGTTGATGTTGAACTCGTACCCCACCTCCT
>FR893692.1:343-9242 GCA_000435395.1 Firmicutes bacterium CAG:94
CGATGTGCTCCATCTGGGCCAGCACAAAGCTGAGGGGGATTTCAATGGCCTCCAGCAGCTCCTGCTGGTTGTTTTCGGCGATGGCCTGTTCCAGGGCCTGGCACAGCCCCGGCATGGCCGCCCCAAAGTTCAGCTCCGGCTCCTCGAAATCCGCCAGGGCCACGCCGTACTCGGCGCAAAGGCGCTCCACGTCGTAGCCGGAGGCGGAGGGGTTCAGCAGGTACCCCGCCAGGGCCGTGTCCATGCGGACGGCCTCCATCTTGCAGCCCAGCTCCAGGGCCCGGCGGTGGAGGGGCTTTGTGTCGTGGGTGTACTTCTGAATGCGGTCATTCTTAAAGAAGGCCCGCAAAAAGGCCTCGTCCGGCTCTACCCGGTGCACCTCCCCCTTGTGGGAGAACACCAGGCTTTTCAGGGCGCCGTTTTCCCACTGGGCGTAGAAGATGGCCTCTCCCGCGTCCTCCAGCATGGGCAGCAGGGGGGCGCCGTCCTCATACTCCTTGAGGCCGGGGCGCTCCGCGGCGGGGGCGTCCTCCTGGGGCTGGGCGTTTAGGGACAGGCCGAACTTGTCCAGTAAGGAGAACAGCTCCAGCTTCACCATGGTGGCGGTGGCCTTTTGGGGGTCGCCCTCCCCTTTTACGTAGTGGGAGAGGTCCGTATCGATGGGGGCGTCCCGGCGGATGGTGCCCAAATCGTAGCTTAATAAGGCGTTGTCCTTGGAGTTTGCCAGCTTCTGCTTCATGGCGGGCTTGATGTCCAGCTCCTCCAGGTGGTCGTAGATATACTGCACGCTGCCAAACTTCTGGATAAGCTCCCCGGCGCCCTTGGGGCCGATGCCCGCCACCCCGGGGATGCAGTCGGAGCTGTCCCCCTGGATGGCCTTGATATCGATGAGCTGGCGGGGGGTGACGCCGTAGTCCTCCTGGATTTTGGCCACGTCGTACAGGGTGACCTGGGGCTGGCCGAACTTGGTGGTGGCCAGCCGCACCGAGGTGGAGCCGCTGACCAGCTGCAGGCTGTCCCTATCCCCGGTGGCGATAAGGCACTGGGCGCCCTCCCGCTCGCACTGGGCGGACAAGGTGCCCAGAATGTCGTCGGCCTCCCAGCCCTCGCAGGAGACGGTGCGGTAGCCCAAGTCCACCAGCAGCTGCTCCAGCACCGGCATCTGCTGGGCCAGCTCCTCGGGCATGCCCTTGCGGTTGGACTTGTACCCCGCATAGGCCTTGTGGCGGAAGGTGGGCGCCTTCTGGTCAAAGGCGATGGCCACCCCGTCGGGGGCGGTCTCCTCCAGCAGCTTGTTGAGCATGGTCAAAAAGCCGTAGATGCCGTTGGTGTAGTCCCCGGCCTTGGTGGTGAGCACCTTAATGCCGTAAAAGGCCCGGTTTAAAATGCTGTTGCCGTCTAACACTAAGAGTTTCATACAAGGCACTCCTTTTCCATAGTATCCCGCTCCTGCTGGGCGGCGGCGTACACATCCCCCAGCAGGCGGTCCAAATCCTCCAACGTGGAGAGCTCCCCGGCGCGGCGGCGGAACTGGGCCGCCCCCCGCACCCCGTGGAGGTACCAGCCCACGTGCTTTCGGGCCTCCCGCATGGCCCGCTGTTCCCCTTTCAGGACGCAGAGGGCATCCATGTGCCGCCGGATGACCACAATGCGCTCCGCGATGCCCGGGGGCGGCAAAATGGTGCAGGAATCCCGCAGGTAGGCGTTTATCTGCCGGAACACCCAGGGGTTGCCCATGGCCCCCCGGCCCACCAGCACCATGTCGCAGCCGGTGGCGTCCAGCAGCTGGCAGGCGGACTGTGGCGCCCAGCAGCTGGCAGGCGGACTGGGCGTCCACCACATCCCCGTTGCCGATGACAGGCACCTGCACCGCCTGCTTCACCTGGCGGATGATGTCCCAATCGGCGCGGCCCATGTACATCTGGTCCCGGGTCCTGCCGTGGACAGCGATGGCGGCAGCCCCGGCCTCCTCGCAGGCCTTGGCCACCTCCACGGCGTTTTTGTGCTCCTTATCCCACCCGGCCCGGATTTTCACCGTGACGGGCAGGTCTGTGTTCCGCTTCACCGCGGCCACAATGGCGGCGCACTTGGCCGGGTCCTTCATCAGGGCGCTGCCCGCGCCGTTGCCCGCCACCTTGGGCACCGGGCAGCCCATGTTGATGTCGATGCCGTCGGGGCCAAACGCTGCGGCCTTGCGGGCGGCCAGGCCAAAGTCGAAGGGGTCGCTGCCAAACAGCTGCAAAAACACCGGGCGCTCGTCCCCCGAGGTGTCCGCCAGCTGGGAGGTCTTTTCGTAACTGTATTGGATGGCCTTGGCGCTGACCATCTCCGTGACGGTGTAGGCGGCGCCAAACTGGGCGCACAGCCTGCGGTAGGCGGCGTCGGTGACACCGGCCATAGGGGCCAGGGCCGCCCGGCCTGTTATCTCAATGTTGCCAATACGCATGATGCAATCTCCTGATTTCTTCCTTCAAATTTTACCGGCAGGGCCGAAGATACAGAGATGAACGAATGAAGGAAATTCCCAGGTTTTTAGCGGGATGTTTCATTTGCTCACGTGAACGAGTGAAACGCCGCCGGCCAGGTTTTATGCAGCCAGCCTGTGCTTTCCCTGCATTTTCTTTCTGTGGCCGGTTTCCCTCTCACTGGAATGACACTTTAGTAAGTTAATTCGTTACCACTTTAATCGTTCATGTGTACAAGTGAAAAAACCCGCATAAATACTGGGTTTTTGGCTCATTCGTTCACTTTTTCATCTCCGGCCCTAGGACAACTTCCCGGGGCGCGTTCAGCCTTTCTTCCTGCGCCGGGACTTCTCCGGCAGCACCTTGGAAAACACCATCTGGGAGCTTTCCGAAAACTTTAGGCCCGCCTCCCGGGTGTAGTCCTGCTCCTCGATGGTCAGGCCGTAGCTGGGCAGGAACTCCTGCATAAAGTAGTCCGCCTCGGGCAGGCCCATCTCCTGGATGGCCTTGGTGATGGTCTGCTCCGCCTTGGAGAAGTCCCGGTTGCCGCTGCGGCGCTCCTCCACGCACTTAATCACCGCGGAGATTTTGTCCGCCGCCTTCACCAGGGGCTTTAGGGCCTGGTCGGCCTGGCCGCCCATGGTCATGATTTCCCGGTACTCGTCCCGCAGCTCCGGGGGCAGCATGGACACCAGGTGCTCCACCGCCATGTCCTCCACCTCGCCGTAGGCCTTGCGGATCTCCTCGGAGTGGTACTTCACCGGCGTGGGCATGTCCCCGGTGATGATTTCCGGCGCGTCGTGGAGCACCGCCAGCAGCGCCGCCCGCTGGGGGTCGTAGCTTTTGCCGAACTTCTTGTTGCCAATGGTAGCCAGGGCGTGGGCCACCAAAGCCACCTCCAGGCTGTGCTCGCAGATGTTCTCGCTGCGGGTGTTGCGCATCAGCCCCCAGCGGTTGATGTATTTCATGCGGGAAAGCATGGCGAAAAATGGATACATCCCGTTCCCCCCATTTCACGGTAGTTTGCCGCGCTGCCGCGGCGTCTTTTTTATTATACTATAGTTTGGCCCGGTTTTGGGAAAAATTTTTGCGGGGCCTTTTTTCACAGCCTGACCCCGCCTGTGGAAAAGACAAAAAAGGCTTTCGCCCCCCTGCTTTCTGTGGTATAATAGCCAAAGAAAACAGGGCGAGGAAAAAAATCCCGCCCAGCCCAGCGGCCGGAAAGCCGCCTGCGCGGCATGGCGCCGCAGGTGTGGTATACTCCAAACAAGCATAACAACACATCCCGCCGGAGGGGCCCAGGCTTTTCCGGCTTTGGGCCGGTGGGGCCCTTCACTTTTTTCTCGGGAGGTGCGCTCTTTTTATGGGCTCTGTCAAGGAAACGCAAAAGAGAAGCATTCGGAACAACTATTTCCTCAAGGCCTTTTTCCTGGGCCTGGGGCTGTCCTTCTTGGTGTTCATCCCCTTTCTTCTGGTGGATGGCGGCCGCTTCCTCTTCTACGGGGATTTCAACGTCCAGCAGGTGCCCTTTTACCGGCTGGCCCACGACGCGGTGCGCTCCGGCAACCTGGGGTGGAGCCACCTGACGGACCTGGGGGCCAACTTTGTGGGCTCGTACAGCTTTTACCTGCTGGGCAGCCCCTTCTTCTGGCTGACCATCCCCTTTCCCTCGGAGTGGGTGCAGTACCTGATGGGCCCGCTGCTCATCCTCAAGTTTGCCTGCGCCACGCTGACGGGCTACATCTACATCCACCGCTACACCAAAAACCAGGATTCCGCCCTGATTGCCGCGGTGCTGTACGCGTTCTCTGGCTTCTCGGTGTACAATATCTTTTTCAACCACTTCCACGAGGCCATTGTGTTCTTCCCCCTGCTGCTGGCGGCGCTGGATGAGTACATGGCCACCCGCCGCCGGGGGCTGTTCGCCCTGGCCGTGGCGGCCTGCTGCGTGGTGAACTACTACTTCTTTGTGGGGCAGGTCACCTTTACCCTCCTCTACTTTTTCCTGCGGCTGCTGTGCAAAAGCTGGCGCATTGGCCCAAAGGACTTTTTGCTGCTGGCCCTGGAGGCCGTGCTGGGCCTGGGGCTCTCCTGCGTGCTGCTGGCGCCCTCGGTGATGACGGTGCTGCAAAATTACCGCACCAGCGAGTACATCAACGGCTGGAACGCCGTGCTGTACAACAACGTCCAGCGGTACCTGCACATCCTCACCTGCTTCTTCTTCCCGCCGGATTTGCCCGCCCGGCCCAACTTCACCCCGGACTCCGGCTCCAAGTGGGCCTCCTTGGGGGCCTGGCTGCCCTTGTTCGGCATGACGGGCGTCATTGGCTGGCTGCAAATGCGCCGCAAGCACTGGCTGAAAAAGTTCTTGTGGATTCTCTTCCTCATGGCGCTGGTGCCCTTCCTCAACGCCTCGTTCCAGATGATGAACTCCGCCTTTTACGCCCGGTGGTACTACATGCTCACCTTGATGATGGCCATGGCCACGGTGCTGGCCCTGGAAAACGACCGGGTCAACTGGAAGCGTGCCATCACCTGGTGCGTGGTCCTCACCACGGCCATTGCCTTGGTCGTCGGCTTTATGCCCACCTTTGAGACGGTGGACGGCGTGGAGACTGTCACCTACGGCCTGGAGGACTACCCCACCCGCTTCTGGAGCTATGTGGCCATCTCTCTGGTCTCCCTGGCGGCGCTGGTGTACCTGTTCTGCTTCTGCCGGAAGAACAAGAAGGTGTTCTACCGCTCCACCTTGGTGGCCCTCTCTGTGATTTCCGTGTTCTACTCCATCTTCTTCATCGCCCTGGGCAAGACCCAGTCGGAATACACCTGGGACCACCTGATCCCCTACAACCTAAACGGCGGCAAAAGCGTGGACCTGCCCGACCTGCAGGAGTCCCGCTCGGACTTTTACGAGAGCCTGGACAACGCCGCCATGTTCTGGCAGATTCCCAGCATCCAGGCCTTCCACAGCGTGGTGCCCGGCTCCATTATGGAGTTTTACGACTCCATCGGCGTGCCCCGGGATGTGGGCAGCCGGCCTACAACGGACCACTACGCCATCCGGGGGCTGCTGAGCGTCCACTGGCTCTTTGACGACGACCACGACGACGCCTACTTCGCCGGGGAGGACATGTCCGACCCCGCCATGCCCGGCTTCGCCTACTATGGCAACGCCAACGGCTACGACATCTGGGAGAACCAGTACTACATCCCCATGGGCTTCTCCTACGACTACTACATCACCCGCAGCGAGTACAACGCCTTAAACGAGGGCGGCGAGAACGCCATTGGCGACCGGGAGCTGGCCATGCTGCGTGCCATCGTCATCGAGGACGACCGGGTGCAGTATTACGAGGGCATCTTGGAGCACCTGCCGGAGAGCATGCGCTCCTTTACGGAGAACGGCTACCTGCAGGACTGCCTGGACCGCCGGGAACGGAGCTGCTCCTCCTTCACCTACACCAACACGGGCTTTACCGCCCAGATAGATTCCACCCAGGAGCAAATCATCTTCTTCAGCGTGCCCTATGAAGCCGGCTGGAGCGCCACGGTAAACGGCGAGCCCGTGGCCATTGAGAAGGTGAACGTGGGCTTTATGGCCGTGGTAGTGCCCGAGGGCGACAGCGTCACCATTGAGTTCACCTACCGCACGCCGGGCCTGGCTTTGGGCTTTGGCATCACTTTGGTGTCCCTGGCGCTGCTGGTGGCCTACCTGATGCTGATGAACCGGGTGCGGCCCCGTCCCGCCCCCCAGCGGGGCCCCAGCCTGCTGCGGGTGGGGAAATTCTCCCAGTACGCCAAGAGCCGCCATGTCACCTTCCGGGGCCCCAAGGCCATGGTCATCCACGGGAAACGGGAGGCCGCCGTACCCGAGGAGGAGGGCCCCGCCCCCCTGCCGCCCCCGGCAGAGGGCCAGGCCGCTTCCCCAGAGGGAAAAACCACAACTGATGAATAAAAAAGGAGGGCTTCTATGGAACCCACCATCTACTTTGTGATCCCCTGCTACAACGAGGAGGCGGTGCTGCCTGAAACCACCCGCCGCCTGGCAGAGAAGCTCCAGGCCATGCAAAGCGCCGGGCTCATCGGGAAAGACAGCCGCGTCCTCTATGTGGACGACGGCAGCAAGGACAAGACCTGGCAGCTGATTTCCCAGTTCCACCAGGAATACCCCTGGGTGGAAGGGGTGAAGCTGGCCCACAACCGGGGCCACCAGAACGCCCTGCTCTGCGGCCTGATGACCGCCAAGGACCGGTGCGACGCCGCCATCAGCATGGACGCGGACTTACAGGACGACACCGACGCCCTGGACCAGTTTGTGACCAAGTTCCGGGAGGGCTGCGACGTGGTCTACGGCGTGCGCAACAAGCGGGACACCGACACCTGGTTTAAGCGCACCACCGCCGAGGGCTTCTACAAGGTGATGCACCTGCTGGGGGTGGACGTGGTGTTCAACCACGCCGACTACCGCCTGATGAGCCAGCGGGCTTTGGAGGCCCTTTCGGAGTACAGGGAAGAAAACTTGTTCCTGCGGGGCATTGTGCCGCTGATTGGCTACCGCAGCGACACTGTCTACTACGACCGCCACGAGCGCTTCGCCGGGGAGAGCAAATACCCCCTGAAAAAGATGATTTCCTTTGCCCTGGACGGCATCACCAGCTTTAGCGTAAAGCCCTTAAAGCTCATCTCCAACCTGGGCATCCTCATCTCGGTGCTGAGCATCTTCGGCCTGCTGTACGCCTTGATTTCCTACTTCGCCGGGGTGGCGGTCTCCGGGTGGACGGCCATTGTGTGCTCCATCTGGCTGCTGGGCGGCCTGCAAATGCTGTGCCTGGGCGTTGTGGGGGGCTACATCGGCAAGATATACAGCGAGGTAAAGGCCCGCCCCCGCTACCGGGTGGAGGAATACCTGGAGCAGGAGAAACGGGAAAAGGGTCCGTAAAAGTATCGCCCACCTTTAAGTGGTGGTACGCGCGTCCCTCTAAGGAGGCTCCAGGAGCTCACAGCCACCGTGCCAGCCCCCAAAGGGGAGCCAAGCAGGCGCGCAGCCAGAGCCTTGCAAAAAGCCGCGTCTCCCGTTGCTTTCACAAAACAAAAAGGACCAGCTCTCCCTTTTGGGCAGCTGGTCCTTTCCGTTTCTCTGTTACACGTGGAGGAGCGGCACATTCCTGCGGCAGGCCTCTATCTCCTGGGTGGTGGGCAGCGCCGGGATGGCCCCGGTCTTGGTGGCGCAGGTGGAGCCCGCCGCGTTGGCGAAGTCCAAAAAGTCCCCCAGCTCCTCGGGGGAGAGCTGCTCCGGCCGCTTGCCGGACTGGATAATCCTGGCCAGCAGCGCCCCAAAGAAGCTGTCCCCGGAGCCGGTGGTGTCCTTCACCTTGGTGTCGTAGGTGGGCTTCTCCAAGGAGAGCCCGGGGGCAAAGGCCTTGCAGCCCCGGGCGCCCAAGGTCACCACCGCCAAGGACACCCCCTGCTCCAACAGGGCCCAGGCGCCCTCCTCCAAAGACTCCTTGCCGGTGAGCAGCTCCAGCTCCTCCCCGGAAACCTTCATGATGTCCGCCAGGGGAATCAGGCTCTTCATGCGCTGGATGCCCTCTTCCTCCCGGCCCTTCCACAGGGGCGGCCGCCAGTTGGGGTCGTAGGCGGTGATTTTCCCCTGGGCCTTGGCGTAGCGCACCAGGCGCTCCACCGTGGAGCGGGAGGGCTCCGCCGTCAGCAGCAGCGAGCCAAAGCACAGCAGCTTGCACGGCTCCAGAAGGGACAAGTCCACGTCCTCATAGCGCAGGCGGGTGTCCGCGCCGGGGTTGCGGTAAAAGCTGAAATCCCGGTCGCCCTCGGGGCTGAGCTGCACAAAGGCCAAGGTGGTGGCGCAGTCCGGGTCCTGGGACAGGCCCAGGGTCTCCACGCCGCAACGCTCCAGGGTGTCCACCAGGAAGTCCCCGAACATATCCTTGCCCACCCGGCCCAAAAAGCCGGCGCTCACCCCGGCCCGGTGGGCCTGCACCGCCACGTTGGCAGGGGCCCCGCCAGGGTTGCGGGCAAAGAGCAGCCGCCCGTCCTCGGTGATGCCAACGGGGGTAAAATCGATTAAGAGCTCGCCCATGGAAACCATATCCGCCATGTCAGAATCCGCCTTTCCGTTGTAATGCTTTAAAACTATGATACCTGTTTTCCCCGTTTTTGTAAATGGGGAACGGCAAAAAAAGAAGGGCAGCCTGCGCCGCCCCTCTGGGATGGTTTATTCCTTTGTGGCCTTGCGGGGCGCCTTTTTGGGGGCGGGCTCGGCTTTGGTCAAGGTCTTGGGGGCCTCCTCCTGCTTTTTCAAAGCCTTGGGGGATTCCTCCTGCTTCTTCATGGTCTTGGCGGGCTCGGCCTTTAGGGCAGTCTCCTCCTTGGCCGCGGCGGCCTTGGCGGAGCGGCTCCCCTTGGCGGCGGGCTTC
>FR893692.1:9293-17023 GCA_000435395.1 Firmicutes bacterium CAG:94
GCAGGCTTGCGCACCGTCTTGGTGGCGGCCTTGGGGGCGGTGGAGACGAACTTCCACTGCTGGCCCTCGCCGTCCACGCTCTCCCAAATCTGGGCGGGGGCGCCGTCTTCGTCGCTCATGTCCACAATGTCCAGGGCCTTGTCGGCCATGACGTTGACAATCTTTTTATACGTAGGGGAAACAGTGACCAGCTTCCACAGCTGGCTTTCGCCGTCCACATCCTCCCAGGTCTGGACCCAGGTGCCGTTTGCGGTGCCGTTGGCCATCACGTCCAGCACCTTGCCGCAGGCCTTGTTGAAGAACTTGACGCCGCCCTCTGTCTCCAGGGAGGTCCAGGTCTGGGCATCGGTTTTCGCGGGCTCGGCCTGCTCCACTACCAGGCCGTTGTCCAGGCCGGTGGCCTGCAGGGCCTTGCCGCTTCTGCGGTTTACAATCATAAACTCCGCTGTCTTTTTGCCAGCCATCTGTGAAACATCCTTTCTATTTTCCTAAAAATCATGTGCAATGTCTAGCTTTGCCTGCATTATATTCTTTTTCAGCGCCGCTGTCAAATCGGCCCAGGCCGCGAAAATCCTGGATTTTTCCCGATTGGTGGGGCTTTTGCTTGTGCTTTTTGGTTATAATTGGAAAGGCCCCCGGCAGCTTTCGCCCCGAAATTGTTAAAAAGCGGAAATTTTCTGAAAACTTCGCCCGGCGGCGCTTGGAATCGCCACCCACTTGGTGTATACTGGAGTTAGCACAAATCACCTGTTTTTTTAGGAGGGAATGCCTTGGCCCGCAGCCGAAACAAAACCACCCGCCGCCCTGCCTCCCAGCCATCCCGGCGCCAGGCGGCGGCAGAGCGCTTCCACCCAGACCCCCACGCGGGCCTTTCTGAGGAGCAGGTGCGCCAGCGCACCCGCCAGGGCCTGCACAATGGCAGCGCCGCCATCCACACAAAAACCGAGGGCCAGATTATCCGCGAGAACGTTCTGACCTTCTTCAATATCTTAAACTTCGCCCTGGCCTTGGCCGTGATTCTGGTGGGCTCTTTCCGCAGCACGGTGTTCTTGGGCGTGATTCTGGCCAACATCTTCATCGGCTCCTTCCAGAGCATCCGGGCCAAGCGCACCTTGGACAAGCTTTCCATTGTCTCGGCCCCCAAGGCTGTGGTGCTGCGGGAGGGGCAAAAGAGGGAAATCCCCGTGGAGGAAGTGGTGCTGGACGACATTTTGGCGCTTTCGGCGGGCAACCAGATTTGCTCCGACGCTGTGGTGGCCGCCGGGGAGTGCGAGGTCAACGAGTCCCTCATCACCGGCGAAAGCGACCCCATCTTAAAGCACCCCGGCGACAGCCTGCTTTCCGGCAGCTTTATCGTCAGCGGCAACGCCTTGGCCCAGGTGGAGCACGTGGGCGCGGACAACTACGCCACCAAAATCACCGGCGACGCCAAGTACATGAAGCAGCGCAACTCCGAGATCATGGACTCCATCGACCGCATCGTCAAGGTGGTGGGCTTTGGCATTCTGCCCATTGGCGCTTTGCTGTTCTGGAAGCAGTTCTTCGTGCTGGGGGACACCCTGCAAAACTCCGTGGTGAGCACCACCGCCGCCATGGTGGGCATGATTCCCGAGGGCCTGGTGCTGCTGGTGAGCGTGTGCTTCGCCGTCAGCGTGGTGAAGCTCTCCGCCCGGAAAACCCTGGTGCGGGACTTGTACTGCGTGGAGACGTTGGCCCGGGTGGACACCCTGTGCCTGGATAAGACCGGCACCATCACCGAGGGCACCATGCAGGTGGACGAGCTGGTCCCCTTTGAGGGCGTGACCCAGCAGGAGATGGACGCCGCCCTAAATGGCCTGGTGTCCAACCTGCAGGACGGCAACCCCACCTTCCAGGCCATCCAAGAGCGCTACCCCCAGCCCAGCCCCTGGCGGGCCGGCACGCTGGTGCCCTTCTCCTCCGCCCGGAAGTGGAGCGGCGCGTTCTTCCCCGGCCGGGGCGCTTTCGTCATGGGCGCCGGGGAGTTCATATTGGGCGAGGGCTTTTCCGCCATCCGGGAGCAGGTGGAGGGCTATTCCCAGCAGGGGCAGCGTGTTCTGCTGCTGGCCCAAAGCCAGGAGGACTTCGACGGCCAGGCGCTCCCCGGCCAGCTGCGGCTGCTGGGGCTGGTGCTCATCAGCGATAAAATCCGCCGGGAGGCCCCCCGCACCTTGCGGTACTTCGCCGACCAGGGGGTGGACTTGAAGGTCATCTCCGGGGACAACGCCGTCACCGTGGCCAACATCGCCCGGAAGGCCGGCCTGGAGCACGCGGACAAATACGTGGACGCCACCACCCTGCGCACCGAGGAGGATATCCGCCGGGCGGTGAACGAGTACTCGGTTTTCGGCCGGGTGACGCCCCAGCAGAAGCTCAGCTTCGTCAAGGCCCTGAAGGCCCAGGGGCACACCGTGGCCATGACCGGCGACGGCGTCAACGACGTGCTGGCCCTGAAAGAGGCGGACTGCTCCATCGCCATGGCCTCTGGCAGCGACGCCGCCCGCACCGTCTCCAGCCTGGTGCTGCTGGATTCCAACTTCGCCTCCATGCCCGTGGTGGTCCAGGAGGGCCGGCGCTCCATCAACAATTTGCAGCGCTCCAGCTCCCTGTTTTTGGCAAAGACCATTTTCTCGGCGCTTATCGCGGTGCTGTTTATCTTCATCAACTACAGTTACCCCTTCCAGCCGGTGCAGCAGACGCTGATTTCCACCTTGACCATTGGCACGCCCTCCTTCATCCTGGCCTTGGAGCCCAACAAGGACAGGCTGCGGGGCAAGTTCATTTTAAACGTCATCCGGCAGAGCATTCCTGCCGCCTTGACCATGACGGCCAACATTGTGCTGCTGTGCGCCCTCAGCGGGCCCTTGGGGCTCTCCAACCAGGACATGTCCACCTTGGCGGTGGTGCTCACCTGCTTGACCGGCTTTATCATGCTGTTTAAAATCAGCACACCGTTTAACGGCCTGCGGGGCGCTTTGTTCGGGGTGCTGCTGGCGGCCTTTGTGGCGTCGGTGCTGTTCCTCAGCGAGTTCTTCGCCCTGACCACCTTGACCCTGCCCATGCTCATCGCCCTGGTGCCCATTCTGCTGTTCTCCATCGCCCTGATGCTGGCCCTCACCCACCTGGTGGACCACGTCATCGCCAACTCCCAAAGCCCCCTGCGGCAGCTGGGCAAGCGCAAAGGGCGGCGGCGCAAGGCGTAAGCTTCCCCCAAACCGCACATAAAAAAGTTTCCCACAGGAAGCCAAAACCCTGTGGGAAACTTTTTGTTTACCTGGATGTTACAGCACGCAATACTGCTCCATATAGCCTTCCATGGCTTTCAGCAGCTCGGGGTCGGTGCCGTGCTCTTTTAGGTACTCATGGATATCCACCACCGTGACGATGGGGTGCACCTTCACGCCGAACTCCTCTTCCACCTCCATAATGGCGGTTTTGCCGGGGGTGTGGCCCACCTCGCACCGGTCCACGCTGATGAACATATGGGGCACCTGCACATCGGCGCAGGCCTTCAAAATGGGCATCGTTTCCCGCACGGCGGTGCCGGCGGTGATGACGTCCTCGATGATAATGATGCGGTCGCCGTCCTGGGGGGCGTAGCCCACTGTGCCGCCGCCCTCGCCGTGGTCCTTCACCTCTTTGCGGTTGAAGAAATAGGGCTTGTCGATGCCGTGGTCGTTATACAGGGCGATGGAGCAGGCGCTGGCCAGGGGGATGCCCTTATAGGCCGGGCCGAACATGGCCTCGAACTCGCCGCCCACGGTGTCCTTCACCAGCTGGGCATAGTAGCTGCCCAAGCGGGAAAGCTGGGCGCCGGTTTTATAGTTGCCGGTGTTCACAAAGTACTGGGTGTTCCGGCCGCTCTTGGTGACAAAGTGGCCAAAGCGCAGCACCTGGGCCGAGAGCATAAACTCGATAAATTCCTTCTTCTTTTCCGTCAGCATACTAACTCCCCTTTTCCCTTACTCCTCGACGTCCTCTGGATGCTTGTAGAGGTTGAACCGGAACAGCTTCGATTCGTCGGATTCCTTCTCGCACATGACAAAGGCCTCAGCGATTTTGCCTCCCTCAATCAACGCGGTCAAGCCCACCAGCTGGCAAAGCTTGCTCTTCAAGTTCAGCCGGTCGCCGTCCCGGGTCATTAGATAGACCTCGCCTTCGCAGCTATCCAGCACTTTCAAAAAGGCGGGCACATCAATGTCGTGCAGTTCTACCATCTTGGATGACATGGTCATTCCTCCTTTGCTATCGTTCCATTGCCATCATAACACATATTTCCCAATTATGCAACTTACCTTTCTTGAAAGAAAGGTAAGCCAAAGAACTTTCCGCCGCGCAGCAAGGCTTTCTGCCAACGAAAGCTTCCCGCCCGCGCCCGGTTTCTCCCGGGTATCTGGATGCCCGCTTGCCTCCGCTCTCAATTCGCGGCGCGTGGCCGCGCGGGACAATTCGCGCCCCGAGATAGGAACATGAGCAAATTGAAGAAAAACCCAGGAAACATGCGGGTTTGCAATTTGCTCACCTGAACAAATTGAAAGGAAGCGCCGGTTTCAACTTGCTCACCTGAGCAAATTGGAAACCCCGCATAAAACCTGACAATTCCTTCAATTTGCTCATCTGAAATAATCAAGTGGGGCCCATGGCCCCCTTGCGCAATCTATCGCGAAAAGGAGCATCGCTATGAAAACACTGTATTTGGAATGCAACATGGGCGCCGCCGGGGATATGCTCACCGCCGCCCTGTTGGAGCTCCACCCCGACCCCCAGGGCTTTGTGGAGCGCATGAACCGCCTGGGCCTGCCTGGGGTGGTGTTCGCCGCCCAGCCCGCTGTGAAGTGCGGCATCACCGGCACCCAGGTGTCTGTCACCGTGGGCGGGGAAGAGGAGGAAAGCCACGACGTGCCCCTCCACAGTCATGTCCACGAGACGGCCCAGGACGAGGCCCATCCCGGCCACGCCCACGACCATGTCCACGGGCATGACCACGAGCATACCCACGACCATGAGCATACCCACGACCATGAGCACAGCCATGGGCATGAGCACGGCCACGGCCATCACCACCACGCGGGCATGGGGGACATCCGCCACATCCTCTCCCACCTGGACATCCCCCAGCCGGTGCGCCAGGACGCCGAAGCGGTGTACCAGCTCATCGCCCAGGCGGAGAGCCACGCCCACGGCCGGCCGGTGGAGGAAATCCACTTCCACGAGGTGGGCACCTTGGACGCCGTCACCGACGTGGTGGCGGTGTGCTGGCTCCTCCACGACCTGGCCCCAGAGCAGATCGTGGCCTCGCCCGTCCACGTGGGCTGCGGCCAGGTGCGCTGCGCCCACGGGATTCTGCCGGTGCCCGCCCCAGCCACGGCGTACATCCTGCAGGGGGTGCCCACCTGCGGCGGCAGCGTCCAGGGGGAGCTTTGCACCCCCACCGGCGCGGCGCTGCTGAAGCACTTTGTCCAGCGCTTTGGGCCCTCCCCGGTGATGCGTGTGGAAAAGACCGGCTACGGCATGGGCAAAAAGGACTTTGAAGCCGCCAACTGTGTGCGGGCCATGCTGGGCCAGACCCAGGAGGAAAGCGCCGCCATTGCCCAGCTTGCCTGCAACCTAGACGACATGACCCCCGAGGCCCTGGGCTTTGCCCAAGAGCGCCTGTGGGAGGCCGGCGCCCTGGACGTGACCACCGCCCCCATCGGCATGAAGAAGAACCGCCCCGGGGTGCAGCTCACCTGCCTGTGCAGGCTGGAGGACAGGGAGAAGCTGGTGTCTGTGCTCTTTGCCCACACCACCACCTTGGGGGTGCGGGAGAGCCTGTGCGCCCGCTACACGTTGGCCCGCTCCCAGCGGACGGTGGAGACAGAGCACGGCCCGGTGCGGGTGAAGGAGGCCAGGGGCTGGGGCGTCACCCGGGAGAAGCCCGAGTACGAGGATGTGGCCAACATCGCCCGGGAGCAGGGCCTGACCTTGGACCAGGTGAAGGAGCTGCTGCAATAGTGAGGAAGGGGGCCTGCGGGCCCTCTTTTTTGTGGGCAAAATTCTGCACCTTTTTGCGAAAATACCGCTAGGCAGGGCGGGGGGAGTTCTGCTATAATACTCACTAGCTTTGCGCCCCGCGCTAAGAGGAGGAAGGCTATGACAGCCCAGAGGACCTACACCGCCAAGCAGTGGCGGCACACCCAGTACGCCAGCTATTTCGGCTACATCACCCAGGCCATTGTGAACAACCTGGCGCCCTTGCTTTTCTTGATTTTCCAGGATGTGTACGGCATCCCCCTGGAGAAAATCACCTTGCTGGTGACGGTGAATTTTTGCGTGCAGCTGCTGGTGGACATGGTGGCCGCCCGCTTTGTGGATAAAATCGGCTACCGGCCCTGCATTGTGGCGGCCCACCTGTTCGCCGCGGCGGGCCTGGCCGGCCTGGGGCTGCTGCCCCGCCTGCTGCCGGACCCCTTTGTGGGGCTGCTGGGGGCGGTGTTCCTCTACGCCATTGGGGGCGGGCTCATCGAGGTGCTCATCAGCCCCATTGTGGAGGCTTGCCCCACGGACAACAAGGCCTCTGTCATGAGCCTGCTGCACTCCTTTTACTGCTGGGGCAGCGTGGGGGTGATTCTCCTCTCCACCCTGTTCTTGCAGCTGTTTGGCAAGGGCAGCTGGACGGTGCTGGCGCTGCTGTGGGCCCTGTTGCCCCTGGCTAACGCCCTGTGGTTTACCAAGGTGCCCATCGCCCACCTCACCGAGGAGGGGGAGGGCCTGCCCCTGGGCAAGCTGCTCACCAACAAGCTGTTTTGGATTTTCGCCGCCCTGATGTTCGCCGCCGGCGCCTGCGAGCTCTCCATGAGCCAGTGGGCCTCCGCCTTTGCGGAGAGCGGCCTGGGCGTCTCCAAAACCGTGGGGGACTTGGCGGGGCCCTGTTTGTTCGCGGTGCTCATGGGCTGCGCCCGGGTGATTTACGCCAAGTTCGGCGACAGGCTGAACCTGCTCAACACCCAGATGCTCAGCGCGGGGCTGTGCGTGGTGGCCTACCTGCTGGCGGCGTTGTCCCCCAACCCGCTGCTGGCCCTGCTGGGCTGCGGCCTGTGCGGCCTGTCTGTGGGCATTTTGTGGCCCGGGACCATCAGCGTGGCCTCCCGCAGCCTGCCCAAGGGGGGCACGGCCATGTTCGCCCTGCTGGCGCTGTTTGGGGATTTGGGCTGCTCCGGCGGCCCCACCCTGGTGGGCATGGTCTCCGGCGCCTTTGGCGGGGAGCTGAAAACCGGCCTGCTGTTCGCCGTGGTGTTCCCGGTGTTCTTGATTGCGGCGGCCCTGGCCTGCAAGCGCGCCCTGCGCCACCGGAAAGCCCAGTGCCTGGGCTCTCAATTCACGCCTGGGGGCGGCGGCTGAACGCCGCGCCTGTGCGAACCACTAGCGCACGTCCGCGCCGGGGGTCGAGCGAAGCGAGCGTAAAGTTTTTTGCGGTACGTCCGCAGGACGTACTCGCTTTCTTTTCAAAAAAGCTTCGACCTTGCCCTTGCCCTTATAGGCGCGCAGCGCATAAAAGAAAGCTAGGGAAACAGCGCAGCGTTTTTCCCGGCCGGTAGCGCACCGAGAAGGTGGCTTCTGCGAGCCGCTAACGCACGTCCGCGGCCCAGTGCCTGGGCTCTCAATTCGCGCCCCGGGCAGCTCGCTGCCGCTCGTGCTCATCAAACCGCCAGCGCACGTCCGCGGCCCAGTGC
>FR893693.1 GCA_000435395.1 Firmicutes bacterium CAG:94
GGCGGCTCCTGGGGGAGCAGAAGCGCCTGGCGGTGCTCGCCGGCACCCTGGACGCTTTAAGCCCCTTGCGGGTGCTCTCCCGGGGCTACGCGATGGTGACCAAGGAGGGCCGCGTGCTGAAAAGCGCTGGGGAGGCCGCCCCCGGGGACAAGGTGGCCATCCGGCTGGCGGAGGGGGAGCTCTCCGCGGAAATCCTAGAAAAGGGGGAATGACCCGTGGCGGCGAAAAAGCTGAAATTCGAGGAGGCCATGCAGCGCCTCCAGGAGATTGTGGGCAAGCTGGAAAGCGGTGAGGAATCCTTAGAGGACTCCATGAAGCTGTTCCAGGAGGGGGCAAAGCTCTCCGCCCAGTGCTATCAAATGCTGGACAAGGCCGAGCAGCAGGTGGCCCAGCTGACAAAAATCGCAGACAGCGAGGAGGAAGAAGCCGATGAACCAGACCTTTGACCGTTACCTGTCCCTGGTGGAGGAGGCCCTGCGCCAGGCGCTGCCCCAGCCGGAGGAAAGCTCCCCCACCGCCCCGGTGGAGGAGGCCATGGCCTACAGCCTGTTTGTGGGGGGCAAGCGCATCCGCCCGGCGCTGGCTTTGGGATTCTGCCAGCTGTGCGGCGGCGCCCCGGAACAGGCGCTGCCCTTCGCCTGCGCCGTGGAGATGGTCCACACCTATTCCCTCATCCACGACGACCTGCCCTGCATGGATGACGACGATATGCGCCGGGGCAAGCCCACCAACCACAAGGTCTACGGGGAGGCCATGGCCCTCCTGGCCGGGGACGGCCTGCTGACCAAGGCCTTTGAGACAGCCCTGTCCTTTGCCGGCCCGGCGGAGGACGCAGTGCGGGGCGCCCGTATCCTGGCCCAGTGCGCCGGCGCCGCCGGTATGGTGGGTGGCCAGTGTATCGACCTGGACTCTGAGGGCAAGGACGTGGACCTTTCCCTTCTCCGGGAGATGGACCAGGGCAAGACCGTGGCCCTTATCTCCGCCGCATGCCAAATGGGCTGCGTGGCCGCCGGGGCAGGGGAGGCCCAGTTGGAAAGCGCCCGCCGCTACGCCGAAGGGGTGGGCATGGCCTTCCAGATTCGGGACGACATTTTGGACGTCCTGGGGGACGCCGCCACCTTGGGCAAAAACGTGGGCATGGATTCCGCCCGGGACAAGCGCAACTACGTGTCCCTTTTAGGGGTGGAGGAGGCCCAGCGCCTGGTGGAGCAGTTCACCGCCCAGGCGGAGCAGGCCTTGGAAAGCTTCCCCGGGGACACCGCCTTCCTAAAAGAGCTGGCCCGCTCTTTGGCCACCCGGGAGAAGTGAGCCGCGCCCTCACCTACACCGTCCCGCCGGCGTGGGACGGCCGCACGGTCAAGGACT
>FR893694.1 GCA_000435395.1 Firmicutes bacterium CAG:94
CAGCGCGCCCAGGAGGAGGGGAACGGCACCGCCCAGTCCATCCTGTGCGATTTGTGCCGCAACCTGGACGCCGCCCGGGAGATGGCCATTCCCATCTGCCAGGATACAGGCATGGCCGTCGTCTTTGCCGAGGTGGGCCAGGATGTCCACATCTGCGGGGACTTTGAGGCCGCCGTCAACGAAGGGGTGCGCCAGGGCTATGTCCAGGGCCTGCTGCGGTGTTCCGTGGTGCGGGACCCCCTCCGCCGGGGCAACACCGAGGACAACACCCCGGCCATCCTCCACACCCGCCTGGTGCCCGGGGACAAGCTCACCCTCACCGTGGCGCCCAAGGGCTTTGGCAGCGAGAACATGAGCCGCCTGAAAATGTTCACCCCCGCCGCCAAGGTGGAGGACATTGTGGCCTTTGTCAAGGAGACGGTGGAGGTGGCCGGCTCCAACCCCTGCCCGCCGGTGGTGCTGGGCGTGGGCATCGGNTGGTGCTGGGCGTGGGCATCGGCGGCGACTTTGAGCTGGTGGCCATGCTGGCCAAAAAGGCCCTGTGCCGCAGCGTCTCCCAGCGCAACCCCGACCCCTTCTACGCGGAGCTGGAGGAGCGCATGCTCCAGGCGGTAAACAGCACTGGCGTGGGCCCCCAGGGCTTTGGGGGCGAAACCACCGCTTTGGCCGTGAACATCGAGGCCTACCCCACCCACATCGCCGGGCTGCCCGTGGCCGTGAACGTGGGCTGCCACGTCACCCGCCACAAGAGCGTGACACTGTAATCCTTCCATTCAAGCATCCAAGCACAGAATATTGCTCTGCGTATTGCAATATTCTGGACAATGTGCTACAATAAAGCCAGGGAAGCGGAAAGCTTTCTCAGACCGGATAGAGGCTTTCCGGCCTTTCCCAATCTGACGAAAGGAGTGTCCGCCAGTCCTGTGGGGAGCATGGGCCGCGCGGACGGGTGCTTGGTTATGAAAATCACCATTGTCGGAAGGAAAGTAAATCTTCGCAATAATTTTAAAGAGCTTGCGGAAAGGAAGCTCTCCAAATTTAACCGCATTTTCGACGAGGACGCCGAGGCCACCGTCACCGTGACGGTGGAGCGCAACCGGCAGACTGTGGAAATCACCATCAAGCAGCGGGGCATGATTTACCGCGCCGAGGAGACTTCCCTGGAGATGAACGAGGCCCTGGACCACGTCATTGCCGCCCTGGGCCGGCAGATTCGCCGGAACAAGACGCGGCTGGAAAAGGCCAAGAAGGTGGACCCCAACATCGATTTCCCCGACGCCCTCTACGACGAGCCCGACGAGGAGATCCATGTGGTGCGTACCAAGAGCTTCTATGTTAAGGTGATGACCCCCGAGGAGGCCATCCTGCAGATGAACATGCTGGGCCACCAGTTCTTCATGTTCCGGGATGATTCCACCGGGGAAATCAACGTGGTGTACCGCCGCAAGGACGGCGACTACGGCCTGCTGGTGCCAGAGTCCAAATAAACAAACCAACCAAACACACAGCGGAGGGGACCCGTCCCGGGCCCCCTCCTTTTGCGGTTTCCAGCTGAGAAAAGGAGGAGCTATGAAGGGGAACATGAGATTTTGCGTGCCCTGCCTGTTCGGGGTGGAGGGCCTGGTGGCCCAAGAGCTGCGGGATATGGGGCTGGAGCAAGTCCAGGCTGAGAACGGCCGGGTGCTGTTTTCCGGCGGCTGGGAGGCCATGGCGCGTGCCAACCTCTGCTGCCGCTTTGGGGAGCGGGTGCTCCTGCTGCTGGGGGAGTTCCCCGCCCGCTCCTTTGAGGAGCTGTTCCAGGGGGTAAAGGCTTTGCCCTGGGAGGGGCTTCTGGGAAAGGAGGACGCCTTCCCCGTGACAGGCAGCAGCCTGTCCAGCCCGCTTCACTCGGTGCCGGGCTGCCAGGCCATCATCAAAAATCGGTGCCGGACTGCCAGGCCATCATCAAAAAGGCCATTGTAGAGCGGCTGAAGGCCAAGTACAAGCTCAGCTGGTTTGCCGAGAGCGGCGCCCTCCACCGGGTGCGTTTCCGCATCCTTAAGGACCAGGTCAGCGTCCTGGTGGATACCAGCGGCGAGGGCCTGCACAAGCGGGGCTACCGCGCCCTGTCCAACGACGCCCCCATGAAGGAAACGCTGGCTGCCAGCCTGTGCCAGCTCAGCCGTCTGCGCCAGGATGGCCACCTGATAGACCCCTTCTGCGGCTCGGGCACCATATTGATTGAGGGCGCTCTGCTGGCCCGGAACATCGCCCCGGGGCTGGGGCGTGCCTTTACCGCGGAGAGCTGGGGCAGCGTCCCCGGGCAGCTGTGGCAGCAGGAGCGGGAGCGCGCCCGCTCCCTGGAGCGCCGTGACACAGGCTTTACCGCCCAGGGCTTCGACGTGGACCCCGCCGCCGTGGAGCTCACCTTGGCCAACGCCCAAAAGGCCGGGGTGGGGGACTGTATCACCGCCAGCGTCCGGGACGTGCGGGACTTCACCCAAGAGGGCCCCTATGGCTGCGTGGTGTGCAACCCGCCCTATGGAGAGCGCCTGCTGGATGTGCGCCAGGCCCAGGAGCTGTACCGGGCCCTGGGGCAGGTGTTCCGGCCCCGGCGGGGGTGGAGCTTCGGTGTCATCAGCCCAGACCCGGAGTTCGAGTCCCTGTTCGGCCGCAGGGCGGACAAGCGCCGCAAGCTCTACAACGGCATGATTCAGTGCCAGTACTACCAGTATTTCAGGGGGAGTGACAAGCGGTGAACCTCCTGCGACGGCTGCTGGGGGAGATGGAGACGCCCCGGTTGGTGCTGCGCCATTGGCGTGAATCGGATTTGGAGGACTTCCTCGCCTTTGCCGCCGACCCCGCGGTGATGCTGGACTCCGGCGCCCGGCCCGCCACCACCTTTGAGGAGGAGCAGGCCTTTTTCCGCCGGGCCCTGTGGGACAGCGGCTGCTACGCCATCGTTTTAAAGGAGACAGGGCGCCCCATTGGAAAAATCAAGTTCCAAAAGGACATCCGCCGCCCCAAGGGGAACAGCCTC
>FR893695.1:0-241 GCA_000435395.1 Firmicutes bacterium CAG:94
TGTGGGGGAGGCGTTCGCCGGCCAAGGCTTGATGACCGAGGCCCTGGGGGCCGTGGTGCCCTACGCCTTCCAAACGCTGGGGGCGCCGGTGCTTTCGGCCCGGGTGTTCCGGGAGAACAAAGCCTCCCAGCGGGTGCTGGAAAAGCTGGGCTTTACCCGGGAGGGGCTGCTGCGCCGGGCGGTGCGGTGCCCAGGGGGCCAGGTGCACGACGACGTCCCCTTCTCGCTGCTGCGGCAGGGG
>FR893695.1:254-1054 GCA_000435395.1 Firmicutes bacterium CAG:94
CGCTGCTGCGGCAGGAGTGGGAGGCGTCACAACGGGAATGAAAGGGGCGAAGGCCTGTGGAATGGGAAGCGCGGCAAAGCCGCATCGATGAGTTTTTAGACCTGTACAAGCAGCTGGAGGACGTGCTGGAAATCAAATACCGCAACGCCCGGCGGCACTATTCCAGCGTGGTGTTCGAGTTTATCAAGGACGATGAAAGCGCCCCGGTGCGGGATAAGCTGGAAATCTGCCGGGAGATACGCAACCTGCTCACCCACAGCGCCAACCTGGAGGGGGAGCCTGTGGTGGAGCCCTCCGCCCCGGTGGTGGAGGCCATGGGGGAGGTGCTGGACTTTGCCCGCCGCCCGCCCCTGGCCATGGAGTTCGCCACCAAAGGCGACCAGGTGATGCGGGCCCACATGCACCAACGGGTGCTGCGGCTGATGGAGGTCATGGAGAAAAACGGCTACTCCCACATCCCCGTCATGGAGCAGGGGGAGTTCCGCGGGGTGTTCAGCGTGGGCACCGTGTTCCAGTACATCCTGCGCAGCGGCGGCAAGGGCATCCAGCCGGACACCACTGTGGCGGATTTGGCGGGGCATATCGGCTTTTCCGCGCACATGGAAAACTATGAGTTTGTGCCCAAGAACGCCACCTACATCTCCGTGCGGCGGATTTTTGAGCGGGTGCGGGGGAAAAACCAGCGCGTCTCCGTGATTTTCATCACCGAGCACGGCAAGGTGGGCGAGCCCCTGCTGGGCATGCTCACCCCCTGGGACGTAATGGGGCCCTTCTATCCCCGGAAAAAGTAAAAGAGGCTG
>FR893696.1 GCA_000435395.1 Firmicutes bacterium CAG:94
GGCGGAGATGGCGGATAAATTGAACATGGAAAGGGGCAATTAAAAATGTCAGCAAAGAATTTGGACAAGCACAACCGTTGGAGGAACAAGACCGTGGCTTTCCGGGTCTCTCCGGAGGAGGACGCCCAGATCGAAACGGCAGTGAAGCTTACCGGCCTGACCAAACAGGATTATATCATCCGGCGGCTGCTCTGCCGGGATGTGGTGGTGCAGGGCAACCCCAGGGTCTATAAAGCACTGCGGGACCAGCTGGCCGCTGTGCTGGACGAGCTGCGCCGGATTGAAGGCGGGCAGGGGGTGAACGATGAGCTGCTGGACACCATCCAGATGATCGCTACCATTATGAGTGGAATGCAGGAGGACTTTGCCTATGGCCGATGATAAAAAGAAAATGACTGCCCAAGTCTCATCTGTTAGCGCAGATGCCGGGCAGTCCATTCAAAAAGATTCTGACAACAGTATACCCGCTTCGGAGGCAAAAGGCAACGGGGAAATGGAAAATTTGGAGGAAATGTACCGTAAGATGCAGCGCATGGCCGACCCGCGATACTTGCACACGCTCACCATGACCGAGCTGTTTCAGACCTCCTACAAAAGCCGCCCGCCCATTATTGAAAATTTGCTCCATTCAGGGGCGTACATTCTTGCAGGTGCGCCCAAGATCGGCAAGTCGTTTCTGGTGGCGCAGATCGCCTACCATGTCAGCACCGGGCAGGATTTGTGGGGCTGCAAAGTCCACCAGGGAACTGTCCTCTACCTTGCGTTGGAGGATGACTTCCAGCGCATCCAGAACCGGATGTTTATGATGTATGGCGTGAACGATACCCCGAACCTGCACTTTGCCACCGCTGCCGGGAAAATCGGGAACGGTCTGGACGAGCAGTTGGAGAATTTCATGCGGGAACACCCGGGCACCAAACTCATCATTATTGACACCATGCAAAAAATCCGGGAAGTCGGCGGCGAGGCGTACAGCTACGCCAGCGACTACGAAATCGTTGGTAAGCTCAAGCAGTTTGCAGACAAACACTGTATCTGCGTGCTGACCGTCCACCACACCCGAAAGCAACCCGCCGGTGACGCTTTCGAGATGATTTCCGGCACCACGGGCCTGCTGGGTTGCGCCGACGGCTCGCTACTGATGCAGAAGAAAAAGCGAACCGCGTTGGAGGCTACCATTGATGTGGTGGGGCGTGACCAGCAGGATCAAATCCTCTACTTGAAAAAGGACCCAGATACACAGATTTGGAATTTGGAGCGCATGGAAACAGAACCTCATAAGGAACCGCCGGACCCTGTGTTGGAAGCGGTGGCCCGGCTGGTCAATGCCAATCAGCAGGAGTGGACAGGCTCTCCCTCAGAGCTGGCCGCAGCGGTACAGGTGGGTATGGCTGCAAATGCGCTGACCAAGTATCTGAATGTCAAATCCGGCAGGCTGCTGGAGGAATATCATGTGGGCTATGAGAACAAAGCGCGGCACGCCGGACGGCAGGTGAAACTCACCTATATGCTGGTGGAGGCCCCGTTTTTTGAGGTGGTTGATGATGGGCGCGACGGTAGCGACGGTTGCAACGGTGAAAATGCTACCACCCAAACAACCGTCACTATCGTCGCAGCCGTCGCGGAGAGGAACGGAAGCGAATGAAGAATGTGCAGATTCCCTATGACTTGTTCGTGGCGCTGGTGGAGTATCACCTCGGCTATGATGACGAATACGAGGATGAAATCCGGCAGGGATTGGAGCAAAAGCTGGACGCTTTGGTGCGGCACGAGATGTATGCCAAATATAAAACTGCGCCCAGCCCGGAAGAACGGGAACAGGCCAGGCAGGCGTACCTGGACCGGCGCGGCGTGTTCCCAGATTTTCTCTGGTAACAGGGCTTTACTTTCGTACTAATCCCGCAAATGAAATTAGCATCAAAGTCAATTTTCTCCCTGCTGGCATGGACAGGAGCGTGACACGCTCCTGTGGCTGGCGGACAAGGTGAATTGGCCAGCAGCGCATCTTCTGCATCCCCCGTCCCCATCGAAAAATCCGCAGATTTGGTGATGGCTAAGGCCGGGAAAATCCAGTAGATTTTCCCGGCCTGTGGGCGGTGGAATTGGAGCAAACACGGTTGCGAAAAATCTGCCGGCCACACCGCATTTTGAGGCTGTGGGTATCACCT
>FR893697.1 GCA_000435395.1 Firmicutes bacterium CAG:94
CTTGGCGGGGGACGTGTGCGCCCAGCGGGACACCCAGCGGGCCATGCTCCCCACGGACCTGCCCCAGGCGCTTCCCCAGGTGTTTGCCTCTCTATCCTAAAAAAAGACAGCGCGCCCCTTCTCCCGGTTCTGCCTGGGAGCAGAGGCGCGTACCTATAGGTGCCCGTCTTTACAAACGGTGGGAAATCTGCTAGAATGACAAAAACCCCGCCGCTCTTGGCAGGGCATTCTTGTAAGAAAAGGAGAATGGGAGTTGGCCTATACCTATCTGTGGTGTTTCTTTCTGTTTTCGTTTTTGGGCTGGTGCAGCGAGGTGGTCTTTGCCGCCGTGCGGGAGCGGCGGTTTGTCAACCGCGGCTTTTTAAACGGCCCCCTGTGCCCCATTTACGGCTCGGGCGTGGTGGCCATCGACTTTTTCCTGCGGCCCTTTGGCAGCAGCTTGCCGGTGCAGCTGGTGGGCGCCATGCTGCTGGGTTCTGTCCTGGAGTACGCGGCGGGCTTTTTGCTGGAGAAACTCTTCCACCAAAAGTGGTGGGACTACTCCGACACCCCCCACAACCTCCATGGGTACATCTGCCTAAAGTTCAGCGTGGTGTGGGGCCTGGCCGGCGCTTTGATTGTCCGCTATGTGATGCCTCTGGCCCACCGGCTTTTCGGCCAGATTCCCCGGCAGGTGGGCTGGGTGCTGCTGGTGGTGCTGGGCAGCCTGTTCGTGGCGGATTTCCTGGTGACAGCCATCGGCCTGATTGGCTTAAACCGCAAGCTGAAAAACCTGGAGTACGTCACCAGCAAGCTGCGCCAGGGCTCCAACAAGCTGGGCGAAGACTTGTTCCAGGGCGCTGTGGCCCTGCACGACAAGCAGCAGGAGGGCAAGCAGGTGCTGCTCACCATGGGCCTGGCGGGCAAGCGCGCTTTGCAAAAGGACTGGCAGCGCGAGGCAGCCCGGCTGAAGGTGAAGTACGAGGAGAACATCCGCAACAACTGGCTGCGCCGCCGCCTGCAGAACGCCTTCCCCGATTTGCGGATTTTAAAGTACAACGAGCAGCTGGAAGAGCTGCGCCAGAACATGGACGTGCTGCGCCGCCGCTCTTGGGAGGCGCTGCGCAAGCGCAACGAGGACGCCCGGGCCGCCTACGAGACGCGCCTGGTCCCCGGGGAGGAGCGGCCCTTTGCCTTTGGGCTGTGCTACTCCAAGCTGTTTTGGATTTTCATGGTGGGCAACGTGGTAGGCTTTGTGCTGGAGACGCTTTATGCCCTGGTGCGCACCCATGAGTTCCAGGTGCGGGTGGGCCTGGTGTTTGGCCCCTTCATCCCAGTGTACGGCCTGGGGGCGGTGGCCATCACCTTGCTGCTGTGGCGCATGTACAACCAGAAGGACATCATGATTTTCCTGGCGAGCATGTTCATTGGCGGCGCCTTTGAATACCTGTGCAGCTTTGTGCAGCAGGCGGTGTTCGGCACCGTCTCGTGGGAGTACAGCGACTCCCCCTTGAACATCGGGGGCCGCACCAACTTGATGTACTCCTTCTTCTGGGGCATCTTGGGCATGGTGTGGGTGAAGGATTTGTACCCGGCCATGTCCCGCACCATCCAGAAAATCCCCAAAAAGGTGGGCCGCCCCCTCACGGTGGTGTTCACCGTTTTGATGGCCATTGACGTGCTGCTGTCCGCCGGGGCGGTGTACCGCCGCAGCGAGCGGGTGAATAACATCCCCGCCACCAACGTGGTGCAGGCGTTCTTCGACGAGTATTTCCCAGACTCCTACCTGGACTTTGTGTTCCCCCACATGCAGTACGTGGGCAAGCCGGAGCTGCCTGCGGCGCCGCCAAAGCCATAAGAAAAGGAAGGGCCGTCCCGGCGATTGCTGCCGGGGCGGCCCTTTGGGTATGGGAAAATGTGTGACTTGTACGCGATGGGGAAGGCAGCAAAAAAGGCGTGGGTGAAAACCTCACCGCACGCCTTTGTGCTGTTGCACTTTTGTTTAAGGGGCCCTTACACCCGGAACATCAGGTCGCCGTAGCTGGGATAGGGCCAGTAGTCAGCGGAAGTGTCCACTTCCATCTGGTCCACCACAGCCCGCAGCTCGCTCATAGCGGGGATGATGACGTCCTTGTAATAGGTGGCCGCGGTCAGGGCGTTGTGGCTTTCGGCTTTCCCGTCGGCAACCAAAGTGTCCAGGGCCTCCACCTTTTCGTAGGCGCTGTCCAGCAGGGAGGACAGCTTCTGGATGAGGCTGGTTTCCGCCGCGCAGGGCAGGCCCGCCACCGCAGCCCGCTTGGAGGCAACCGCCTCCGCCAGGCTGGCGACGTAGCCGCTTACTGCCGGGAGAATGTCCCGCCGCACCATTTCGCTCATGGTCAGGGCCTCGATGTTCAGCGTCTTGGAGTACTCCTCGATGATGGTCTCATAGCGGGCCTCCATCTCGGCCTCGGTGTAGATCTTGTGGCTGGTGAACAGCTCCACGTTCTTCTGGTCCAGGTAGCGGGGCAAGGCGTCCACGGTGGTGGGCAGGTTCAGCAGGCCGCGGCGCTTGGCCTCTTCGGTCCAGGCTTCGGAATAGCCGTCGCCGTTGAAGATGATCCGCTTGTGCTGCTGCATCACCCGGCGCACAATCTTGCGCACGTCCCCTTCCAGGTCGGCGGTGCCCTCCAGCTCGTCGGCGAACTGGCGCAGCTCCTCGGCGGCGATGGTGTTCAGCATGATGTTGGGGCAGGAGATGGAAATGGCGGAGCCCAGCATGCGGAACTCAAACTTGTTGCCCGTAAAGGCGAAGGGGGAGGTGCGGTTGCGGTCGGTGGTGTCCATGGCCAGGTCGGGCAGCACGTGGACGCCGGTTTGCAGCTGCTTTGCCTCTATGCCGGTGTAGGGCTCATCCTTTTCGATGGCCTCCAATATGCCCTCCAGCTCATCCCCCAGGAACATGGAGACAATGGCCGGCGGGGCCTCGTTGGCGCCCAGGCGGTGGTCGTTGCCGGCGCTGGCCACGGAGATGCGCAGCAGATCCTGGTACTCATCCACGCCCTTGATGATAGCCGCCAAAAACAGCAGGAACTGGGTGTTTTCCTGCGGCTTCTTGCCGGGGTCCAGCAGGTTCTTGCCCGTGTCGGTGGAGAGGGACCAGTTGTTGTGTTTGCCGCTGCCGTTAACGCCCTCAAAGGGCTTTTCGTTCAGCAGGCACACCAGGCCGTGCTTGGCGGCCACGTTCTTCATGGTTTCCATGGTCAGCTGGTTGTGGTCGGTGGCCACGTTGGTGGTGGTGAAGATGGGCGCCAGCTCGTGCTGGGCAGGGGCCACCTCGTTGTGCTTTGTCTTGGCCAAAATGCCCAGCTTCCACAGCTCCTCGTCCAAATCCTTCATAAAGGCGGCAACCCGGGGCTTGATGGCGCCAAAGTAGTGGTCCTCCAGCTCCTGGCCCTTGGGCGCCTTGGCCCCAAACAGCGTGCGGCCGGTAAAGCGCAGGTCGGGGCGCTGGTCATAGAGCTCCTTATCCACCAGGAAGTACTCCTGCTCGGGCCCCACGGTGGTCACCACCCGCTTGGACTTCTGGTCGCCAAACAGCCGCAGGATGCGCAGCGCCTGGGCGCTTAAATCCTCCATAGAACGCAGCAGCGGGGTCTTTTTGTCCAAAGTTTCGCCGCTGTAAGAGCAGAACGCCGTGGGGATGTAGAGGGAGTCGCCCTTGACAAAGGCGTAGCTGGTGGGGTCCCAGGCGGTGTAGCCCCTGGCCTCGAAGGTGGCGCGCAGGCCGCCGGAGGGGAAGGAGGAGGCGTCCGGCTCGCCCCTTACCAGCTCTTTGCCGGAAAACTGCATGATGACCCGGCCGTCGCTGGTGGGAGAGATAAAGCTGTCGTGCTTTTCGGCGGTGATCCCGTTTAAAGGCTGGAACCAATGGGTGTAGTGGGTGGCGCCCTTTTCCACGGCCCAGTCCTTCATGGCGTTGGCCACCGCGTTGGCCACGTTCAAATCCAGGTCCTTGCCCTCGTCGATGGTTTTCCGCAGGGACTTGTACACGTCTTTGGGCAGCCGTTCCTGCATGACGTCATCGTTAAACACCGAGCTGCCAAAGAGCTCGGGGACACTTTTGCGGGTTTCCGGACAACTCATAACCATAACCACACTTTCCGAGAAATTAGGCGCCGCCTTTCGTATTTGCCTTTGGGGCACCCTGTAACACGAAAGGCGCTGAGGGGACTCCCTTCAGCGCCTTTGCTGGTCTACCCGTATTCTATACCCGGCGCGCCGCATTTGTCAATAGGTTTTTCCCCAACGCCGCCCTTTCTCCAGGGTGAACAGAAGCCTGCCGCGCAACCCCGTGGGATTTTATGGAAAATCCCGGAATCCCTTGGGGCTTATGCAGGAAAAGCGGACGCGCCATGCAAAACCGCCTTGACTTTCCCGCCGGGGCATAGTATACTCTAATCCAAGAACAGACAAGGGCGTCTGGCGTTTTCCAAAAGCTGGAAAGGCCAGGCGCTTTTTCTAGAAAATGCAGGAAATGCTGCGCGCCGCTGCATCAGTCCCGGATGAGCCCGCCCCCCCGGGGAGCGGCGGCCTCTTGGAGAAAAGGGGGAAGAACCTTCCCACAAGGGGAGGGGCTTTGTGTAAAGTGGAGAATTGAAAAATCTTCTTGCTTGTTTTCTCCCTATCGGGTATGATATACTATTGATAACAAGAGAGAAACCGGAGCGCCTTGGCCTGCTCCCCCTGGGGAAAGGGGAGCGGGCTGAGGCGACGCAGTGTCTAAAACCAAGAGAAAGGGTTGAGCGTATGGGGAAAACAGGGTATCTTGTGCTGGAAAACGGCAAGGTTTTTCGTGGCGAGCGTTTTGGCGCCCAGGGCGAGATGACCGCGGAAGTGGTATTCACCACAGGCATGACCGGCTATTTGGAAACGTTAACAGACCGCAGCTATTGGGGGCAGATGGTGGTGCAGACCTTCCCCCTTATTGGCAATTACGGCGTTATTCCCGCCGACTTTGAAAGCGATGCCATCGGTCCCTGTGCCTATATTGTCAAGCAATGGTGCCAAGCTCCCTCCAACTTCCGTTCCCAGGGCAGCCTTGACACCTTTTTTAAAGAAAAGGGCGTCATTGGCCTTTCCGGCATCGATACGCGCACGCTGACGAAAATCATCCGGGAGACCGGCGTGATGAACGGCGTCATCACCGACGACCCCGCCGCCGTGGACTTTGAGGCCCTGAAGGCCTACCGCGTCACCGGCGCGGTGAAGGCCTCCTCCACCAAGGAGCGCTATGTGGTCCGCCCCGAGGGCGAGGTGAAGAAGAAAATCGCCCTGCTGGACTTTGGCCTAAAGCGCAACATCTACCGGGAGCTGGTAAAGCGGGGCGCGGAAGTCACCGTGTGCCCCTGCACCACCACCGCCGCGGAAATCCAGGCCCTGGGCGTGGACGGCATCATGCTGAGTAACGGCCCCGGCGACCCCGCGGAGAACGTGGAGATCATCGCCAACTTGCGGGAAATCTGCAAGCTGGGCATCCCGCTGTTCGGCATCTGCCTGGGCCACCAGCTGCTGGCCTTGGCCCACGGCTTCCGGACCGAGAAGCTGAAGTACGGCCACCGGGGCGCCAACCAGCCTGTCAAGAACCTGGAGACCGGCCGGGTGTACATCTCCAGCCAGAACCACGGCTACGCGGTGGTGTCCTCCAGCATCGACAGCCCCGTGGCCCGGGAGCTGTTCGTCAACGTCAACGACAACACCTGCGAGGGCATCCGCTATCTGGACTGCCCTGCCTTTTCCGTGCAGTTCCACCCCGAAGCCTGCGGCGGTCCCCTGGATACCCAGGCCCTGTTCGATGAGTTTTTCGCTATGATGAAGGAGGGGGAATAAAATGCCGCTGAATAAGGATATTAAAAAGGTACTGGTTATCGGCTCTGGCCCCATTGTCATCGGCCAGGCCGCGGAATTCGACTACGCCGGCACCCAGGCCTGCCGCGCCCTGCGGGAGGATGGCATCGAGATCGTGCTGGTCAACTCCAACCCCGCCACCATTATGACCGACAAGGCCATGGCGGATAAAATCTATATCGAGCCCCTGAACCTGACCACCATCAAGCGCATCATCGAGAAGGAAAAGCCCGACAGCATCCTCTCCGGCTTTGGCGGCCAGACGGGTTTGACCCTCTCCATGCAGCTGGCCAAGGAGGGCTTCTTGGAGAGCCATAACGTGCGGCTGCTGGGCGCCTCCCCCGAGACCATCGACAAGGCCGAGGACCGCCAGATGTTCAAGGACACCATGGAGAAGATCGGCCAGCCCTGCATCCCCTCCAAGGTGGTCACCACCGTGGAGGACGCCGAGGCCTTCGCCCTGGAGATTGGCTACCCTGTCATCATCCGGCCCGCCTTTACCCTGGGCGGCTCCGGCGGCGGCATTGTGAACAACCAGGAGGAGCTGCGGGAAGTGGCCGCCAACGGCCTGGCCCTTTCTCCCATCACCCAGATCTTGGTGGAGAAGTCCATCGCCGGGTGGAAGGAAATCGAGTTTGAGGTGATGCGCGACAGCAAGGGCAACACCATCACCGTGTGCTCCATGGAGAACCTGGACCCGGTGGGCGTGCAC
>FR893698.1 GCA_000435395.1 Firmicutes bacterium CAG:94
CTTTCCCGGCTGGAGATGTTTCCGCTGTCCGGCCATATCCCCCGGGATAAAGAGCTGCGTAGCAACGGATACCGGTTGGTCATCGCCGGGAAGTATCTCTGTGTTTACCGGCTGATAGGGGAAACAGTATTTGTCTATCACATTGCCCACGGCGCCAGTGATTACCCCACGACCTTCAAACGGCTGCTGAAAGGCGGAAATCAATAAAAGGGAAGAACGTGATCTTTTTACTTTTTTGTAGAGATCCAAATCCATGCTATCTAATTTCCCTTATTATCCAAATATTGTTTCATTTTCTTAAGCAGCCGCTCTTTTCGCCTATGAAGGGCCGATTTGGAGATGCCTAGCTCTTTACTGACTTGCCGTTCTGTTTTATCCTGGAAGTAGAGCTTATCGAGAAGCTTCCGTTCCTCCTGGGTCAAGCACCGGGCCAAAGAATCCATCCAAATTTTAGAAACTGCCTGATCCTCCGGGGAAACATCTGAGCTGGCGAATTGATGGTCCTGCTCCAGTAGGCGGTCGTAGGAATCCTCCTTGGAGGGCAGGAAAGTACCTGTGTCCTGCTGAAATTTTCCTCGTTTCCGGTCGTAGGAGAAGTACTCCTCTTTTCGCTCGTAGTGGTGGTAGACCCGGTAGACTTCTTCACTGACAGGCACAGCCTCCCCCTGGACATAGATGGTGAACTGATTTTGATTCTCTTTTTGCTTGCTCATGACTGCAACCTCCTGGAATTTGAAAATGGTGGATTTTCAAATCCAGGCAGGTGGCCCACGGCAGCGAACAAAGAAATAGGCTCCTCCCATGGCGGTTCTCCTTACCGCCGTGAGAGGGGCCTTTTCATCTCTATATGGAAATAACCATGGAAATTCAGCCTGCTCAGCAGCGGTTTTTTTCTTTGCTGCCGCTGGGCAGATGATAAAGGGGCTTTTGAATTATATTGTACAAAAAGGCAGGGTCCTTGTCTGCCAACGGCACAAGGTTTCCCTGCCTAAAAGAAGAGGTGTTTTCCCGGATTTTTCTAGCGGTCCGGTGGATTTTTTACTACACTAAAGTTAAAATCAGGCTTCCCTTAGTAGGAAGTGGGAGTGAGCTGTACGATCACCAATTCAGAAAAAACACAGGCATACCCATGGCAATCAAAAACCGTTTGAGTAGGGAATACTCGAAGTTTCAAAAGCTGGGAGGCACCGTGCGGGGGCTGTGCAAAACACTCAACGAAACTTATGGTTTTTCGCTAAACGTAGATACCCTGCGGAACACGTTGAGCAGTGCCAATCACAGCACATTAGACCTATTTTGCGTGCTTGCCGACTTGCCGGTACGGAATGATACAAGTACCTTTGGAGGAGCAGAATAAGTCAAAGATGGTAGGATTTTCGGAAAGTGTTCTTAATTGTATCAAAGAAATCCCCAAAGTAGCAATGTCGTTGGTTGACAAAGCAAAACAGCTGTTTAACCGGATTCCAGAAATGTTAAGAGCTACTCCTTCTTTCGTGACGGTTGTGAAAGCTGCTATTCCTGGGGAAGCGTATCAGGTAATTTTGACAGATGAGCAAAAGGCTAAGATTACCAGTGGTGCATAAAATCTGATGACGAAAAAAGATTGTTCGTTAATGGCAGACCTGATTAACCCAGAAACAAAGAAAACTGTGTCGAATGTTTCGGTAGGTTACGTTTCAAAAATGAGTGTAAAAAGCATTGGGAGTTGTTGTACTTATTGGTAGGGCAGTAATTACTGTGATTACGCCAAAGAATATACCTTCCCAAAAGCCATGAGTCCTCTTGATTTTCTATAAATGCTTATTGATTCTCAGTTTATTATAAAAAGAGCGACACAAAAAATGTGTCGCTCTCAGCCTGTCGAAAAAGTCCAGCGAAAGCT
>FR893699.1:0-381 GCA_000435395.1 Firmicutes bacterium CAG:94
CGAGTTCCGCTACCGCGACCCCATTTTGGACGACAAGACCCTGGTGATTATCATCAGCCAGTCCGGCGAGACAGCGGATACCTTGGCCGCCCTGCGCATGGCCAAGGGCAAAGGCTGCCGGATCCTCTCCATTGTCAACGTGGTGGGCAGCACCATCGCCAACGAGTCGGACGACGTGCTGTACACCTGGGCCGGACCGGAAATTGCCGTGGCCTCCACCAAGGCCTACAGCACCCAGCTGGCCGTCATCTATATGATTGCCCTGTACATGGCCGACCAGCTGGGCACCGTGCCGGAGTCCGACATGGCCCGGTATATGGCGGATTTGCAGCGCCTCCCGGACTTGGCGGAAGCTGCCCTGGCGGATAAGGAGACCATCCA
>FR893699.1:404-3297 GCA_000435395.1 Firmicutes bacterium CAG:94
CACCCAGTACTTCGCCTCCCGGTACTTCAACGCCCACGACATGTACTTCATCGGCCGGAATGTGGACTACGCCGCCAGCTTGGAGGCCAGCTTGAAGCTGAAGGAGATCAGCTATATCCACTCCGAGGCCTACACTGCCGGGGAGCTGAAGCACGGCCCCATCTCCCTGCTGGAGGACGGGACCTTGGTCATCGCCATCGCCACCTATGAAAAGCTGTTCGACAAGATGATGAGCAACGTCCGGGAGGTAAAGGCCCGGGGCGCCGTGGTGCTGGGCATCACTGTGCGGGGCAAGGAAGAGGCTCTGAAGCAGGAGACGGACTACCAGTTCTGCGTGCCGGACATCACCGACTTTATGCTGCCGTCTTTGAGCATTCTGCCCCTGCAGCTGTTCGCCTATTACGTGGCCAGTATGAAGGGCTGCGACATCGACAAGCCCAGGAATCTGGCCAAGTCTGTCACCGTGGAATAAACAAACAAAAAAGAAAGGCCGTCCATATGGGCGGTCTTTTTGCGTTTGGCGGCCTTCCCTTTTGGGGCGGGCTGTGGTATACCGGATGCAATTTTCAAGTGGGAAAGGAAGGTTCCAATGCGATTGATTCCCCTGTGGGAGGCGGACGAGGAGCGGGCCTACGACCTGCAGAAGAGTTTCGCCCCCAACGAGAACGGCTTTGTCAACGGCGCCTATGGGCTGAGCCGGCAGGCGTTTTCCGAATTTGTTCAGTTGCGCAAAAGAAATTCCCAGGGCCTTGATTTGCCGGAAGGCCATGTTCCCGATACCGTCTATGTGCTGGTGGACGATTCAGAGGGGTACGTGGGGATTGTCAAGCTGCGCCACCGCCTAAACCACGCCCTGCGCCAGGGAGCGGGCCACATTGGCTACGGCATCCGCAAGGAGTACCGTGGCCGGGGCTACGCCACAGCGGCGTTGTCCCTGGCTTTGGATGAGGCCCGGAAGATTGTCCCAGAGGACGAAATCTACCTTTCTGTCCGCAAGGATAACCCCGCCTCCCTCAAAGTCCAGTTGCGCAACGGCGCTCGGGTGGACCATGAGAGCGGCGAGGAATATTTCACCCGCATCCCCCTCTCCCGCCAGCCGTGAACCGCGGCCCTGGGCTTGCGAAAAGAGAGGGAGTATGCTACAATAGCTCTACAATAAGACTGGGAAAAAGGATGGGATGACACATGGCAAACAACGCCCACGAGCGGGTAGTGGTGCTGGACTTTGGCGGCCAGTACGCCCAGCTCATCGCCCGCCGGGTCCGTGACCTGGGGGTCTACTGCGAGATTAAAAGCTACAAAACCAACCCGGAGGAGCTGCGGGACTGCAAGGGCATCCTCTTCACCGGCGGCCCCAACAGCGTCTACGCCCAGGACGCCCCCCTGTGCTCCAAAGAGGTCTTTGAACTGGGCATCCCCGTGCTGGGCATCTGCTACGGCGCCCAGGTGATGGCCTACCTGCTGGGCGGCACGGTGTCCTCCAGCGAGGTGCCGGAGTTCGGCAAGACCATGACCCAGTTCAAAAGCGATTCCCCCCTGTTCCAGAACGTGGGGGAGAGCGTCTGCTGGATGAGCCACAACGACTATATCTCCCAGCTGCCCGAGGGCTTTACCGCCTCCGCCTGGAGCGCCCATTGCCCCGCCGCGGCCATGGAGAACGTGGAGCGCAAGCTCTACGCCACCCAGTTCCACCCCGAGGTGGAGCACACCCAGCAGGGCAGTGAGATGTTCCGCAACTTCCTGTACAACATCTGCGGCTGCGCCGGCGACTGGGAGATGAAGTCCTTTGCCCAGGAGACCATCGCCGCCATCCGGGAGCGGGTGGGGGATAAGAAGGTCCTCTGCGGCCTGTCCGGCGGCGTGGATTCCTCTGTGGCGGCCATGCTGGTGCACAAGGCCATCGGCAAGAACCTGACCTGCATCTTCGTGGACCACGGCCTGCTGCGCAAGGACGAGGGCGACATGGTGGAGCAGGTGTTCAAAAAAGAGTTTGACATGAACATCATCCGCGTCAACGCAGCGGACCGGTTCTTCTCCAAGCTCTCGGGCGTCACCGACCCGGAGCGCAAGCGGAAGATTATCGGCGAGGAGTTCGTCCGCGTCTTCGAGGCGGAGAGCGAAAAGCTGGGCAAGATGGACTTCCTGTGCCAGGGCACCATCTACCCCGATGTGGTGGAGAGCGGCACCGGCCAGGCGGCCGTCATCAAGAGCCACCACAACGTGGGCGGCCTGCCCGAGGACATCGGCTTTGAGGGCCTGGTAGAGCCCCTGCGGGACCTGTTCAAAGACGAGGTGCGCCGCGTGGGGCTGGAGCTGGGCATCCCCTCGGAGCTGGTGTGGCGCCAGCCCTTCCCGGGCCCGGGCCTGGCGGTGCGCATCATGGGCGAAGTCACTCCGGAGAAGGTGAAGCTCTTGCAGGATGCCGACGCCATCTTCCGGGAGGAGGTGGCCAACGCCGGCCTGGAGCGCAGCGTGAACCAATACTTTGCCGTGCTCACAGCCAACCGCAGCGTGGGCGTTATGGGCGACGGCCGCACCTATGGGGTCACCGTGGCCCTGCGCGCCGTGACCACTACCGACTTCATGACAGCCGACTGGGCCCACCTGCCCTATGACCTGCTGGGCCGCACCTCCAACCGTATCATCAACGAGGTGGAGGGCGTCAACCGCGTGGTGTATGATATTACCAGTAAGCCGCCGGCTACAATAGAGTGGGAATGATTTCAGAGGCCCGGAAAAGCCTGATATAACTAGCTTTTTGAAGGTTTAAAGCCCTCTGTGGCAACGATTTGGCAACACTTTTTCATTATTCATAAAAAGAGAGCTAACTGATTTTGATTAGTCAGTTAGCTCTCTTTTTCTTTTTATTATTATTTTGTGCAACAAACGGCCT
>FR893700.1 GCA_000435395.1 Firmicutes bacterium CAG:94
GTGGTTACAAGTTGAAACCGTCTGTGATGCCATGTAGACGAGAGGTGTCTTTTTTCACATAGCCCTCTTTGATTTCCGTTCTATTGTTCATTCCCTTGCTTCAAAAAACGTGCTATAATTTCCTCGACTTTTATCCCCGACAACCCCAGGAGGATACCGTTTATGCATTTTGTTCAATGTGGAAACCCAGGGGCTAAAACAGTTATTTTCCTACACGGCGGTGGACTTTCTACTTGGAATTTCAGGGACGAAGCCGAGATATTACAAGGCCGCTTCCATATTTTGATTCCAATCCTAGACGGACACCATGGCAGTGATCAAAAATTCACTTCTATCGAGGAAAATGCCGCCAGGATTATCCGCTATATCGACTCCAGATTCCAGGGGCAGGTGTTTTTAATTGCTGGCCTCTCTCTAGGCGGCCAAGTGCTTGTGGAAATGCTGTCCCAACGAAATAACATCTGCGAATTTGCCATGATAGAAAGCACACTGGCACTGCCCACAAATGCTACGGCCATGTTGGTTAAGCCTGTCTTTTCCCTGTTCTATCCCCTTGTGAAAAAGCGCTGGTACGCAAAGCTTCAATGCAAAGCGCTGCACATAAGGGATTCCCTGTTCGAAGATTACTTTCGCGACAGCTCCCAGATTAAAAAGGATGACATGATTGCATTTTTGAAGGCCAACGCTGCGTATACGGTCAAAGACTCCCTCTCCCATTGCTGCGCCAAGACGCTAATCCTGGTAGGTGGGAAGGAACGGGGAATCATGAAAAAATCCGCAAAACTGCTGAGAGAGACAATCCCGGGGTCAGTGCTTGAGGAGATGCCCGGCTATTACCATGGGGACTTCAGCCTGAATCATCCCCAAGAATTTTCCCGCAAACTGCTGGATTGGATCTCTGACAGGACACAGTGACTTCTTGTCATTCACAAATTTAAGCCGTTGGTAATCTCACACAGCCGAGCGCTCTGCTTGCCCTGCTGAAGGCAGGAAACTGTCACAGCCCCTATCTTGACACCGTAGAGAATGGCTCTACACTGGAAAAATCCGGCATTCACGACACCCAGTTTGACGCCAAGGCCCCAAAACCGACCCCTAAAAATCGCAAAATTGACCCCTTGCAAAAATCCCGGAGTGGCCGGCTCTGCCGGCCACTG
>FR893701.1 GCA_000435395.1 Firmicutes bacterium CAG:94
ATTACCATGGGCAGAAGGAAAAATCAAGGGGGCGGGCCGTGAAAAAAACACAGGAATTTTTGCTGGGGGTCATTTACATTTGTCCCCTCCTTATAGTATACTAAAAATGATTGGGGAGTACCCATAATTTTTGCTGAAGGAGCAAAGGACTATGTATTATCTCGGAATCGACCTGGGCGGCACCAACATTGCCGTTGGCGTTGTGGACGAAAACAACGCAATCATCGCCCGGGCCACCTCGAAAACCAAGGTGGACAGCCCCGAGCAGGTGGCCGACGCCATGGCAGAAACCGCCCGCGCGGCCCTGGCGAACGCCGGCCTCACCTTGGACGACGTGCCCTGGGTGGGCTTGGGCTCGCCCGGCACCATCAACAAGGCCACCGGCATCATCGAGTTTGCCAACAACCTGCCTTTTTCCAACACCCCCATGGAGCAGATGCTCTCCCAGCGGCTGGATGGCAAAAAGGTCCTGATGGAGAACGACGCCAACGCGGCGGCCTATGGCGAGTACATGGCCGGCGCTTTAAAGGGCGCCGATAACGCCGTGGCCATCACGTTGGGCACCGGCGTGGGCGGCGGCATTATCATCGACCACAAAATCTACTCTGGCAGCAACTTCGCCGGCGCGGAGCTGGGCCACACCGTCATCGTGGTGGATGGCCGCCCCTGCACCTGCGGCCGTCTGGGCTGCTGGGAGACCTACGCCTCTGCCACCGGCCTGATTAAGACCACCAAGGAGCACATGGAGAAGGCTCCCAAGGATTCTGCCCTGTGGACCATTGTGGGCGGCGATATGGACAAGGTTAACGGCCGCACCGCCTTTGACGCCATGCGCCAGGGCGACCCCGTTGGCAAGGAAATTGTAGACGAGTATGTAAAATACCTCAGCGTGGGCATCATCGATATGATTAACATCTTCCAGCCGGACATCCTGTGCATTGGCGGCGGCATCTCCAATGAGGGCGAAACTCTGCTGGCCCCCGTGCGTGCCTATGTGGAAGCGGACCAGTACGCCAGGAACACCAGTAAGAAGACCGTTGTCTGCCGCGCCCAGCTTGGAAATGATGCTGGCATCATTGGCGCCGCGCTGCTTGGTAAGGAGGTTTAAACTATCATGTCTGTGGAAAAAACTGTTTTTGGAACCCTGTCCGATGGCCGCGAGGCCGCTTTGTACACCCTGAAGAACGCCGCTGGGATGACTTTGGTCGTCACCCCCTACGGCTGCCGCATCATCCAGCTGCTGGTGCCCGATAAGGACGGCAAGCTGGGCGACGTGGTGCTGGGCCACCGCACTCTGGAGGAGTACTTTGGCGCCAACTACCAGGGCACCTTCGTGGGCCGCTACGCCAACCGCATTGGCGGCGCGGAGTTCACCCTCAACGGCAAGACCTACACCTTGGCCAAGAACGACGGCAACAACACCTTGCACGGCGGCCCTGGCGGCTACCACCAGGTGCTGTGGGACGCCCAGGCCCAGGATGGGGAGGAGCCTTCCATCACCTTTACCCACACCAGCCCCGATGGCGACGAGGGCTATCCCGGCACCTTGCAGATGACCGTCACCTACACCCTGAAGAAGGACAACACCCTGGCCCTGCGTTACGACGCTGTCTGCGACCAGGAGACCCCCTTCAACCCCACCAACCACTCCTTCTTCAACCTCAGCGGCGACCCCCAGAAGGACGTGCTGGGCACCTACCTCACCATCAATTCCAAGGCTTCCACCGCTGTGTCCGATGACCTCATCCCCACTGGCGAGATTGTCTCCATTGTGGGCGGCCCCTTGGATTTCACCTCCCCCAAGAAGCTGGGCGACGACATGTTCGCCGAGGACCACCTCATCCAGCTCAACGGCGGCTTTGACCACAACTTCTGCGTGGAGGGCGAGGGCTTCCGCAAGCATGCCGAGGCCTACGAGCCCGAAAGCGGCCGCGTGATGGAGGTCTGGTCCGACCTGCCCGGCGTGCAGCTGTTCACCTTCAACAAGCCCGACGACGGCCTGGTGGGCAAGGATGGCAAGCCCATGCAGCCCCACACCGCCCTGTGCCTGGAAACCCAGTTCTACCCGGACTCTGTCCACCACGAGAACTTCCCCTTCCAGTACCTGCAGCCCGGCGTGCCCTTTAGCACCACCACGGAGTACCGTTTCTCTGTAAAATAAACACCGGAAAGTTTGGGGCCGCCTGGGCCAACGCCTGGGCAGGCCCCTTTCTTTACTAAGGTTGCGGAAGGAGTGTTCCCTGTGAAAAAAGAAAAATCCTGCGGCGCCGTGGTCTACCGGCAGGGGGAAACCGGCGTGGAAGTCCTCATGATCAAGCACAAGAACGGCGGCCACTGGGCCTTCCCCAAGGGCCACGTGGAGAAGAAGGAGACCGAGCCGGAAACCGCCCTGCGGGAAATCAAGGAGGAGACAGGCCTCAAGGTGGAGCTGGACACCGGCTTCCGGGAGATGGTCACCTACTCCCCCAAGCCCAACGTGATGAAGGACGTCATCTACTTTGCCGCCAAGGCGAAAAAGGACAGCGCACGCCCCCAGCCCGAGGAGGTTTTAGAGCTCCGCTGGGAGCCGCCCCAAGAGGCGCTGGCCTTGGTCACCTACGCCACCGACCGGGAAGTCCTCCAGGCCTTTTTGCGGTACCTGGCGCAATCGTAAATATCACCCACCGGGAAAGGCTGCCCTATGCGGCGGCCTTTTCTGCTGTCTGGCGCGCCCTGCCGGACCTTCTGGCGGGACGCGCCTTTTTGCTGCCTGTTCTATTTCCGGGGCCCTGTCCATAGATATGAACATCCTGGACAAAGGAGGCAACCACCATGGATACTTCTGGTTTTGATACAGTGGCCCGGCACATCCCCCTGTACCGGGAGCGGCTGCTGGCCTTGCCCGGCTGGGTGAAGGACCAGGCCTTTGACATTCACATCGCCAGCGGGCAGCCCCTGTCCCTCAGCGGGAAGGAGGGCGCCCTCTTTCTGGGGAAGAAGGGCGTCACCCGCGCCTTTCAGGAGGGCATTGTCACCACGCCCCAGCAGCTGCGGGAGCTGTTCCTGGCAGCCTGCGGCCACTCGGTGTTCCGCCACGAGGAGGAGCTCCGCCAGGGCTATGTGCGCCTGGGGGAGAACCTCCGGGTGGGCGTGTGCGGCACCGCGGTAACAGAGGGCGGCCAGGTGCGCTCCCTGCGGGACATAACCGCCTTGGTGTACCGCATCCCCCGGCAGGTGCCAGGCTGCGGGGACAGGCTCTTTCTGGAAGGCGTTCCCTTAGAGCGCGGCGTGCTGGTGGTGGGGCCGCCCTCCAGCGGGAAGACCACCTTCCTCCGGGATGTGGCCCGCTCCCTGTCCTTGGGGCGGTTCGGCCCCAGCCGCCGGGTGGCGGTGGTGGACGAGCGGGGCGAGCTGGGCGGCTACGACTTGGGCCCCAACGCCGACGTGCTCCGGGGCTACCCCAAGGCCGCCGGGCTGGACGCGGCTATCCGCACCCTCTCCCCGGAAGTGGCCGTCCTAGACGAGCTCTCCCAGGGGGACTTGGAGGCCGTCCGGGGGGCGGCCGCGGCGGGGGTGGTGCTGCTGGCCTCTGTCCACGGGGAAGCGGAGCACCTTTCCCAGCGCCCCCTGTGCCGGGCCTTGGTGGAATCAGGGGCCTTTGGCACGGCGGTGTGCCTTGCCGGGCGGGGCGCGCCGGGGAAGGTGGCAGCCTTGGTGCCCGTGGGCTCGGAAGGGGGTGTGGGCCGCCATGAAGCTTT
>FR893702.1:0-2365 GCA_000435395.1 Firmicutes bacterium CAG:94
GCCGCCGCTTAGGGGGCAGCCCCGGCGCCTGGGCAGGGGCTTGGGGCGCTGCCGGGGCCTGGGGGGCTTCCGGTTGGGCCGCGGGGGTCAGCTGCCCTTCCCGGCTGGCAAGCAGCCCCTCCTGCTGCCAATAGTCCAAGGCGTCCAGCACGGCGTCCTGGTCCAGGGCCAGCTCTTGGGCCAAGGCCTCCGGGGAGAAGGCTTCCCCGCCGTGGCGCAGCATCCACAGGAGCACCTGCAGCTGCTCCTTCCCCGCCAGCTTTAAATAGCGGTCCACCAAAGCCGTGGGCACGGCGAACACGCTGTTCCACGGGCCCATGTGCAATCTATATTCCATCTCTGTCCCATTCCTTCCACATTCTTGTTCCAGCGCCTACGCGCAGGGGCTTCCTGTCGTCGCGAAGCTTTCTGGGGCCAGCGTCTCCCGGCCCGCGCTTTTTATTCCCTGTTCTCGAAGTCTAACATATTATAGCATAGAATAGGCGGGGAAAAAAGCGCAAATTCATCTTGACTCCCACCCGGTTTTCCTGTATAATAACATAACGTTGTGCGGGCCTTTGCGCCTGCCGGAACACGCTACTGTGGCTCAATGGCAGAGCAGCTCACTCGTAATGAGCAGGTTGTCAGTTCGATTCTGACCAGTAGCTCCAGCGCCTTCCATCTGTGTGGAGGGCGCTTCTTTTTTGCTTTTTTAACTTTTGTACAAAAAACAAAATCAACCGTTGCGCTTTTCTGAAAAGATGGTATAATCTGTGGCAGGAAGGAGTGTTGTATGTATGAATGAAAATCCCTTGTTCGAAACCGCGAAGTGCACCCAGCTGGGCATTTTGGTCCACGATATTGAAAAGAGCTCCCAGGCCTACGCGGCCTTTTTGGGCGTGCCTGTGCCCCCGGTGCAGATGACAGGCGTCTACGAGGACGCCCACACCACCTACCTGGGCCAGCCCACCAAGGCCCGGTGCAAGCAGGCGTTCTTCTATTACGGCGATTTGGAAGTGGAGCTGCTGGAGCCCGACCACGAGCCCAGCGTCTGGCGCCAGGCCTTGGACGAAAACGGCGAGGGCCTCCACCATGTGGCCTTCCGCGTCCAGGGGATGGACGAGATGATTCGCCGGGGGGAGAGCCAGGGCATGAAGCTGCTCCAGCGGGGCCGCTGGGCCACGGGGCATTACGCCTACCTGGACGCCACCGAATCCCTCCACGTGATTATCGAGCTGCTGGAAAACGGCCAGTTCGAGGTGTAAGCCGCCGTGAGGGAATACTGCGGCGAAACCTTTTCCAAGCTGGATAGGGCAGGGGAGGGGCTTTCCTCCCGGCTCTTTGAGGACTGCCTGTTCACCGGCTGCCGCTTGGAGGGGGCGCTGGTGGAGAACTGCCAGTTTTCCGGCTGCCGGTTTGAGGGCTGCAAGATTACCGCCCCCAAATTCCGGGCCACCCAGATGCTCTCCTGCGATTTTGCGGACTGCGCCCTCTCCGGGGTGGATTGGTCCGCCCTGCTGGACGAGCGCAAGCGGGGGATGGGCTTTTTGCCCTTCGACAGCCTGCGGGGGTGCTCCCTGCGGCACTGCGTGTTCTTCGGCCTGGACTTAAAGGGCTTCCAGTTTGCCGGGGCGGATTTGTCCGGCAGCTTCTTCGACGGCTGCAAGCTGGAGGAGGCCAGCTTCGCGGGCTGCCGCCTGCAGGGGACCTCCTTTGCCCAGAACGACTTGCGGGGCGCCGATTTCCGTGGCGCCACGGAGTACTTCTTCTCCCTGGAGGGCAACCGGGTGAAGAACGCCAAGTTCTCCCTGCCCGAGGCCGTGAACTTGCTGGCAGCCCTGGGCGTTGTCATTGAGGACCTTTGAGCGCTAACAAAAGTAAAAAGAACCTGAGACAAGGGGCTTGCCGCTGTGGGCGGCAGGCCCTTTCCCGTTGGTGGGGGCGCTTCATAAACTATTTACAAAAAGATTCTTGACTTTTGCTGACCTAGGTGGTACAGTATAAGCATGGTTTAGCACTCGGGTTAAAAGAGTGCTAAAACCTGAAACGGAGGTGAGAGGGTTGGAGCTGACACCGCGAAAAGAGCGCATCCTTTCCTCCGTGGTCGCCGGGTATGTGAAAAGCGGCGAGCCCGTGGGGAGCAAGGCTGTGGCGGAAGAGGTGGGCGTTTCCTCGGCCACCGTGCGCAACGAGATGGCCGACCTCATCGAGCTGGGGCTTTTAGAGCAGCCCCACACCTCTGCCGGGCGGGTGCCCTCCCAAAAGGGCTACCGGGAGTATGTGGACCGGCTGATGGAAGTGCCCCCCGTAAAAGAGGAGGAGCGCCGGGTGTTCGATTCCATGCTGCTCTCCGGCTCCTACGAGCCGGAACAGCTGCTGGGCCGGG
>FR893702.1:2380-4479 GCA_000435395.1 Firmicutes bacterium CAG:94
GCCGGAACAGCTGCTGGGCCGGGCGGCGCGGCTGCTGGCAGGCGCCACACGGTGCGCCGCGGTGGCCACCACCCCCAGCGGGGACACGGCCCAGGTGCGGGCGGTGCAGTTTGTGCAGACCAGCCGCCGCACGGCCATGCTCATCTTGATGAGCTCCGCCGGGACCATGAAAACCCGGGTGTTCCACTGCGACTTCGATTTGACCAACGACATCCTCCGGGTGTTCTTCCGGGTGTTCAACGGCAAGCTGGCCGGGAAGAACGTCTCGGACATCACCCCCGCTTTTTTGCAGGGGGTGGGCGTCTCCCTGGGGGAGATGTACGTGCTGATGGGCGCGCCCCTGCGGGCCCTCTTAGAGGTGGCCCGGGACACCATGGGCACCGAGGTGCTGCTGGCCGGCCAGATGAACCTGCTGTTCTACCCCGAGCTGGAGCACGGCGGCGCCCGGCGTGTGATGGATTTCCTGGAGCGCCGGGAGGACGTGGCCAACCTGCTGCGGCAGAAGCCGGGCCAGGTGTCCTTCCTCATCGGCAGGGAGATGGGCCGCCCCGAGCTGGATAAATCCGCCTTGGGCGTAGCCCGCTACCAGGTGGACGGCCACGACGCCGGCGCCTTGGCGGTGCTGGGCCCGGTGCGGATGGATTACCCCCGGGTGGCCTCGGTCCTCCAGTACATGGCGGGGCAGGTGGGCCAGCACCTCACCGTGCTGATGCGCGACGAGTGAAGAACATGCTGCGGGAAACCGCTTTTGAATATGGAACTACAGAAGGGAGCCGGGAAAATGGCAAAGGATAAGAAGAAACAGCCGGAGCAGGAGCCGGAGGCCCAGGAAAAAGAGCCCCAGTCCCCCCAGCCGGAAGAGGCGGAACCGAAAGAGCCTTCCGCCGCGGACCAGCTGGAAAAGCTCCAAAAGGAGTTTGAGGAGCACAAGCAGCAGCACCTGCGGGTGCTGGCGGAGTACGACAACTTCCGCAAGCGCACCTTAAACGAGAAGACCGCCATCTACAACAACGCGGTGAGCGACACGGTGAAGGAGCTGCTCCCCATTGCCGACAACATCGAGCGTGCCCTGGGCCAGGAGAACGCCTCCGCCGAGGACATGAAGAAGGGCGTGGAGATGATAGAGCATCAAATCCAAGCCTGCTTTGAAAAGCTGGGCCTGGAGGAGATGGGCAAGGTGGGGGAGGCTTTCGACCCCAACCTGCACAACGCCGTGGCCCACATCGAGGATGAGGCCCTGGGCGAGAACGTCATCGCCGCCGTGTACCAGAAGGGCTATAAGCTGGGGGACCGGGTGGTCCGCCACGCCATGGTCCAGGTGGCAAACTAAAAAAGCAGATCCATTCCATTGACATACACAGTTCTTACACAACGACAATCCCAGAGAATAAAGGAAGGTAGTTTATTATGGCAAAGACGATTGGCATTGACTTAGGTACTACAAACTCCTGCGTGGCCGTTATCGAAGGCGGCGAGCCCGTGGTCATCCCCAACGCGGAAGGCGCCCGCACCACCCCCTCTGTGGTGGCCTTCTCCAAGACCGGCGAGCGCATGGTGGGCCAGGTGGCAAAGCGCCAGGCCATCACCAACCCCGAGCGCACCGTGTCCTCTATCAAGCGTGAAATGGGCACCAACTACAAGGTGACCATCGATGGCAAGAGCTACACCCCCCAGGAAATCTCCGCTATGATTCTCCAGAAGCTGAAGGCCGATGCCGAGGCCTACCTGGGCGAGCCTGTCACCAGCGCGGTCATCACCGTGCCCGCTTACTTCACCGACGCCCAGCGCCAGGCCACCAAGGACGCCGGCAAAATCGCCGGCCTGGATGTAAAGCGCATCATCAACGAGCCCACCGCCGCTGCCCTGTCCTACGGCGTGGATAAGGACAACGACCAGAAGGTCATGGTGTACGATTTGGGCGGCGGCACCTTCGACGTGTCCATCATCGAGATGGGCGACGGCGTCCAGGAAGTGCTGGCCACCGCCGGCAACAACCGCCTGGGCGGCGACGACTTCGACCAGCGCATTATGGACTGGATTCTCAACAGCTTCAAGGCCGAGCAGGGCATCGACCTCTCCGGCGACAAGATGGCCATGCA
>FR893703.1:0-3010 GCA_000435395.1 Firmicutes bacterium CAG:94
GGTGTTCGCCCCCCAAAAAGGCGCGGACGCGGCCATGGTGGCCCGCCTGGACGCTGGCCTGCGCCACTTGGGGCAGGTGGCCGCCCGCTGCCTGGGCCGGGACTTCTCCCACCTGCCAGGGGCCGGGGCCGCCGGGGGCCTGGGCTTCGGCATGGCGGCTTTCTGCGGGGCCCAGCTGCGCATGGGCATCGACGCGGTGCTGGACGCCGTGGGCTTTGACAGCCTTCTCCCGGGGACGGATGTGGTGTTCACCGGCGAGGGGAAAATCGACTCCCAAAGCGCCCGGGGCAAGGTGGTCTCCGGGGTGGCGGCCCGGTGCCGGAAGGCAGGGGTGCCCGTCGTCGCCGTGGTGGGCCAGATTGGCCAGGGCTTTGAGGAGATGTACCAGCAGGGGCTCACGGCGGTGTTCAGCATCAACCGGGCCGCCCAGCCCTTTGCGGAATCCCGCTTCCACGCCGGGGAAAACCTGGCCCTCACCATGGAGAACATCGCCCGGCTGCTGGCGGCGGGCCGCTGATTTTCCCCGCCGCTCCCATTGACTTTCCCCGGGCGGCGTGGTATAGTACAAGAGGTTAGAAGTTGCTAACCTCTTTTCACGCCCAGGTGTTAGCTTTTGCTAATTCATGGGCCGAAGGAGGAACTCCAAAGAAAGAAGGGATTGCTGGTGGAAGGGATGCTGCCTACTGTGCTCATCTGCCTGGCGCTGCTGCTGATTGTGGTCTTTTCCGTGCGCAGCTATTTGAAAAAGCTGAAAACCGGCTGCTGCGGCTCCGGCGGCGACCAGGTAAAGCGGGTGCGCCCCGGGGACCGGGATGTGTCCCACTACCCCTACGCCAAGGCGGTGCGGGTGGAGGGCATGCACTGCCAGAACTGCGCCCGCCGCGTGGAGAACGCCTTCAACGCCAAAGAGGGCTTTTACGCCAAGGTGGACTTGGGCAAGAAAACCGCCCTGGTCCGCTCCAAGCGGGAGGTGCCCGACGAGGAGCTCAAGCAGGTGGTGCGGGGCCTGGGTTACAGCCCCGTGGCCGTGGAGCCCGCCTGACATCCCAAAACCCAGCGTCCCAGGCCCGCCGCCTGGGGCGTTTTTTTGCGGTTGCTTTCTCCCCCCGGCGGGAGTACAATAGGGAAAACACGCGAAAGGAGGGGGAAAATGGCCAAGCCCCAGCGTCCCGGCAAGGGGGAGAGCGTCCTCTGCCTGCCCCGGGACTACACCGTGGTGGACACGGAAACCACCGGCCTTTCCACCGAGAGCTGCTGCCTCATCGAGGTGTCCGCCCTGCGGGTGCGGGAGGGCCGGGTGGCGGCGGAGTTCTCCACTCTCATCCGCCCGCCGTGGCGGGAAGTGCAAAAAAACGGCCAGTGGCAACAGGGCTACGTGGACGATTTCATCCAGGGCCTGACGGGCATCACCGACGAGATGCTGGAGGGCGCGCCCCTTCCGGAGGAGGCCCTGCCCCAGGTGGAGGATTTTCTGGGCCGGGACTTGCTTTTGGGCCACAACGTGGGCTTTGACACCGCCTTCCTCTACGATTCCTTCCAGAAATACCTGGGCAGGCCTTTGGGGAACAACTCCCTGGACCAGCTGCGCCTGGCCCGGAAGCTGCTGCCCCAGCTGCCCCACCACCGGCTGGGGGACGTGGCCGCCGCTTTGGGCGTGCCGTACCAGGGCGCCCACCGGGCCCTGGCCGACTGCTGGATTACCTACGGCTGCTACGAGAAGCTGCGGGCCTTGGCGCTGTCCCAGGGCACGGAGGAGGAGTTCCTCCAGCGGTTTGAGAAGAAAAAGCCCCCAAAGCCCCGCTATCCCGGCGTTCCGGGCCACCCCTTCTACCAGAAGACTTTGGTGCTCACCGGCAGCCTGGATACCTCCCAAAACCGGGAGGCCGTGCTGCGGGCCGGGGGCAAGGTGGGGAAAGAGGTGGCGGCCGGGGTGGATTTCGTGGCCATCCCCGCCCCGGGGGAGAAGCCCCTCCCCGGCAAGGAGGGCGGCCCGTCCATTTTGCCCCAGGATGTCTTTTACCGGCTGCTGGGCCAAGGCCAAACGCCTTGACTTGGCCGCCTCCCCCCACTATAATGGACACAAACACTGATTTTTGGATGTAGGAGGCTGTTGTAGATGAAAGCTTTTCTCGATGACGATTTTCTGTTGACCACCCCCACCGCCCGGCGGCTGTACCAGGTGGCCCGCTCCATGCCTATTCTGGACTATCACTGCCACCTGGACCCCAAGGAGATTGCCCAGGACAGGCGCTTTGAGAACATCACCCAGGTGTGGCTGGGCGGCGACCACTACAAGTGGCGCCTGATGCGCGCCAACGGCGTGGACGAGGCCTACATCACCGGGGACGCCCCGGATAGGGAGAAATTCCAGAAGTGGGCCGAGACTTTGGAGCTGGCCATTGGCAACCCCCTGTACCACTGGAGCCACCTGGAGCTGCGCCGCTACTTTGGCTATGAGGGCGTCCTAAACGGCGATACCGCCCAGGAGGTGTGGGAGCTGTGCAACCAAAAGCTCCAGGAGCCCGCCATGAGCGCCCGGAGCTTGATTGCCAATTCCGGCGTCACCTTGGTGTGTACCACCGACGACCCCGCCGACTCCCTGGAGTGGCACCAGCAGCTGGCCCAGGACAGCAGCTTCCCGGTGAAAGTGCTGCCCGCCTGGCGTCCCGACGCCGCCATGGGCCTGGAGCGCCCCGAGTACCTGGACTACCTCCAGCGCCTGGGCCAGGCCGCCGGCGTGGAAATCCGCACCTACGCAGATTTGAAGGAGGCCCTCCTGTCCCGCATGGACTTCTTTGACAAGGTGGGCTGCCGCGCAAGCGACCACGCCCTGACGGCGGCTGTGTGCCAGCCCGCCTCGGAGGAGGAGCTGGAGCGGGTGTTCCAAAAGCGCCTGGAGGGCGAGCCCCTCACCCAGGAGGAGCTTGCCGCCTTCCAGACGGGCTTTTTGCGCTTTGTGGCCGGGGAGTACAAGCGCCTGGGCTGGGTGATGCAGCTGCACTACGGCTGC
>FR893703.1:3053-24714 GCA_000435395.1 Firmicutes bacterium CAG:94
ACACCCGCATGTTCCACAAGCTAGGCCGTGACACCGGCTACGACGCCGTGCTCCAGGGCACGCCCTCCCTGGAGGTGGCCGCTTTCCTGGACTTGCTGGCCTCCCAGGACGCCCTGCCCCGCATGGTGCTCTACAGCCTGAACCCCAACGACGACGAGGGCTTAAACTCTGTCATCGGCTGCTTCCAGGACGGCACGCCCCTGGGCCGCATCCAGCAGGGCTCCGCCTGGTGGTTTAACGACCACAAGGCCGGCATGGTCAAGCAGCTCACCGCCTTTGCAAACGGCGGCCTGCTGGGCAACTTCATCGGCATGCTCACCGATTCCCGCAGCTTTTTGTCCTACCCCCGCCACGAGTACTTCCGCCGCATCCTCTGCGAGCTGCTGGGCGCCTGGGTGGAAAACGGCGAATACCCCGCCGACTGGAAAGCCCTGGAGAAGATGGTGCGGGGCGTCTGCTACAACAACGCGGTGGAGTTCTTCGGCTTCCCCCTGGAAAAGGCTTAAGCCGGAAGGAGGGACTGCCGTGGAAGGCAAATTTGGCGCGGTGATTGTGGCCGCGGGCAGCTCCCGGCGCATGGGTGGCCAGGGCTCCAAGGTGCTGGAGGATTTGGGCGGCCAGCCGGTGCTGCTGTACTCCTTCCGGACCTTGGCTTCCTCCCTCTGGGTGGGGGAGCTGGCTGTGGTCTGCCGGGAGGAGGACCGCCCCCAGGTGGAGGCCCTTCTCGCCGGCAAAACGGACAAGCCCTGGGTTGTGGCCCCCGGCGGCCAGGAGCGCCAGGATTCCGTCCTGGCCGGGGTGGCTGCCTTGGACCCGGACACACCTTACCTTCTCATCCACGATGGGGCCCGGCCCTTTGTCACAGCGGAGCAGGTGGACGCCCTCTGCCAGGACGCCGTGGCCTATGGCGCTGCCACCCTGGCGGTGCCCTCGAAAGACACCTGCAAGCTATCGGACGGCCAGGGCTTTGTGGAATCCACCCCGCCCCGGGACAGGCTGATGGCCATTCAAACGCCCCAGGCCTTCGAGCGGGAGATGTACCTCTACGCCGCCCGGAAGGCCCAGGCCTCGGGCCTGCGCTACACCGACGACTGCCAGCTTATCGAGGCGGCAGGCGGCCGGGTGAAGCTCACCGCCGGGGATTACCGGAACTTGAAACTCACCACCCCGGAGGACCGCGTGGCGGCCCGGGCTACTTTGGGAAAGGAGGCGAAAGCCATGCGCGTGGGCACTGGCTACGACGTGCACCGGCTGGTAGAGGGCCGGAAGCTGATACTGGGCGGGGTAGAGGTGCCCTTTGAGAAGGGCCTGCTGGGCCACTCCGACGCGGACGTGCTGGCCCACGCCATTGCCGACGCCTTGCTGGGCGCCGCCGCTTTGGGGGACATTGGCAAGCTTTTCCCCGACAGCGACCCCCGCTACAAGGGCGCCGACAGCCTGGGGCTCCTCTCCCAGGTGTGCGCGCTGCTGGGGGAGCGGGGCTTCTCCATCTGCAACATCGACGCCACCGTGCTGGCCCAGCGGCCCAAGCTGGCCCCCTTCATCCCCCAGATGCGGGAGAACCTGGCGAAGGCCTGCGGGATTGCCGCCTCCCAGGTCAGCGTAAAGGCCACCACCGAGGAGGGCCTGGGCTTTACCGGCAGCGGGGAGGGCATGGCCGCCCAGGCCGTCTGCCTGCTGGAATACTGAACCGCCTGTTTGGGGCCGCCGCTGGGCGGCCCTTTTCCTTTGCCGGTCACGGCGGGGGGCCTGGCGCATAGAATGGAAAAACGAGACTTTCGCGTCAGGCAAATGAGGTGGTCTTTTGGGCAAGCCTTTACTGGTGGTCAGCTCCGTGACCTACGCCATGAAAGGCCGCGACCTGCTGTTCCGCCATGGGATTCGGGGCTATGTGGAGCGCATCCCCCGGACAGAGGAAACAGGCTGCGGCTATGGAATCTACGTCCCTCAGGGGGCGGACGCGGCAGAGCGCATCCTGTGGGAGAACCACATCCGGGTGCTGCGCCGCATGGAACAGGACGGTGAAACGCCGTGATATACCTGGACAACAGCGCCACCACCTACCCCAAGCCCCAGGGGGTGCGCCAGGCGGTGCAGCGCGCCTTTACAGACTATGGGGCAAACCCCGGCCGCAGCGGCTATGGCATGTGTTTGCGCACCACCCAGGCGGTGTACCAGGTGCGGCAGCAGGCGGCGGAGTTCTTCGGCGCCCCCGGCCCGGAGTGCGTGCTTTTCCAGCCCAGCTGCACCCAGGCGCTGAATGTGGTGCTCAAGGGCTTTTTAAAGCCCGGGGACCACGTGGTCATCACCGACTTGGAGCATAACGCCGTCACCCGGCCCTTAGAGGCCCTCAAGGCCCGGGGCGTCACCTACACCGTGGCCAAAGTGTCCCCCGGGGACAACGACGCCACGGTCAACGCCTTCCGCCAGGCCATAGGCCCCAAGACGAGGCTGGCGGTGTGCACCATGGCCTCCAACGTGTTCGGCATCCGGGTGCCGGTGGAGCGCATCGCCGCGCTGTGCCACCAGTACGATGTGGCCCTCTGTGTGGACGCCGCCCAGGGCGCGGGGCTGTTCCCCATCCACATGGGGGAAAGCGGCATCGATTACCTGTGCTGCGCCGGGCACAAGGGATTGTACGGCCCCATGGGCACCGGCCTGCTGCTGGTGCGGGAGCCGGAGCGCCTGCTGGGCACCTTGGTGGAGGGCGGCACGGGCACCCAGTCCCGCAGCTTCCAAATGCCCCAGGAGGCCCCCGAGCGCTACGAGAGCGGCACCGTAAACGTCCCGGGGATTTTGGGCCTGGGGGCAGGGCTGGAGTTCGTGCGCCGCCGGGGCGTGGAGCGCATCTGCCAGGAGGAGCTCCAAAAGCTGCGGTACCTCCACGGCAGGCTCTCCCGCCTGGGGAAGGTGACCCTCTACACCCCGCCCCCGGAGGAGCGCTTCTCGGCACCGGTGCTCTCCTTCAACCTGGAGGGCGTCCCCAGCGAGCGGGTGGGGGAGTTCCTGGCCCAGGGGGGCATCGCCGTGCGCTGCGGCCTGCACTGCGCGCCCCTGGCCCACGAGAAGCTGGGCACCCTGGAGACAGGCACCGCGCGGGTATCCCCCTCGGCCTTTACCCGGAAGGAGGACCTGGACGCCCTGGCCGCCCGGCTCTCCCGGTGGCGGGAATAAATTCCGGGAAAGTAGAAAAAACTTCTTTTATTTGCGTTTTTTCTATGCTATAATATTTTGCAGGAAGCCGTGAGCGCTCTTCGGGCCCATCCCCTGGGAGCAGCCCCCTGGCCAGGAATGGCTTGCTGCCAATGCCGCGAGGCTCCTGCCTGCGGCTTTTGTTTTGCGTTTGGGAGAAGAAAGTGAAAAGAAACCGTAACGAATCTTGAAGAAAGGGGTGATGGTCTTGGAGTCTGTGGTGCAGTATCTCTCCGAACTGGGGCAGAATATTTTAACCGCGGCCCGCAACTTCACCTTTAAGGACGCTATCGATGTGGCCATTGTCACCGTGCTGCTGTACAGCGCTATCAAGCTGGTGCGGGAAACCCGGGCCGGGCAGCTGGTGAAGGGCATCATCCTGCTGATAGTTCTGTTCTTAATTTCCTATCAGCTGGATCTGCTTATGCTCAACGCCATTTTGCGGGCGTTCCTGTCCTCGGGCATTGTCATCGTGGTCATTTTGTTCCAGCCGGAAATCCGCAAGGCCTTGGAGCAGGTGGGCCACAGCAAGGTGGTCCAGTCCCTGGCAAACACCGTTTCTGCCAAAGATAAGGAAGAGGGCAAAGCGGAGACCCGCAAGGCCATCCAGGGCGTGGTGGACGCCACCCAAATCCTCCAGCAGCTGCGCATGGGCGCGCTGATCGTCTTTGAGCGTCAGACCAAGCTGGGCGAGATTGTGGCCACCGGTACCATCATCGAGGCAGCGCCCTCCTCCCAGCTTATCGCCAATATCTTCTTCAACAAGGCGCCCCTCCACGATGGGGGCATGATTATCCGGGAGGGCCAGGTTTACGCCGCCGGCTGCATCCTGCCCCTTACCAGCAACGAGAACGTCAGCGCCGAGCTGGGCACCCGCCACCGGGCCGCCCTGGGCATGAGCGAGAACTCCGACGCCGTGGTGGTGGTGGTCTCCGAGGAGACCGGCCAAATCTCCGTGGCCATGGAGGGCAAGCTCACCCGCAACTACAACCGCGTCACCCTGCGGGAGGTGCTGGAAAGCGCCCTCATCGGCGCGCCGGAGGAAACCAGCAGCAAGCGCATCCTTGGCAAGCTGGGCCTCACCGGCCGCACCACCAGAAAGGGGGAGTGACGGATGAACGAGGAGAAAAAGCGCCCCGAAACGCCGGAAACGCCTAAAAAGAAGAACGCGATCTCCCTGGGGAAAATCTTTTATCACAACACCTTTGTGCTGGCGTTTTCCTTTGTGGTGGCAGTGGTCACCTGGTTTTTGATGTACGCCAACAGCGCCGAGCGCAACGTGGTCATCCACGATGTGCCCATTACCCAGCAGGTGTCCTCCGCCGCCCAGGAGGAGGGGCTGCAGATTTTCAGCATGTCCCACACCACGGCGGATGTGGAAGTCTCTGGCAACAACCTGCTTACCAGCCAGCTTTCCGCCAGCGATTTCGAGGTAAGCGTCACTTTAAACCCCACCTCCACCCAGCTGGAGGGCAACACCCTGCAGAAGATGACCTTGCAGGTGCGGGCGGTAAAGGCCAACACCATGGGCAGCTATGAAATCGCCTCTGTCAGCCCTTCGGAGGTCACGGTGGAATACGACCGCGTCCGGGAGGTAAACCTGCCCATCGAGAGCAACATCCAGGTGCGCTCGGATACGGGCTATTACGCCGGGACGCCGGTGCTCTCCGCCGACAACGTGACCATCTCCGGCCCCGCCTCCTCGGTGGACCGCATCAGCCGGGTGGCGGTGAACTACCAGGTGGAGACGGCCCTGCGGGAGGAGACCAGCTTTAGCTGCCCCATCCGGCTGTATGACGCCAACGACCAGGAAATCACCGATTGGTCCGGCCTTTACCTCACCCTCAACGTGGAGAGCGTGGACGTCACCGTCCCCGTCATCCCCGTGAAGACCGTGAGCCTGGTGGCCTCCACGCTGCACCAGCCCGAGGGCTTCTCGGAGAGCCGCATCCAAATCGAGCCCGCAGAAATCGCCATTGTGGGCACTTCCGAGGTGCTCTCCGGCATCAATGAAATCCAGTTGGATTCCGTTATCGACTTTGCGGACTTGACGGCCGGCACCAACAACACCATCACCTCAGATATCACATTGCCCACCGGTGTGCGCAATATCAGCACCACCGGGGAGACCACCAGCCAGGCCACCGTGACCATCAATCTCAATGGGTATGAGCAGGCTTCGGTCAGTGTCAGTTCCGCCAATATCCAGGTGGTAAACGCCCCCTCCGGGGTGGAGCCCACCTTGGCCACCACCTCCCTGGCGGTGTCCGTGGTGGGGCCAGAGGCCCAGGTGACCCGCGTCACCGGCGACTCCATCTCCGTCCAGGTGGATTTGAGCAACTTCCAGAACCAGACCGGCACGGTGGAGGTGCCCGCCACTGTCACCCTCACCGGCAGCCTGGCAGATTCCTGCTGGGTGGTAGATGAGTACACGGTGTCCGTCAATATCCCAGGGGTGCAGGCAGCTGCCGCCCGCACGATGCGGACGGAAAGCAGCGAGGACAACGTGGCCGCCGCGCCCCAGCGGTAGCGCCCCGCGTATACAAGAGACAAGCCAGCGCCTTGGGTTACCCCCCGGGGCGCTGTTTTCTTTGCAAATTTGCCGGAATGGGTGTATAATACTAAACTAGTCTGCGTGCCGCCCGGGAAGGGGCGGACCCTTTGGAAAGGATGAGCGAGATGGACGTCCGTGTGGGCGATGTGCTGCGGATGAAAAAGCCCCATCCCTGCGGCAGCTTGGAGTTCACCGTGCTGCGGGTGGGCATGGATTTTAAAATCCGCTGCAACGGCTGCGGCCGGGAAGTGATGATCCCCCGGCTGAAATGCGAAAAGAATATCAAGAAGATCCTCCGCCCGGAGGGGGAGGAGTAGCGGCTTTTCCAGCGCTGTGTAGAAACTTATTTTCGATATGGAAAGGCTGTGTTTGCTGTGTTTGAAAATTTACATGTGTTCGAGAGCCGCTATGAGGAGCTGAATTTAAAACTGTACGACCCCGCCACCGCCGCGGACAGGGAGCTCTATGCCCGGCTGATGAAAGAGCACAAGGAGATTGAGCCCATTGTGGAGACCTACCGGGCCTGGCGTCAGTGCGGGGCGGACCTCTCCGGCGCCAAAGAGCTGCTGGAGGAGGCCGCCGACCGGGAGCTGAAAGAGATGGCCCAGCAGGAAATCCGGGAGAAGGGGATAGAGCTCTCCCGCCTGGAGGAGGAGCTGAAGCTGCTCCTGCTGCCCAAGGATCCCAACGACGAAAAGAACGTCATTGTGGAAATCCGCGGCGGCGCCGGTGGGGAGGAGGCCGCCCTGTTCGCCTACAACCTCTACCGGATGTACACCGCCTACGCCGAGGGCAAGGGCTGGAAGACCGAGATTGTCTCCCTCAACGAGACAGAGCTGGGGGGCTTTAAAGAGGTCAGCTTCCTCATCGATGGGGAGGGGGCTTACTCCCGGCTGAAGTACGAAAGCGGCGTCCACCGGGTGCAGCGCGTGCCCGAGACAGAGGCCCAGGGCCGCATCCACACCTCCACCGCCACCGTGGCTGTCTTGCCCGAGGCGGAAGAGGTGGACGTGGACATCGACCCCAAGGATTTGCAGATAGACACCTTCCGCTCCAGCGGGGCGGGGGGCCAGCACATCAACAAGACTTCCTCGGCCATCCGGGTCACCCACCTGCCCACGGGTATGGTGGTGGAGTGCCAGGACGAGCGGAGCCAGTACAAAAACAAGGAAAAGGCCCTGAAAGTGCTGCGGGCCCGCCTGCTGGACCAAGAGCGGAAAAAGGCCAGCGACCAGGTGGCCCAGGAGCGCCGCAGCCAGGTGGGCACGGGGGACCGCTCCGAGCGGATACGCACCTACAACTTCCCCCAGGCCCGGGTGACGGACCACCGCATCGGCCTGACGCTTTACAAGCTGGAGGAAATTTTGGGCGGCTCTTTGGACGAGGTCATCGACAGCCTGGTGGCCGCCGACCGCGCCGCCCAGCTGGAAGCCTCCCAGCAGGGATAAGGAGGGATTGCTATGGAAACCTTGCTTCTCAGCGACCATTGCCCCGATGACATCCAGCGGGCGGGGGACATCCTCCGCCGGGGCGGCCTGGTGGCCATCCCCACGGAGACGGTCTACGGCCTGGCTACCAACGCCTTGGATGGGGAGGCCGTGAAGAAAATCTACCAGGCCAAGGGCCGCCCTTCGGATAACCCGCTGATTGTCCACATCAGCCGGTTTTCCCAGCTGGCGCCCCTGGTGAGGGAGGTGCCGGAAAGCGCCCAAAAGCTGGCCGCCGCCTTTTGGCCCGGTCCCCTGACCATCATTTTGCCCAAGTCCGATGTCATCCCCCGGCAGACCAGCGGGGGCCTGGACACCGTGGCGGTGCGCTGCCCCTCCCATCCCACGGCACGGGCTGTCATCGACGCGGCGGGGGTGCCCCTGGCGGCGCCCTCGGCCAATTTGTCCGGCAAGCCCAGCCCCACCACCTTCCTCCACGTGCGGGAGGACCTCACCGGCCGGGTGGACGCTTTGCTGGACGGCGGCGACTGCGACGTGGGCGTGGAGTCCACGGTGCTCACCTTGGCCACCCCGGTGCCCCGGCTGCTGCGGCCCGGCGGCGTCACCCTCTCCCAGCTGCGGCAGGTGCTGGGCCAGGTGGAGGTGGACCCGGCGGTGCTCCACCAGATGGAGGCCGGGCAGAAGGCCGCCTCCCCGGGGATGAAGTATAAGCACTATTCCCCCGCCGCCGACGTGGTGATTGTGGACGCCTCCCCCGAGGACTACGTGGAGTACGTCAACCAAAAGGGGGACGGCTGGGCCCTGTGCTTTGAGGAGGACGTCCCCCTGCTCCAGGTGCCCGCCATGGCCTACGGCACCCGCTACGACAGCGCCAGCCAGGCCCACCGGCTCTTTGAGGCCCTCCACCAGCTGGACGAAGCCGGCGCCTCCCGCGCCTATGCCCGCCTTCCCCGGAAGCGGGGCGTGGGCCTGGCGGTGTACAACCGGCTCATCCGGGCGGCGGCCTTTCAGGTGGTAAACCCCAAGGGGCGGCACATTGTGGGGTTGACCGGCCCCACCGGCGCGGGCAAGTCCACCGTGGGGCAGGCCTTGGCCCAGCGTGGCTGCTATGTCATCGACTGCGACCAGGCCACCCGCAGCCCCCAGGTCTACGACGCCCCCTGCCTGGAGGAGCTGGCCGCCGCCTTTGGCCCCCAGGTCCTCCGGGACGGCGTCCTGGACCGGGCGGAGCTGGCCCGCCGGGCTTTCGCCTCCCAAGAGGCCCGGGCCCGGCTGGGGGAAATCACTTTCCCCCGCATTTTGGGGCACATCCGCCGGCAGCTGGCGGAGGGGGAGGCCCAGGGCTTCCGCGTCCTGGTGCTGGACGCCCCCACCTTGTTTGAGTCCGGCCTGGACGCCGCCTGCTCCCGCATTTTGGCGGTGGACGCCCCCAAGGAGGAGCGCCTGGCCCGCGTCCTGCGCCGGGACGGCATCTCCCAGGAGGCAGCCCTGCGCCGCCTGGAGGCCCAGCCCGCCGGCGAGTTTTACACCGCCCGGGCGGACTTTGTGGTGGAAAACGGCCCCGGCGCCCAGGTGGAGGAGGCCGTGGAGCAGTTCCTAAACCAGCTGGAGGAGAACACGCGCCTATGAAGAGAGGTTGTCTTACCCTGGCAGTGCTGGCGGTGGCTGTGGCCGTGGTGGTGGTCCTCTTTGGGCCGCGGCTGCTGGAGGGCGGCCTGCGGCTGCTCTACCCCCAGCGCTATACGGAGCTGGTGGAGCGGGAGGCCGCGGAGTTCGACCTGGAGCCCAACTTGGTCTACGCCATCATCAAGACGGAAAGCGGCTTCGACCCCCAGGCCCGCTCCCACGCCGACGCCATGGGCCTGATGCAGCTGACCCAGGAGACGTTCGACTGGATTCTTTCCCTCTACCCCACCGAGGACGGCAGCGGGGACATCTGGGACCCTGGCGACAACATCCACTGCGGCTGCGCCTTGCTGCGCCTGCTGCTGGACCAGTACGGCACCGTGGAGGTGGCCCTGGCCGCCTACAACGCGGGCATGGGCAATGTGTCCGGCTGGCTGGAAAGCGGCGACTACTCCCACGACGGGGAGACCCTTCACACCATCCCCTACCCGGAGACCGATGCCTATGTGAAAAAGGTGCAGCGGGCTTATGGGCTTTATCAAAAGCTCTATGAGGAATAGGATGCCTTTCGTTGCTTTTTACACTGTTTCGTGGTAAAGTAAAAGAAGATGAAGGGCGGTGGGGAAATGAAAGGGAAGAAATTTCTGGCAGCCTTTGGTCTGGTCCTGCTGATCGGTGTGGGAACGGGCGCCTTTTTCATGGGAAAGTCTGTGGCTCAGGATGTGACTACTTGGAAAGAGGCGGGCTTCTTATACGCAACCTTGATCAAACCAGTGGATGATCACACGCTGCTGGTACAGGGGTCCTCTGTCAACCGGGAAGAGGAGCGGGGACAATTCCTTCTTTCCATCGATGAGGATACGGAGATACGCATCCACGGTTTGGAGTGGGAAGTGAAGGATATGTTTCCCGGCATGCGGTTTGCTATCAGCTATGAAGGGGAGATCCCGGAAGGCGATCTGCCCACCCTTTCCCACGTGCTTGCCATAGATCTTCAGGGGAATTATCACGAGGACGGAAGCTGGTCCTATGAGGAGGAGCTGCCATGAAAAAAACGCGTTGGATCTTTGCGGGATCCCTGTATGTTATTTTGGCAGTGGCCGTGGCGGCGGGATGCTTCCTGTGGGGGTATCATGCCAATCAAGTGGTGCTTCCTGAAGATGTCATTGACGGCGAAGCGGACGAGAGAGTGTATAATGAGCAGTTTCAATACCGGCGTACGGAGTATCAGGACGATTTCGAGCGGTATCCTTGGTTTGACACCATTTCCTTTATCGGCGAGATCATACCTTATAGTGAAGACTATGCCGGTGACAAAATTTATATTAGAGCGCTGGACGCTTCCGGTTCCTCTGATGCTTTTGGCTCCAACGGGTGGTTGGCCCAGCAGGATGGGCTTGTCATCGAGAAAGACGGGGAAGCTCTTCAGTGGGAGGATCTGGAGATGGGAGATATCCTGCGAGTGGTCTATCTTACTGGAGTTATGCCTCTACCAGCTTTACCTACGTATTATCCCATCTATATAGAAGTTTTGAGTTGAACGTTGAAACGCACTTTCAGGGAAGATTCCCTTGAGAGATATAGGAGGTCAATTAGAATGTCTAAGAAAGAGGAAAAGATCGACGCCAAGGAGCTGGCGAAGAAGCTCCTGAACGACCGCACCCACGGCGCGGCCAAGGTGGGCGCCAAGGAGCTGGAAAAGGCCGGCGAGTTCGCCGAGGGCTACAAGTCCTTTATGGACGCCGCCAAGACCGAGCGGGAGGCCGTCACCTGGGCGGTGCAGGCCGCCGAGGAGGCCGGCTTTGTCCCCTTCGACCCGGCCAAGAAGTACAAGGCCGGCGACAAGGTCTACTACAACAACCGCGGCAAGGCCATGTGCCTGGCCGTCATCGGCAAGAAGGGCGCCAAGGAGGGCGTGCGCATCGCCGCTGCCCACATCGACAGCCCCCGCATTGACTTAAAGCCCATCCCCCTGTACGAGGCCAACGAGCTGGCCCTGCTGAAGACCCACTACTACGGCGGCATCAAGAAGTACCAGTGGACCGCCATCCCCCTGTCCCTCCACGGCAAGATCGTCCGCAAAGACGGCGAGGAAATCACCGTGCGCATCGGCGAGAAAGAGGGCGAGCCCCAGTTCACCATCACCGACATCCTGCCCCACCTGGGCAAGGACCAGATGGCCAAGACCCTGGGCGAGGCCATCTCCGGCGAGGACATGAACGTGCTGGCCGGCAGCCTGCCCCTTACCGGCGGCGAGGGCGAGCAGCTCTTCAAGCTGAACATCATGAACATCCTCCACCAGCAGTACGGCATTGTGGAAAGCGATTTGATTTCCGCCGAGCTGGAGTTTGTCCCCGCCTTCAAGGCCGTGGACATCGGCTTCGACCGCTCCATGATTGGCGCCTATGGCCACGACGACCGCGTCTGCGCCTACCCCATCCTGGAGGCCATCTTCCAGTGCAAGACCCCCGAGTACACCTGCATCACCGTGCTGGCGGACAAGGAGGAAATCGGCAGCGTGGGCAACACGGGCCTGGCCTCTGAATATCTCAACTACTTCGTGGCCGACCTGGCCGCCGCCGAGGGCCTGGAGGCCCGGCACGTGTACACCAAGTCCACCTGCCTGTCCGCGGACGTCACCGCCGCCTTCGACCCCAACTACGCCTATGCCTACGAGGCGGGCAACTCCACCTTCCTCAACCGGGGCGTGGGCCTGTCCAAGTACACCGGCTCCCGGGGCAAGGGCGGCTCCAACGACGCCAACGCCGAGTTTGTGGGCCAGGTGCGCAAAATCTTCGACGAGGCCGACGTGCTCTGGCAGATTGGCGAGCTGGGCAAGGTGGACCAGGGCGGCGGCGGCACCGTGGCCCTGGACATCTCCCGCATGAACGCCGATGTCATCGACGTGGGCGTGCCGGTGCTGTCCATGCACTCCCCCTTCGAGGTGGTCTCCAAGCTGGATGTCTACATGGCTTACAAGGGCTTCAAGGCCTACTTCGAGGCGGAATAAGCAAAACCTCACAGAAAAAAAGCTCCGGGCTGCCGGGGCTTTTTTTGTTTGGCCCGTTTCTTTTTGCGGGAAACTTGTGTATAATACAGTTGAACTTTCTTTAGAGGACACAGCCCCTGTGGCTTTGGCGCCCAGCGCGCCTGGATCTAGATTGTGAGGGAATGCTTTGCCGAGACACCGTAGAAAGCGGATGGCCCTGGAGCGCAGGGACCACCGTGTGGATATTGGCCCCGCGGGGCGCAACATTTTTATTTCCCGGGACAAGCAGCTCCAGTCCCGGCAGGCCAAGCGCATCAAGGTGCTGATGCGCCTGGTGATGGTTCTGGTGGGCCTGGTGGTGGCCGTTGGGGTGGGGCTGTTTGTGGCGCTGTACATGGTGCCCTATTTCCAGGCGGAAATCTCCCTGGATTCCTCCAGCAGCGCCCAGGGCGGGGGGCTTTCCTCCCTCAGCCAGGTGGAGATGCCCACCTACGACAGCATGGGCCTGCCTGTCTACGACGACGACGTGGCCCTGTTCGTCATCAACCAGAACAACCCCCAGGACGCCTCCTATGTGCCCAACACCGTGGAGGCGGAGGGCGTCCAGGTGGAGGCCCACATTGCCAGCGCGCTGCAAATGCTGGTGGAGGCCGCCCGGGAGGATGGCCTGGCCCTCACCTTCTCCGCGGGGTATGTCTCCTATGAGGAACAGGAGCGCCTGTTTGAGGAGAAGGTGCAGCAGCTGCAGAACGAGGAGGGCCTCACCACGGTGATGGCCCGCACCCAGGCCCGGCTGGAGGTGCCCATGGCCGGGGAGAGCGATATGCAGTCTGGCATGTGCCTGCGGGTGGAGGCCGACCCGGAGACTTTCGGCGACTCCCGTACCTGCTCCTGGCTGCGGAACAACATGGGCAAATACGGCTTTGTGTTCCGCTACCCCGCGGACAAGGAGGACTACACCGGCTGCACCGAGGATTTGACCGTCATCCGCTATGTGGGCAGCGGCCACGCCACCTCCATGCAGCAGCTTTCCATGTGTTTGGAGGAGTACATCAGCTACCTCAGCCGCCAGGGGTGAAAACTTTTAAAAAGAAACCCTTGCATTTTCCGGCGGGTTGTGCTACAATATCTTGCGATTGATTTGAAACTTCCCAACCGTAAAGAGGTGAAACTGAAGATGAAGCAGAATATACATCCCGACTACCAGGAGACCACCATCACCTGCGCCTGCGGCAACGTGATTAAGACCCGGTCTACCAAGAAGGACATCAAAGTCGAAATATGTTCCAAGTGCCACCCGTTCTTTACGGGCAAGCAGAAGCTGGTGGATACCAGCGGCCGCGTGGATATGTTCAAGAAGCGCTACGGCCTGCAGGACAAGTAATCCGTTGACGGTTTCTGTATTTGGACGCAATAGTGGGCTTTATGCCCGGGGATGGGCGGCGCGGTTTCGCGCCGCCTGTCTTGTTTTACCCAGGGAAAGGGGGAGAGGGCCGTGGAATACGTCACCGTAGAGCGGGAGGCCGCGGACGAGTTCATCGAGAAGAAGTCCCGGTTCATCGGCAGCTGCCGCCCGGTGCAGACCGAGGAGGAGGCCCTGGACTTTATCGCCAAGCTGAAAAGCCAATATTGGGACGCCTCCCACAACGTGTACGCCTACATCCTGCGGGAGGGGAACATCGCCCGCTTTTCCGATGACGGCGAGCCCCAGGGCACCGCGGGCATCCCGGTGATAGACACCTTGAAAAAGGCCGGCGTGGTGGACGCCGTGGTGGTGGCCACCCGGTACTTTGGGGGCATCCTGCTGGGGGGCGGCGGCCTGATACGGGCCTACTCCCACACGGCGTCCATCGCCCTGGCGGCGGCTCATAAAATCACCATGCGGGAGTGCCTGCTGCTGTCCCTCTCCTGCGATTACTCCCTCTACGGGAAGGTGGCCGCGCTGGTGCCGGAAAACGGCGGCGTGGTGGACGGCACGGAGTTTTTAGAGCGGGTGAACCTGCGCTTCCACCTGGACCCCGAGCAGCTGCCCGCCCTGGAAAAGCGCCTGGCGGACGCCACCAGCGGCCGCTGCGCCCTGGTGGAGGAGGGCAAGCGCTTTTTCCCCTTTGCTGGGACTTTTTCTTGAAAAAATCCCGCCGGGCGCAAGTAATTTCCCCGGGGCGGGCGTATAGTAAAGTAAAGGGCCTTTTTGGCGCTTTTGCACCCATGAAGGAGGACAAGCCAACGCACTGGACCAGGAAAGGTTGTGGAAACGGTATGACCATCCGTGAGCAGACCCAACAGTTGGAACGGCAGACATTGGCCCCCTGGGCCGCCTTTTCCCAGGAGACACGGGGCCGCCAGCGTCCCGAGGAGGAGTGCGAGATGCGCACCCCCTACCAGCGGGACCGGGACAGGATTATCCACTGCAAATCCTTCCGCCGCCTGAAGCACAAGACCCAGGTGTTCCTCTCCCCAGAGGGGGACCACTACCGCACCCGCCTCACCCACACCTTGGAGGTGGCCCAGATCGCCCGCACCATTGCCCGGGTCCTGCGCCTCAACGAGGATTTGACCGAGGCGGTGGCCTTGGCCCACGACCTGGGGCACACGCCCTTCGGCCACGCTGGGGAGCGGGCGCTGAACGCCCTGCTGCCCCACGGCTTCCGCCACTACGAGCAGAGCCTGCGGGGGGTGGAGCGCCTGGAGAAAGAGGGCCGGGGCCTGAACCTCACCTACGAGGTGCGCAACGGCGTGCTGTGCCACACCACCGGCCTGGAGGCCGACACCGCCGAGGGCCGCATCATCCGCTGGGCGGACAAAATCGCCTACATAAACCACGACATAGACGACGCCATTCGGGCCGGCGTCCTGCGGGAGGAGGACATCCCCCGGGCCATCACCCAGGTGCTGGGGGATTCCAAGACAAAGCGCATCACCGCCCTCATCCGCTCGGTGGTGGAGAACAGCCGGGAGGGCGCCATCGCCATGGACCCCGCCACCTACCAGGCCTATACAGAGCTGGAGGCCTTTATGTACCAGGCGGTGTACTTAAACGAGTACGCCAAAAAGGAGGAGCGCAAGGTGCCCCACATCATCCAAAGCCTGTTCGTGCACTTCCGCAACCCGGACCACCTGCCGGATTACATGCAGAAAATCGCCGAGGAGGAGGGCGTGGACACCGCCTCCTGCGACTACGTGGCGGGCATGACAGACCACTATGCCGTGGCCTGCTACCAAGAGCTGTTCATCCCCAAGGCCTGGAACCTGGGCCTGGGCCATTGAGGCGCTTTTGAAAAAACACTGTGAAAGGGAGGGACTGCCATGGCGTTTCCGCCGGAATTTTTGCGGGAAGTGGGGGAGCGCAACCGCATCGAGGATGTGGCCGCTTCCTATGTGAACCTGCGGCGGCGGGGCAAGAACCTGGTGGGCCTGTGCCCCTTCCACAACGAAAAGACCCCCTCTTTCTGTATTTACCCAGAGAACAACTCCTTCTTCTGCTTTGGCTGCAACAAGGGCGGGGACGTGATTTCCTTTGTTATGGGCGTGGAGAACCTGGACTTCGCCGAGGCAGTGAAGTTCCTGGCCCAGCGGGCGGGCATGGCTTTGCCCGAGGACGGCGCGGACCTGTCCATGTCCCGGCTGCGCACCCGCATCTTGGAAATCAACCGGGAATCGGGCCGGTTTTACTACAGTGTGCTCTCCACACCAGAGGGCAAGGCCGGGGTGGAGTACTTCCGCCGCCGGGGCCTGGACGCCAAAACCGTCCGGCACTTTGGCCTGGGCTATTCCCCAGAGAGCGGCTACGCCCTGACAAACCACCTGCGGAAAAAGGGCTATACCCAGGAGGAGCTCCTCCAGTCGGACATGGTGCGCCTCTCCAAAAACGGCAACTTGTACGACCGCTACCGGGGCCGGGTGATGTTCCCCATCTTCGACCTGCGGGGGAACGTAGTGGCCTTTGGGGGGCGCATCCTCACCGATGAGAAGCCCAAATATATCAACACCTCGGAAACGCCGGTGTACCACAAGAGCAGCGGCCTGTTCGCCATGAACTTCGCCAAGGATTCCGGCACCCGCCAGCTCATCTTGGCTGAGGGCTACATGGACGTCATCGCCCTCCACCGGGCGGGGTTTACCAACGCCATCGCCTCCTTGGGCACGGCGCTGACGGAGGAGCAGGCCCGCGTCATCCGCCGCTACGCCGATGAGGCCGTCATCTGCTACGACTCCGACGAGGCCGGGCGCAGGGCCACCCAGCGGGCCATCCCCATTTTGAAAAACGCCGGGCTGCTGGTGCGGGTGGTCACTGTGCCGGGGGGGAAGGACCCCGACGAGTTCTTCCGCCAAAACCCCAAGGACGGCCCCGAGCGCTTCAAGCGCCTGCTGCAGCAGAGCGGCAACGACACAGAGTACCGCCTGGCCGTGACCCGGGAGAAGTACGACCTCTCCACCGAGGACGGCAAAAAGCGGTACCTCCAGGAGGCCGTGGCCCAGGTCCTGGGGCCCCTGCAGGACAGGATAGAGCTGGACCTCTACGCCGGCAAGCTCTCCGAGGAGACCGGCGTGGGCAAGGAGAGCATCATGGCTTCGGCGCTGCGGGCGGCTTCCCAGGCGGCGCGCCAGCGCAGGCGGGAGGAGGTCCGCGCCCAGCAGGAGGTCATGGCCGCCCGCACGGTGGCAAACCCCGAAAAGAAAAAGCACATGCGGGCCGCTTTGGCGGAGGAGGGCATCATCACCTACCTCTACCAGCACCAGGACAAGGCCGCCCAGCTGGAGGCGCTGCTGCCCCCGGAAAAGTGGGTCACCCCCTGGGGCCGCAGAGTATATAGCCTGCTGCTGGGCAAGACTAAGCAGGGCGAGGCCACCCTCTCCGCCCTGGCCGAGGAGCTCACCCCCGACGAGCTCTCCGAGATGACCCGGGCCCTGGCCCAGCGCCGGGAGGTGCCCCCCTCCTGGGAGGACGTGGAGGGCTATTGCCAAATCATCCGGGAGGAGGGCGGCTTCTCCGACCCGGAAAAGATAAAAGGCGCCACAGAGGAAGATTTGCGGCGCTACCTGCAAGAACTGAAAAGCCGGAAGTAAATGGGAAATTCCAACTGGACGCAAGAAAGGAATGGTACAGTATATGGCGGCACAACCCGACAAGAAAACCGTGATCAAAGACCTTTTGGAGCTGGGCAAGAGCAAGGGCCAGCTCTCCACCAAGGAAATCCTGGACGCCCTGGGCGAGCTGGACTTCGACCCCGAGCAGATTGAGAAATTCTACGACACCCTGGAGTCCCAGGGCGTGGAGATTGTGGAGGACTTCGACGACATCACCATCGACGACGAGGAGCTGGCCAAGGCCGAGGGCATCGAGCTGGAGCCCGGCATGGGCGCCGACGGCGTGGCCATCGACGACCCGGTGAAGGTCTATTTGAAAGAGATTGGCCGTGTGCCCCTGCTCACCCCCGATGAGGAAGTGGACTTGGCCGTGCGCATCTCCAACGGGGACGAGGCCGCCAAAAAGCGCCTGTCCGAGGCCAACCTGCGCCTGGTGGTCAGCATCGCCAAGCGCTACCTGGGCCGGGGCATGCAGTTTTTGGACTTGATCCAGGAGGGCAACCTGGGCCTTATCAAGGCCGTGGAGAAGTTCGACTACACCAAGGGCTTTAAGTTCTCCACCTACGCCACCTGGTGGATCCGCCAGGCCATCACCCGGGCCATCGCCGACCAGGCCCGCACCATCCGCATCCCGGTGCACATGGTGGAGACCATCAACAAGGTGAAGAAGGTCTCCTCCCAGCTGCTCCACGCCAACGGCCGGGAGCCCAGCGCCGAGGAGGTCGCCGAGGAGCTGGATATGCCCGTGGACAAGGTGCGGGAAATCATGCGGGTGGCCCAGGAGCCCGTCTCCCTGGAGACGCCCATCGGCGAGGAGGAGGACAGCCACCTGGGGGACTTCATCCCCGATGACGACGCCCCCGCCCCGGCGGACGCCGCCTCCCACACCCTGCTGAAGGAGACCCTCAGCAGCGTGCTGGATTCCCTCACCCCCCGGGAGGAGAAGGTGCTGCGCCTGCGCTTTGGCCTGGAGGACGGCCGTTCCCGCACCTTGGAAGAGGTGGGCAAGGAGTTCAACGTCACCCGGGAGCGCATCCGGCAGATTGAGGCCAAGGCCCTGCGGAAGCTGCGCCACCCCAGCCGCAGCAAAAAACTGAAAGACTTCCTGGATTGAGCCCCGGGCTTATCCCAACAGTGGAGTTTTACAATCTATGGTAATGACATTAGAGGCGGACTACGCCGTCCGCATCGTGGAATATCTCACAAAGCACCCGGAGCGCCGGGACGCCAAGACCATCTCCGAGGAGACCCAGATTCCCCTGCGCTTCTCCCTCAAAATCCTGCGGGAACTGGTGGCCGAGGGCCTGGTGTGCTCCTTTAAGGGGGCCAAGGGGGGCTACACGTTGGCCAAGTCCCCCGAGGAAATCACCCTGCGCCAGGTGATAGAGCTGGTGGAGGGCCCTTATATGCTCTCCCGCTGCCAGAAGGAAGAGTACAGCTGCGGCCGGGAGCACTGCCGCCTGCACAGCATCTACGAGAAGATTTCCGAGGATGTCCGGCGGGAACTGGAATCCTACACCTTCGCCATGATTTGCGCGCCCAAGCCCTGCTCCTGCTGCGGGGAAGAGGCGGGAACATAAAAAAGAACAGGCACGGAATGCCATTGTGTTCCGTGCCTGTTTCCTTCCAGGGGGAGGGGGCCGCTGCCCTAAAAACAAAAAATTCCGCCGGAAAGGCGGAAACTTTACAAACACCCCTTGACAAGGAGAACTGCTTGCATTATACTAGTATACTGCATCATCATGGGTAGGAGTACCCCAACTGCATTTTTGTAAAGTATAGCACATCGGTTTGTAAGAATCAAGTGCGTATTGTAAAAAATGTGATTTTTTGTGGAAAATGCTCCTTCCCCTGTGCGTCGGGAAGCGGCGGCTGCGGGCAAGCCCCGGGCGCCGTGGGCAATTCAAAACTATAAGGATTGGAGTGGCTGAACCAAATGGTGAATGTAAAACCGGTTCAATTGGGCAAGAATACTCGGATGAGCTTTGCCAAAATCGAGGAAGTCTTGAAAATGCCGAACCTTATCGAGATTCAGAAGAACTCTTACGAATGGTTCTTAAAAGAGGGCCTGAAAGAGGTCTTTAACGATGTCTCGGGCATTACAGACTTCAACAACAACCTGGTGCTCGATTTTGTGGATTACAAGCTTGACGACAAGCCCAATTACAGCGTGTCCGAATGCAAGGAGCGGGATGCCACTTACGCTGCCGCCCTCCGGGTGACTGCGCGCCTGCTGAACAAGGAAACTGGCGAGATTAAGGAGTCCGAGGTCTTTATGGGCGATTTCCCCCTGATGACCGAAAGCGGCACCTTTGTCATCAACGGCGCCGAGCGCGTCATTGTCTCCCAGTTGGTGCGTTCCCCCGGCGTGTACTATAAGATGGATTACGACCGTTCCGGCAAGGAGCTGTTTTCCTCCACCATCATCCCCAACCGGGGCGCCTGGCTGGAGTATGAGAACGACGTCAACGACGTGTTCTACGTGCGCATTGATAAAAACCGCAAAATCCCCATCACCGTGTTCATCCGCTGCTTGGGCCTGGGCACGGACCAGGAAATCCTGGATTTCTTTGGCGATGACGATAGGATGCGCGCCACCATCGAGAAAGATACCTGTAAAACCATGGAAGAGGCGCTGTTTGAGATTTACCGCAAGCTGCGCCCCAGTGAGCCCCCCACCATCGAGAGCGCCCAGGCCCACATCAACGGCCTGTTCTTCGACCCCCGCCGGTACGACCTCTCCCGTGTGGGCCGCTATAAATACAACAAGAAGCTGCGCCTGGAAGGCCGCCTGGTGGGCCAGGTGCTGGCCCAGCCTGTGGCCAACCCCTCCACGGGCGAGCTGATGGGCGAGGCTGGCCAGACCGTCACCAAGGAAATGGCCGACGCCATGGACGATGCCGGCGTCATGGTGGCTGTTGTCACCGTGGGGGAGAAGGAAGTCAAAATCATCTCCAACGGCATGGTGGACATCCAGAAGTACGTGGACTTCGACGCCAAGGCCGAGTGCGGCATCAACGAGCGCGTCTGCTACCGTGTGCTGGCTGAAATCCTGGAGTCCGCCCAGAGCGAGGCGGAGCTCAAGGACGCCCTGCGCGCCCGCAAGGCCGACCTGATGCCCAACCACATCACCGTGGACGATATCTTTGCCACCATCAACTATATGAACTGCCTGGCCGAGGGCCTGGGCACCACCGATGACATCGACCACCTGGGCAACCGGCGCATCCGTTCTGTGGGCGAGCTGCTCCAGAACCAGTTCCGCATCGGCTTCTCCCGTTTGGAGCGCGTCATCCGCGAGCGCATGACCCTGCAGGCCCAGGATTTGGAGACCTTGACCCCCCACAGCCTGATTAACATCCGGCCGGTGGTGGCGGCCATCAAGGAGTTCTTCGGCTCCTCGCCCCTGTCCCAGTTCATGGACCAGAACAACCCCCTGTCCGAGCTGACCCACAAGCGCCGCCTGTCCGCCCTGGGCCCCGGAGGCCTGTCCCGTGACCGCGCCAGTTTCGAGGTCCGAGACGTCCACTACACCCACTACGGCCGCATGTGCCCCATCGAGACCCCGGAAGGCCCCAACATCGGCCTGATTTCCTACCTGGCCACCTTCGCCCGCATCAACGAGTACGGCTTCATCGAGACGCCCTACCGCCGCGTGGACAAGGAGACCGGCGTGGTCACCAAGGACGTGGTCTACATGACCGCCGACCAGGAGGACGAGTTCATTGTGGCCCAGGCCAACGAGCCCCTGGATGAAGAGGGCCATTTCGTCCACAGCAAGGTCAACGGCCGTCACCGGGACGAGTTCGTGGAAGTGCCCGCTTCCCAGGCGGACTACATGGACATCTCCCCCCGGATGGTCGTCTCCGTGGCCACGGCCATGATTCCCTTCCTGGAGAACGACGACGCCAACCGCGCCCTGATGGGCTCCAACATGCAGAAGCAGGCTGTGCCGCTGCTGCGCACCGAGAGCCCCATCGTGGGCACCGGCATGGAGTACAAGGCCGGCGTGGACTCCGGCGTGTGCGTGCTGGCCAAGCGCGGCGGCGTGGTGAAGTCCGTCAGCGCCAACCTGGTGCGCGTCACCGCGGACAACGGCGACATTGACGACTACCAGATTATCAAGTTTATGCGCTCCAACCAGAGCACCTGTATCAACCAGGTGCCCGTGGTCAGCGTGGGCGACCGTGTGGAGAAGGACGATGTCATCGCCGACGGCCCCGCCATTAAGAACGGCGAAATCAGCCTGGGCAAGAACGCCCTCATCGGCTTTATGACCTGGGAAGGCTACAACTACGAGGACGCCGTCCTGCTCAACGAGAAGATCGTGCGCAACGATATGTACACCTCCATCCACATCGAGGAGTACGAGATGGAAGCCCGCGACACCAAGCTGGGGCCGGAGGAAATCACCCGGGATATCCCCAACGTCAACGAGGAGCTTCTGAAAGACCTGGACGACCGGGGCATCATCCGCGTGGGCGCCGATGTCCGCGCCGGTGACATCCTGGTGGGCAAGGTCACCCCCAAGGGCGAGACGGAGCTCACCGCCGAGGAGCGCCTGCTGCGGGCCATTTTCGGCGAGAAGGCCCGGGAGGTCCGCGACACTTCCCTGCGTGTGCCCCACGGTGAGTATGGCGTGGTGGTGGACGTGAAGGTCTTCACCCGGGAAAACAGCCACGACGAGCTGTCTCCCGGCGTTAACAAGGTGGTGCGCTGCTACATCGCCCAGCGTCGTAAAATCAGCGTGGGCGACAAGATGGC
>FR893703.1:24741-34506 GCA_000435395.1 Firmicutes bacterium CAG:94
CCGCCACGGCAACAAGGGCGTTGTGTCCCGCATTTTGCCCGAGGAGGATATGCCCTTCCTGCCCGACGGCACCCCCCTGGACATCGTGCTGAACCCCCTGGGCGTGCCTTCCCGTATGAACATCGGCCAGGTGCTGGAGGTCCACTTGGGCATGGCTGCCAAGGCCCTGGGCTGGAAGATCATGACCCCTGTGTTCGACGGCGCCCACGAGGCCGACATCCGCGAGTGCTTCCGCATGGGCGGCCTGCCCGAGGACGGCAAGTTCCGCCTGCGCGACGGCCGCACCGGCGAGTTCTTCGACAACCCCGTCACAGTGGGCTATATGTATTACCTCAAGCTCCACCACCTGGTGGACGATAAGATCCACGCCCGTTCCACCGGCCCCTACTCCTTGGTCACCCAGCAGCCTCTGGGCGGCAAGGCCCAGTTCGGCGGCCAGCGCTTCGGCGAAATGGAAGTGTGGGCCCTGGAAGCCTACGGCGCCGCCTACACCCTCCAGGAAATCCTCACGGTGAAGTCCGACGACGTGGTGGGCCGTGTCAAGACCTACGAGGCCATTGTCAAGGGCCAGAACATCCCCAAGCCCGGCATCCCCGAGTCCTTCAAGGTGCTCATTAAGGAGCTGCAGTCCTTGGGCCTGGATGTGAAGGTGCTGGATAAGGACAACCAGGAAATCGACCTGAAGCAGAACTTCGACGACGAGGACGACATGGGCTTCCACCATGACGACACCGCCTTCGACGAGCAGAACGTGGCCGACGACCTGGACGGCTACTCCATGGAGGACGAGAACGGCGACCCCCTGCTGGAGGAGGACGGCTACACCGACGACGACTTCAGCTTTGACGACGGCGACGACGATTTGCTATAAGAAGGGAGAAACACAGTTATGGAATTTAACACGTTCGAGTCGATTAAGATTGGCCTTGCTTCTCCCGACCAAATCCGCGAGTGGTCCCACGGCGAGGTGAAAAAGCCCGAGACCATCAACTACCGCACCTTAAAGCCCGAGCGGGACGGCCTGTTCTGCGAGCGCATCTTTGGGCCTACCAAGGACTGGGAATGCCACTGCGGCAAGTACAAGCGCATCCGCTACAAGGGCAAAATCTGCGACCGCTGCGGCGTGGAAGTCACCCGCAGCAAGGTGCGCCGGGAGCGCATGGGCCACATCGAGCTGGCCGCCCCCGTGTCCCACATCTGGTATTTTAAGGGCATCCCCTCCCGGATGGGCCTGATTTTGGATTTGTCCCCCCGTGTGCTGGAGCGGGTGCTGTACTTCTCCATGTACATCGTCACCAACCCCGGCAACGTGCGGGAGCTCTCCAAGATGCAGACCCTCACCGAGAAGGAATACCGGGATTTGAAGGAGAAGTACGAGGACGATTTCGAGGCGGGCATGGGCGCCGAGGCCATTAAGAAGCTGCTGGAAGAAATCGACGTGGATAAGACCAGCGAGGAGCTGAAGGAGGAGCTGGAGACCGCCTCGGGCCAGAAGCGTGTCCGCATCCTCAAGCGCCTGGAGGTGGTGGAGGCCTTCCGCATCTCCGGCAACCGCCCCGAGTGGATGATTCTGGACGCGGTACCCGTGTGCCCCCCTGACATCCGCCCCATGGTCCAGCTGGACGGCGGCCGCTTTGCTACCAGCGACTTAAACGACCTGTACCGCCGGGTTATCAACCGGAACAACCGCTTAAAGCGCCTGCTGGAGCTGGGCGCCCCGGACATCATCGTCCGCAACGAGAAGCGCATGCTCCAGGAAGCCGTGGACGCTTTGATTGACAACGGCCGCCGCGGCCGCCCTGTCACCGGCCCCAACAACCGTCCTTTGAAGTCTTTGAGCGACATGCTCAAGGGCAAGCAGGGCCGCTTCCGCCAGAACTTGCTGGGCAAGCGCGTGGACTACTCCGGCCGTTCCGTTATCGTGGTGGGCCCCGAGCTGAAGATGTACCAGTGCGGCCTGCCCAAGGAGATGGCCCTGGAGCTGTTCAAGCCCTTTGTCATGAAGCGCCTGGTGGAGACCGGCGCCGTGGGCAACATCAAGGCCGCCCGCAAGTCCGTGGAGCGCGCCAAGCCCGAGGTGTGGGACGCCCTGGAAGTGGTCATCAAGAACCACCCCGTTTTGCTGAACCGCGCGCCTACTTTGCACCGTTTGGGCATCCAGGCCTTCGAGCCTGTGCTGGTAGAGGGCCGCGCCCTGAAGCTGCACCCCCTGGTGTGTACCGCTTACAACGCCGACTTTGACGGCGACCAGATGGCCGTCCACGTGCCCCTGAGCGCCGAGGCCCAGGCAGAGGCCCGCTTCCTGATGCTGGCCGCCAACAACCTGCTGAAGCCCTCCGACGGCCGCCCCGTCACTGTGCCCACCCAGGACATGGTGCTGGGCTCCTACTACCTGACCTTGGACAAGGACGGCGAGCCTGGCGAGGGCAAGGTGTTCCGGAATATGGACGAGGCCATGATGGCTTACGACGCCCACGACATCACCCTCCACTCCAAGATTCGCGTCCGCCGCACCGTGGACTTCAACGGCACCCCCGTCACCGGCCTGGTGGACACCACCATGGGCCGCATGATTTTCAACCGGCCCATCCCCCAGGACCTGGGCTATGTGGACCGCTCCACCCCCGAGGAGGCCTTGAAGTTTGAAGTGGACTTCCTGGTGGGCAAGAAGCAGCTGGGCAACATCATCGACCGCTGCATCAAGGTCCACGGCACCGAGCACACCGCCGAGGTGCTGGACGAAATCAAGGCCCAGGGCTACAAGTACTCCACCATCAGCGGCATCACCGTGGCTGTCAGCGACGCCACCATCCCCGCCGCCAAGAAGGACATTTTGGCCGCCGCGGAGAAGGAAATCGATGAAATCCGCGTGGAGTACGCCGAGGGCTTCCTGTCCGATTCCGAGCGCTACAACGCTGTGCTGCGCACCTGGGAAAAAGCCACCAACGACGTCACCGACGCCCTGCAGAAGGGCCTGGACCGCTACAACCCCATCTACATGATGGCCGACTCCGGCGCCCGAGGCTCCATGTCCCAGATTCGCCAGCTGGCCGGTATGCGCGGCCTGATCGCCAACACCTCTGGTAAGACCATTGAAATCCCCATCCGCGCCAACTACCGCGAGGGCTTGAACATCTTGGAATACTTCATCTCCTCCCGAGGCGCCCGGAAGGGCTTGGCCGATACCGCCCTGCGTACCGCCGACTCTGGTTACCTGACCCGCCGTCTGGTGGACGTCTCCCAGGAGGTCATCATCCTGGAGGACGACTGCGGCACCACCGATGGCCTGGAGGTCTTTGAAATCACCTCCGGCCCCGAGTCCATCGAGCCCTTGAAGGAGCGTCTCATCGGCCGGTACCTGGTGGAGGACTACTGCGACGAGGACGGCAACGTGCTGGTCTCCAAGGATAAGCTGATGGACGACGCCGACGCCGAGCTGATTACCAGCCGCGGCACCGAGCGCATCAAGATTCGTTCCGTGCTGAACTGCCGCGCCAAGAACGGCGTCTGCCGCAAGTGCTACGGCGCCTCCCTGGCCAACGGCAAGGCCGTCACCGTGGGCGAGGCCGTGGGCATCATCGCCGCCCAGTCCATCGGCGAGCCCGGCACCCAGCTGACCATGCGTACCTTCCACACCGGCGGTGTTGCCAGCGCCGAAGATATCACTCAGGGTCTTCCCCGCGTGGAAGAGCTGTTCGAAGGCCGCAAGCCCAAGCACGTGGCCATCATCAACGAGATTGACGGCAAGGTCACCTTCCAGGAAATCAAGAAGAACCGCCACGTGGTGGTCACCAACGACGAAACCGGCGATTCCCGCTCTTACCTCATCCCCTTCGGCAGCCGCCTGACGGTGAAAGAGGGCGAGTATATCAAGCGGGGCAAGCGCATCACCGAGGGCTCTGTGAACCCCCACGACGTGCTTGCCATCAGCGGCACCCAGGAGGTCCAGGACTACCTGATTCAGGAAGTCCAGCGTGTCTACCGGATGCAGGGCGTGGATATCAACGATAAGCATATTGAAATCATCGTGCGGCAGATGCTGCGCAAGGTCCGCGTGGACGACGCCGGCGACACCGGCCTGTTGGTCAGCTCCCTGGCCGACAAGAACGAGGTGCTCTCCGCCAACGAGGAGATTCGCGCCCGCATCGCCAACGGCGAGACCGAGCTGCGGGAGGCCACCTATACCCCCATCCTGCTAGGCATCACCAAGGCTTCTCTGGCCACGGACTCCTTCCTGTCCGCCGCCTCCTTCCAGGAGACCACCCGCGTCCTCACCGACGCCGCCATCAAGGGCAAGGTGGACCACCTCATCGGCTTGAAGGAGAACGTCATCATCGGTAAGCTGGTCCCCGCCGGTACCGGCATGAAGTGCTACAGCGATGTGGAGATCCAGTCTGTCAACGGCCCCGAGGACGACGGCCCCAAGGACACCCCCCACGAGCCCCAGGACCAGAAGGACTTCATAGACGAGGAGCCCCTGGAGGAGGCCGAGCTGGACGACACCCTCTTGGAGGAGGACGCCCAGGACGAGGACGCCTTGGAAGAAGTGGAGCTGGAAGAGGCCGGTGCCTAAACAGTGGCCCCATGTCTCAGAATGACGTGAAAAAACTTGACAAACCCAAAACCCTGGTGCTATAATAATAAACTGAGCGGTTTCGGGTGAATCCTGCCCAACCCCTGCCAAAAGGCAGCGGGGAAAGGCCGGGTTTTCTAGGCAAAATGAGGAACCGCGCTCCGGCTGCTGCCGGGGCGCTTCCTATTTCCCAGCCGCTGCCCTTTGTAAGGTGCCAAGGCGAAAGCCAGCACAATAGATACTTTTTTGTAAGGAGGTGCAATATGCCAACCTTTAATCAGCTGATCCACAACGGCCGTTCCGTTGCGGAAAAGAAGAGCAAAGCGCCTGCCCTGCTCAAGGGCTGGAACTCCAAGAAGAGAGTTGCCATTGACCAGGACTCCCCCCAGAAGCGCGGTGTGTGCACGACCGTTAAGACCCAGACCCCCAAGAAGCCTAACTCCGCTCTGCGTAAGATTGCCAGAGTGCGGCTTTCCAACGGCATCGAGGTCACGGCCTATATCCCCGGCGTGGGGCACAACCTGCAGGAGCACAGCGTGGTGATGATTCGCGGCGGCCGTGTGCGCGACCTGCCCGGCGTGCGTTATCACATCATCCGCGGCACCCTGGACGCCCAGGGCGTTGCCAAGCGTATGCAGGCCCGTTCCAAGTACGGCGCCAAGCGGCCTAAGGCCGGCGCTAAGAAGTAAGCAGACCCGCTTGCTTTTTTCCGCTTGATAGCAAAATTCGTTATGGCTGACCGCGGCCCAGGCCGCGAACATTGGCATATTACACTAGAACCCCATGTGGGTCGTAATTTGCCCAAGTTTGGCCAGCGGGAGTTTTATGCTTTCGAGTACCGATGAATTCATCATTTTAATGAAGGAGGGAAGATTATGCCAAGAAGAGGCAATGTGGCAAAGCGCGACGTTTTGCCCGACCCTATGTATAATTCCAAGCTCGTCACCCGCCTGATCAACAGCGTTATGCTGGACGGCAAGAAGGGCGTTGCCCAGAAGATCGTGTACGGTGCCTTCGAAATCGTGCAGGAGAAGACCGGCAAAGAGCCCCTGGAGGTGTTCGAGCAGGCTATGGAGAACGTGATGCCCAGCCTGGAGGTTAAGGCCCGCCGCGTGGGCGGCTCCACCTACCAGGTGCCCATGGAGGTCCGCCCCGAGCGGCGCCAGACCCTGGGCCTGCGCTGGCTCACCTCTTATTCCAGAAACCGTTCTGAGCGCACCATGAAGGAGCGTTTGGCCGGTGAAATCCTGGACGCCTGCAACGGCGCCGGCGGCGCCGCCAAGAAGCGCGAGGATACACACAAGATGGCCGAGGCCAACCGGGCCTTCGCTCACTATAGATGGTAACGCTAGCAGGTATATAAGGAGGAAACTATGGCCAGGCAGGTACCACTGGAACTTACTAGAAACATCGGCATCATGGCCCACATCGATGCCGGTAAAACCACCACGACCGAACGTATCCTTTTTTACACCGGCGTGAACTACAAGATTGGCGAAACCCACGAGGGTGCCGCCACCATGGACTGGATGGCCCAGGAGCAGGAGCGCGGTATCACCATTACCTCTGCTGCTACCACGTGCTTCTGGCCCGACCGCAACGGCAAGCAGAACCGTATCAACATCATCGACACTCCCGGCCACGTGGACTTCACCGTGGAAGTGGAGCGCTCCCTGCGTGTTCTGGACGGCTCTGTCACCGTGTTCTGCGCGAAGGGCGGCGTGGAGCCCCAGTCTGAGACTGTGTGGCGCCAGGCGGAGGAGTACAAGGTCCCCCGTATGGCCTATGTGAACAAGATGGACATCATGGGCGCCGATTTCTACCGCGTTGTCCAGATGATGAAAGACCGTCTCAAGTGCAATGCCGTCCCGATCCAGCTGCCCATCGGCAGCGAGGATACCTTCAAGGGCCTTGTGGACCTGGTGGAGATGAAGGCCTATGTCTACTATGACGACCTGGGCAAGGACATCCGCTGCGAGGAGATCCCCGAGGATATGAAGGAGCTGGCCGAGAAGTACCACACCGAGCTGGTGGAGCACGTGGCCGAGCTGGACGACAACCTGATGGACAAGTATCTCTCCGGCGAGGAGCTGACCATCAACGAGATTAAGGACTGCATCCGCAAGTCCACCATCGCCAACCACATGGTGCCCGTCACCTGCGGCACTTCCTACAAGAACAAGGGTGTGCAGAAGCTGCTGGACGCCATCGTGGACTATATGCCCGCTCCCACGGACATCCCCCCCATCAAGGGCACCAACCCCGAGACCGGGGAAGAGGAAGTCCGCCACTCTTCCGACGAGGAGCCCTTCTCCGCTCTGGCATTTAAGATTGCCACCGACCCCTTCGTGGGCAAGCTGTGCTTCTTCCGTGTGTACTCCGGCACCATCGAGGCCGGTTCCACGGTGTACAACTCCGTGAAGGACAACAACGAGCGCATGGGCCGTATTGTGCAGATGCACGCCAACGACCGGAAGGACATCGACCGCGTGTACGCTGGCGACATCGCCGCTGCCGTGGGCCTGAAGAACACCACCACCGGCGATACCCTCTGCGACGAGAAGCACCCCATCATTCTGGAGTCCATGGAGTTCCCGGACCCCGTTATCCGCGTGGCCATCGAGCCTAAGACCAAGGCTGGCCAGGAGAAGATGGGCATTGCCCTTGCCAAGCTGGCGGAAGAGGACCCCACCTTTAAGGCTTACACCGACGAGGAGACCGGCCAGACCATCATCGCCGGCATGGGCGAGCTGCACCTGGAAATCATCGTGGACCGCCTGATGCGCGAGTTCAAGGTGGAAGCCAACGTGGGCAAGCCCCAGGTTGCTTATAAGGAGACCATCCGCAAGAACGCCGATGTGGATACCAAGTACGCCCGCCAGTCCGGCGGTAAGGGCCAGTACGGCCACGTCAAGATCCGCATCGAGCCCAACCCCGAGAAGGGCTACGAGTTCGTCAACGCGGTTGTGGGCGGCGCCATTCCCAAGGAGTATATCCCCGCTGTTGACCAGGGTATCCAGGGTGCTATGCTCTCTGGCGTGCTGGCTGGCTACAACGTGGTGGACGTGAAAGTCACCCTGTACGATGGCTCTTACCACGAAGTGGACTCCTCTGAAATGGCCTTTAAGATTGCCGGTTCTATGGCCTTTAAGGAGGCCATGCGCAAGGCTGACCCCGTGCTGATGGAGCCCATTATGAAGGTTACCGTCATCACTCCCGAGGAGTACATGGGCGACGTCATCGGCGACCTGAACTCCCGCCGCGGCATGATCCTGGGCATGGACGCCATCCCCGGCGCCCAGCAGGTCAACGCCGAGGTGCCCCTGAGCGAAATGTTTGGTTACGCCACCGACATGCGGTCTAAGACCCAGGGCCGTGGCCAGTACACCATGGAGCCCGCCCACTATGCCGAGGTTCCCAAGAACATTTCTGAGAAGATCATCTCCGAGCGGGGCAAAAAGTCTGAATAAGTCTTAAATTCCACTTGCTTTTTCTATGCTTTATTGGTAAAATGGAGCTTATAAAGCCGGAATATCTTTTCTTGCAAATAAAAGGAGGAAATCCCAATGGCAAAGGAAAAATTCGAAAGAACAAAACCGCACGTTAACATTGGCACCATCGGCCACGTTGACCACGGTAAGACCACTCTGACCGCCGCTATCACCAAGGTCCTGGCCATGAAGGGCGACGCTCAGTTCATGGACTATGCCAACATCGATAAGGCTCCCGAGGAGCGCGAGCGCGGCATCACCATCAACACCGCTCACGTTGAGTATCAGACCGACAAGCGCCACTACGCTCATGTGGACTGCCCCGGCCACGCTGACTACGTGAAGAACATGATTACCGGTGCTGCTCAGATGGACGGCGCCATCCTGGTTGTGTCCGCTGCTGACGGCCCCATGCCTCAGACCCGTGAGCACATCCTGCTGTCCCGTCAGGTGGGCGTGCCCTATATCGTCGTGTTCATGAACAAGTGCGACCAGGTGGACGACCCCGAGCTGCTGGAGCTGGTTGAGATGGAAATCCGCGACCTGCTCAACGAGTACGAGTTCCCCGGCGACGACACCCCCATCATCAAGGGTTCCGCCCTGGCTGCCCTGGAGAGCACCTCTACCGACCCCAACGCTCCCGAGTACAAGTGCATTCTGGAGCTCATGGACGCTGTGGACGAGTATATCCCCACTCCCGAGCGCAAGGCTGACCAGCCCTTCCTGATGCCCGTTGAGGACGTGTTCACCATCACCGGCCGCGGCACTGTTGCTACTGGCCGTGTGGAGCGTGGCGTTCTGAAGATGAGCGAGGAAGTTGAGATTGTCGGTCTGGCCGACGAGACCCGCAAGTCCGTCGTTACCGGCATCGAGATGTTCCGCAAGCTGCTGGACTTCGCCGAGGCTGGCGACAACATCGGCGTTCTGCTGCGCGGCATTCAGCGTACCGACATCGAGCGCGGCCAGGTTCTGGCCAAGCCCGGCACCATTCATCCCCACACCAAGTTCAAGGGCCAGGTTTACGTCCTGACCAAGGATGAAGGCGGCCGTCATACTCCCTTCTTCAACAACTACCGTCCTCAGTTCTATTTCCGTACCACCGACGTGACCGGCGTTATCTCCCTGCCCGAAGGCACCGAGATGTGCATGCCTGGCGATAACGTTGTGATGGACGTTGAGCTGATCACCCCCATCGCTATCGAAGAGGGCCTGCGCTTCGCTATCCGCGAGGGTGGCCGTACCGTTGGCTCCGGTGTTGTTACCGCTATCAACTCCTAAGTTTCTTTCGAAACCGAAAAGCACAGAAGACCGTCCCGCCAGGGGCGGTCTTTTTGCGTTGTGAAAATCAGTGGTTTTACTAAATTCTTTCTTACTCTTTTCTTAAAACTATTTCTTTTGCCGGTGCTTCTGCTATAATGAAACCGTAAGCAGAGACGGTTTTGAGAAAGGAGGAGACAAGATGGATGGTTTGCTTGGTGGGCCGGAAAAGAAGAGAATGTCCTCACGGAAGAAACAAGTGCTGGCCTATTCCATTGTGCTGGCGGTGTGCTATGCGGCATTTTGGCTCTTTGCCGGCGGTATGGGCGCCATGGGCTACTCGTTTCTGGTGCAGCTTTTCACCCTGCCCTTGGCAAATTTCATCATCGCCCTTTTCATGGGTTTGGACAAAAGCTGGAAGGAGCGCCAGTGGTGGCTGCTGCT
>FR893704.1 GCA_000435395.1 Firmicutes bacterium CAG:94
GCTACCCCGTCCGCAAGCCGGTTGCTACCCCGTGCGACGGACTTTCTATCGATTACGTCTATCCGGGAGCGGACGGCCAGCTCCCCAGGACGGGGCGCGGTTATAATATCGACTACATGATGCAGACGAAAACCATGACCAGGGTATTCCACCCCATGGAAAAGGGCTTTACAGACCATTTTTCTGTCGCAGTCCATTTCGGGCAGTATGACGGTTTCTATCCCATGATGCGAAGCACGTGGCGTGCGTCCTGCAGCCGTTTGAAAGAGCCAGTCTACCAGGTGGACCAGGAACTGCACTATAAGAATTGCATGAAGTCTCTCACCAAACTCACCCGCCAGTATGGCGACGCTTGGGGACTGCCGTTCTCCTGCCGGCTTCCGCAGCTCGACGTTTCCAGCGTTTCTTTCCAGTTCGGCTTTGTGGGCCAACAGCCGGGCATTGGGTACCAGCTCATCCGGTACGGCGATATGGAAAAGGACCAGGAAGCCTACGAGAAGGGCAACCATATCATCGACTTCTGGGTCAATACTTCCATGACAGAGATCGGCGCGCCAAACGTGTGTTATAATCCCGCCCTGCAAGGCTTTGAGCCCATGCCGTTCTGGACCAGGATGATTTCGGACGGTTTGGAGAATATTTTGGACGCGTACGTATATATGCGAAAAAAGGGCGAGGAGCGCCCCGCGTGGTTGGCATTCTGCCGCAAGGCTGCTGATTGGTTTGTGCGCATCCAGAACGAAGACGGAAGCTGGTACCGGGCCTACAACACGGAGGACGGTTCTATGCGTATGGAGTCCAAGGCTAACACAATCAGTGCAGTCCGTTTTCTGATACAGTTGTATTTGGTAACAGGGGAAGACAGCTACCGGGAGACGGCGCTCAGGGCCGGCGAATGGTCGTACCAGAACATTTACCGCAATATGGAGTACCGTGGTTCCACCTGCGACAATACGGACATCACCGATAATGAATCCGGCATTTACGCCATGTTCGGTTTTCTTTCCCTCTACGATTTAACAGGCCAACAGAAATGGCTGGATGCATTGATCGGGGCGGCAGATTATACGGAGACATGGACCTATATGTGGTCGTACCCAATGAAAGTACTATGGCCGAACCATCCTTTCTCGAAAAACTCATTTAGCGGCCAGAGCCCTGTCACCATCGGAGGTGGAGGCGGAGATATGTACATGGCTGCCTGCGCATATGTGTAGTATAGACTATACATCATCACGGGCGATGAGCACTACCACGATTTTGCTGAATTTATTCACAATAATACGCGCCAGGCAAATGATGTGGACGGCAGCTTTGGATATGCCCTTCCAGGCCTTTCGCACGAAGGGGGCCATTTTTCAACCCAAACATTCACCAGCCACTA
>FR893705.1:0-14624 GCA_000435395.1 Firmicutes bacterium CAG:94
TGGGCGGCCTCCCACAGCCAGCCCAGCAGCTCCTGGTCTATCTCCTCCGCCGAGCCAATCATCACGTGGTGGGTCCACCGGTTTGGGTACGGCTCTGTCTTGGCGTCCACCCGGGGGCTGTCCAGAGGATAGCTTAGGCCAAAGCTCACCGTGAGATAGGGGGAGGGCCGCTGGGCCTTCCGCCGCACCGCCAACAACGAGGCGCTGCCGAACCGGTGCCGCAGATAGAAGGCGGCTTCCGTCTTGCCCACCTTGCGCCTCATAGCGGGGAGCATCTCCCGCAGCCGCTGCTCCAGGGTGAGGTACAGCTCCAAGGAGCCCGGCTCCTTCTCAAAGACCCGCAGCAGGTCTAGGTCCAGTTCCGTTTCCATGGCCGCCTCACTGGTTGAGGATTTTTTCCCCGTCGAACAGCAGCACCCCAAAGCCGGAGCCCGCCTTGTGGCCCTCCAGAATCCACTTTTTATAGGCCCGCCGCATGGAGGTGTCCTCGGGCCACTGCTCCGGGGGCAGCTTGCTGGCCGCGCCGAACACCCGCCAGGCGTCGTGGAATTCCTCCGATTCCTGGCTGCTGAGGATGTCCCAGTCCCCGGCGAAGCTCACCACGTTGGAGGTGGGGGAGAGGATGCCCCGGTAGGGCGGGTACAGCAGCCAAGAGCCGCACACGCACACCAGGGGCCCGCCCTGCAGCTCCTCTTTGAAAAACTGGTAGGCCTTTTTGTAAGAGGCCAGCCGGGCGGCCTGGTCAAAGGGCTCCCCGCTGGAGGGGATGTGCACGCTCTTCACCTTGTCCCCCGGGCGGACCACGCAGCCGTTTTTCTCATAGGGGACCTCCCCTTCGTAGGTGACGTTTTCATACTCCAGCCGCCCCAGCTTCACAATGTCGTTGGAGAAGAAGATGGGGTACCAGTGGGCCACAAAGTTGCCCCACACCCCCTGGACGTTCTTGCACTCAATGGCCTTGTACTTCAAGTCCTCCCAGGTGTCCCAGACGATGTCCTCGGGCACGCCCTTTTCCAGGTAGCCCTTCCGGGCGGGCTTGGCCGCCTGGATGAGGAACAGCTCCCACACCGTGTACAGGTGCACGCCGCTGGCCTGGGCAATCTCCTCCAGCAGGGGCTCCACCAGCTTGGTGCTCAAGTCGTTTTCATAGTAGAACTCCACGGCGCCGTCCAGGGCCTCCTCTTGGCCGGCGGAAAGCAGCTGCTCCTCCGCCTGGGTAAAGGCCTGCCGGGCCTCCGCCGGGAAGCCTGTTTTTTCCATCAGTTCTTGGGTAAAAGCGCGGTCCATTGTACAATTCCTCCCGTCATGTCATACAGTTACTTTCCAATGCGTTCTGTGTCGATGATGATGTTCACCGGGCCGTCGTTGGCGCAGAGCACGTCCATGTGGGCGCCGAACTCCCCCGTCTCCACCTTGGGGATGCCCAGTCCCCGGGCGCGCTCCACAAAGTGGCGGTAGAGCCTGTCCGCCTCCGCCGGGGGCGCCGCCATGTCAAAGGAGGGCCGCCGGCCCTTTTTGCAGTCCGTGCCCAAGGTGAAGTTGGACACCACCAGCATCTCCCCGCCTATGTCCTCCAGGGAGAGGTTCATCTTGCCGTTTTCGTCGGTGAAAATCCGCAGGCCCTGGGCCTTTTCCGCCAGGAACTCCGCCTGGGCCTCTGTGTCGCCCTTCATCACCCCCAGGAACACCACCAGCCCTTGGCCGATCTCCCGTGTCTCCTGGTGGTCGATGGTGATTTCCGCCCGGCTCACCCGTTGTATCACTGCGCGCATACACGCCCTCCTTTTGTTGTGTTGCCCCTATCCTAGCACAAATTTGAAAAAAGGTAAACGGGCACTTTATAGAAAAGCGGCGGCTTTCTTGCGCGGGGCCCTTCCGCCTGCTATAATAGGGGCAGATATCCCACTGGGAAAAAGGAGGAGCCAACCATGCTTTACACAATTTCCAACGGCACATACACCGCCCAGGTGGATTCCCTGGGCGCCCAGCTGGTGTCCCTGAAAGGGCCCGACGGCTGGGAGTACATCTGGACCGGCGACCCCGCCTACTGGACGGGCCACGCCCCGGTGCTGTTCCCCATGGTGGGGGGCCTGCGGGGCGGCCGGGCGAAAATCGCCGGGGATTGGCACCAGATGGGCCGCCACGGCTTTGCCCGCCACCAGGAGTTCGCCTTGGCGGAGCAGGGGGAGGGCCGCCTGGTGCTGCGGCTGGAGTCCAACCTCGCCACGCTGGAAGCCTACCCCTTCCCCTGCGCCCTCACCGTGGCCTACACCCTCACGGAGAACGGCTATGAGACGGCCTTCACCGTGGAGAACACCGGGGACAAGCCCATGCCCTACGCCATCGGCGGCCACCCGGGGTTCAACATCCCCGTGGACGAGCAGGCGGCCTTCGAGGACTACGTCATCCGCTTTGAGAAGGAGGAGACCCAGCGCTGCCCCGGCATTGTGGGGGACAAGCTGCTGGACTACTCCCAGATTACCCTGGAGCTGGAGGGCGAGCGGGAAATCCCCCTGCGCCACGAACTCTTTGCCCGGGACGCCTTGATTTTCGAGAACCTCAACTCCCACACCGTGGCCTTGGTGAACCCCGCCACCGGCAAGGGCGTGGAGATGGAGTTCTCCCAGTTCCCCCTGCTGGGCATCTGGTCCGCCCAGAACAACGGCCCCTACGTCTGCCTGGAGCCCTGGACCGGCTGCGGCACCTTGGCCACCGAGGGGGACGTCTTCGAGCAGAAGAAGGGCATGCGCACCTTGGCCCCCAGCGGCAAGGAGAGCTACGCCTTTACCATCCGCTTCCTGTAAAAGGGGCGCACCATGGAGGATTGGAAGGAGCTGCAGCGCCAAGCCTACCAAAACAAGGTGGACCACGGCTTCAACGTGACAGACGTGCCCATGGAGTTCTGCCTGCTTTACGGCGAGGTGGGGGAGGCCTACCAGGCCTGGTCCCGCCAAAAGCCCGACCTGGGCGAGGAGCTGGCCGACGTGGCCATCTACCTGCTGGGCCTGGCGGAAATCCTGGATGTTGACCTGGGCCAGGAGGTGCGGCGGAAAATGGACATCAACCGCCGGCGCCGCTACGGCGTGGTGGACGGCGTCTGGCAGCGCCTGGAGGACGGGTCCCCCGGGGAAAACGCGTAAGCAAAGGGGCGGGCCCCACGGTCTTACATGCCGTGGAGAGGTAGGAAAGAGAAGCAGCAGCCAGGGGCCATAGGCCCTGCTTCTGCGGCTGGTTGCGCCCAAAGACGGTTTTTTAATGATAAACGGAAGGGGCGGCAGGTTTCTGCCGTCCTTTTTTTGCGCCCAAAACCGGGGCAGCCCTGTGTCCATGCAATTAGCGCAAACGTTTGCCTATGCAAAAGAGCGAAATGTTTCACTTCTTTTTCGGCGAAATACCGAAGGAGAATTTTGGGAAAACCCCTTCCCTTTTTTGGAGCGAGGTTTATAATGATTGGAGCTTGGAAAAGCGCCTTCCCCTGGGGGTGGGGGCGGGCGTCCGGGCAAGGAAGAAACCCGCGCTGGGCTGCCTGGCGCGAAGGGAGGAATGTGTATGTTTCAATTAAAGTGGGTGTGGAAACAGATGGAAGGCTTCCGCAAGCGGTACATCTTCGCCCTGTGCTCCACCGCGTTGCTGGCGATGCTGGCTTTGGGCAACTCCACCATCACCGCCATGATTATGGACACGGTGTTTTCCCCTCTGCAGGAAAGCGGCGTGGTCACCGAGCAGGTGTTCCAGCACCTCATTTTCCTGGTGGCGCTGCTCATTGGGTTCACCCTGTTCCGCACCAGCTTCCAGTACCTGTCCATCATGACCTACGAGGGCTGCTCGCAAAAGCTGATTTTCAAGCTCCGCCGGGATTTGTACAAGAACATGCAGGAGCAGGACCAGGATTTCTTCTCCAAAACCCGCACCGGCGACTTGATGACCCGCCTGACCGGCGACTTGGACATGGTGCGCTTTGCCGTGGCCTGGGTGCTGCGGCAGCTCATCCACTGCACGGTGCTGTTTGTCACCACCTCCATTGTGTTCTTGGTGACAGACTGGCTCTTTGCCCTGTCCATGCTGGCGGTAACGCCCATCATTTTCGGCCTTACCCTGGCGTTCTCCAAGCGTGTGCACCCCCTGTACGTAGACCTGCGGGAGCGCCTCTCCCTGCTGAACACCCAGGCCCAGGAGAACATCTCCGGCAACCGGGTGGTAAAGGCCTTTGCCCGGGAGGACTACGAAATCGAGCGCTTCGATGAGAAGAACGCCGACTATAAAAAAGCCAACACCAAGGCCTCTTTGCTGTGGCTGCAATACAGCCCCTACATCGAGGGCTTGTCCCAGTCCCTGTCCATCGCGGTGCTGCTGGTGGGCGGCGCGTTCCTTATCTCCGGGCGCATCTCCATCGGCACCTTCACCCTGTTCAACGGCCTGACCTGGACGCTGACCGACCCCATGCGCATGCTGGGCATGCACCTGAACGACTTGCAGCGGTTCTTCGCCAGCGCCAACAAGATCATCGAGCTGTACTACGCCAAGTCCACCATCACCTCCCGGCCCGACGCCAAAAAGCTCCAGGGCCGCATGAAGGGCGAAATCGACTTCTCCGGCGTGGATTTGAACCTCCACGGCCAGCCTGTGCTGCGCCACATCGATTTGCACATCGACCCCGGAGAGACCGTGGCCATTATGGGCCCCACCGGTTCGGGCAAGACCTCGCTGGTGAACTTGATTCCCCGCTTCTCCGATGTCAGCGGCGGCACCCTCACCATAGACGGCACCCCTGTGGGCCGCTATGACCTCCACGATTTGCGCCACTCCATCGGCATCGCCACCCAGGATGTGTTCCTGTTCTCCGACACGGTGGACGGCAACATCGCCTATGGCGACAGCTCCCTCTCCGAGGAGGACGTGAAACGCTACGCCAAAATGGCCGACGTGGACTTTGTGGAAAAGCTCCCCGACGGCTTCGACACCCTCATTGGCGAGCGGGGCACCGGCCTGTCCGGCGGCCAGAAGCAGCGTATCGCTTTGGCCCGGGCCCTGGCCGTGCGGCCCTCCATCCTCATTCTGGACGACACCACCAGCGCCGTGGACCTGGAAACCGAGAAGTACATCCAAGAGCAGCTGGCCAGCCTGGACTTCCCCTGCACCAAGATTATTGTGGCCCAGCGCATCTCCACCACCAAGCGGGCCGATAAGATCGTCATCTTGGACAAGGGCGAGGTTGTGGACATCGGCACCCACCAGGAGCTGTCCCAGCGGCCCGGCTACTACCGGGAAGTGTTCCTGCTGCAAAACGGCATGGAAGAGGAAAAGGAGGTGGTTTAAATGGCACGCAACAAGTTTGACGTTGACGAGACCCTGGAAACCCCATTTAACATAAAGCATCTGCTCCGGGCCGGCGTGTACATTGGCCGCCACAAGAAAAAGATGATTTTGTCCCTGCTGTTCTCCGCCATTTCCGCCGCCTGCTCCTTGCTGGGCCCCATGCTCATCCAGCGGGCCATCGACGTGTCCGTGCCCAACAAGGACTACACCGAGCTGGTGGTGCTGGCCATCATCATGCTGGTGTCCATTGTGGCCTCGGTGCTGTTCGCCCGGGCCCGCTCCAAGTACATGATTGTGGTGGGCCAGGAGATTATCTACGACATCCGCAAGGACTTGTTCGAGCACCTGCAAAAGCTGCCCTTCCAGTTCTACGACGACCGTCCCCACGGCAAGATTTTGACCCGTGTTATCAACTACGTCAACTCCGTGTCGGACGCCCTCTCCAACGGCATCATCAACTTTGTGCTGGAGATTTTCAACCTGATTCTCATCGCCGTGTTCATGTTCCTGTGCGACGTGCGCCTGAGCTTTATCGTCATGGCGGGCATCCCCCTGTTTTTGGTGATCGTCCTGCTGATTAAGCCCGCCCAGCGCCGCGCTTGGCAGGATGTGTCCAACAAGAGCTCCAACATCAACGCCTACCTCCACGAGAGCCTGGACGGCATGAAAATCACCCAGGCCTTCACCCGGGAGGAGGAGAACCGCGGCATCTACGAAAAGCTGAACAAGAAGTGCTACAACACCTGGATGAAAGCCCAGTACACCTCCAACCTGGTGTGGTATTCCGTGGATAACATCTCCACCTGGGTGGTGGGCGCCATGTACCTTATCGGCCTGTGGATGCTGGGCCCGGCTATGCAGATCGGCACCCTTATTGCCATTTCCTCCTACGCCTGGCGGTTCTGGCAGCCCATTTTGAACCTGTCCAACCTGTACAACACCTTCATCAACGCCGTGGCCTACCTGGAGCGTATCTTCGAGATGATCGACGAGCCCGTCACCGTGGACGACGCCCCCGGCGCCACCGAGCTGCCGCCCATTACGGGCCGTGTCACCTTTGACGACGTGACCTTCTCCTACGATGGGAAAATCAACATCCTGGAGCACTTCAACCTGGACGTGAAGCCCGGCGAGTCCATCGCCCTGGTGGGCCCCACCGGCGCCGGCAAGACCACCGTGGTGAACTTGATTTCCCGGTTCTACAACATCAACAGCGGCCGCCTGCTGCTGGATGGCCACGACATCGCCGGGGTGACGCTCCACTCCCTGCGCTCCCAGATGGGCATCATGCTCCAGGACAGCTTCATCTTCTCCGGCACCATTATGGACAACATCCGCTATGGCCGCCTGGACGCCACCGACGAGGAAGTCATCGCCGCGGCGAAAACAGTCCGGGCCGACGAGTTCATCCGGGAGATGGAGGACGGCTACTACACCCAGGTCAACGAGCGGGGCTCCCGCCTGTCCCAGGGCCAGCGGCAGCTGGGGGCCTTTGCCCGCACTTTGCTCTCCGACCTGGCCTTTGCCCGCACTTTGCTCTCCGACCCGAAAATCCTGGTGCTGGACGAGGCGACCTCCTCCATCGACGCCAAAACCGAGCGCCTGGTCCAGGAGGGCCTCAACGCCTTGCTGAAGGGCCGCACCAGCTTCATCATCGCCCACCGGCTTTCCACCATTAAGAACTGCGACCGCATCCTGTATATCTCCAACAAGGGCATCGCGGAGATGGGCAACCATCAGCAGCTGCTGGATAAGCACGGCTATTACTACCACCTGTACACCGCCCAGCTGGAAAGCTGAGTATCCCAAACAACACGCGGCCAGCCTTTTCCTGGGCTGGCCGTTTTTCTGTCTTGCCCTGTGCGACGGCTTCCACGCCTGCCGCTTTGTGGAGGAGCTCCAGGTCCTGGTTTCTGGTGAGGGAACCTTGGAATAGATTATGGTAAACTTAAACGTAAAATCCGGCGAATTATGGAATCCGCCGGATTTCTACTATATATTGCGTCCGTTCACAGTTATTTTACAAGAAAATGGGAGCAACCTCCAGGTTTCGACAAAAAAGGCACTGGCTTTATAGTATGCTTATCACATCAGGAGGCGGTGGCCATCTGCAGGCAGAGCTTGTCGGCAATCATGGCGATAAACTCGCTGTTGGTGGGCTTGCCCCTGGTGTTGTGGATGGTATAGCCGAAGTAGGAGTTCAGCACATCCACGTCGCCCCGGTCCCAGGCCACCTCAATGGCGTGGCGGATAGCCCGCTCCACCCGGGAGCTGGTGGTGTTATAGCGCTTGGCCACGCTGGGGTACAGCTGCTTTGTCACGGCGTTGATAATCTCCGGGTCCTCCACCGCCATTAAAATGGAGTCCCGCAGGTAGTGGTATCCCTTGATGTGGGCGGGCACGCCGATCTGGTGGAGGATCTCCGTCACCTGCATCCGCAGGGAGGCGCTGACAGGCTCCGAATCGAAATGCTTGCCCTTCATGGAGAGCAGGGAGAGCACCCGGTCGGCCATTTCGTTTTTGTCATAGGGGGACAGGGCGAAATAGGCAACGCCAGCGGCGGCAATTTCCCGCTCCATCATGGGGTTGGTGTAGGAGGAGGTCACTATGTAAAGGGGGTTCTCCACATTGGCGTCCTGGGCCACCGCGTGGATAACGCCAATGGCGTCCAGCCCAGGCATGAGGAAATCCATAATGACCAGCTGGGGGCGCTCCTCCCGGATCTTGCTGAGAAGCAGAGAGCTGTCCCGCTTGAGAAACAGGGCCCGCACCCCGCGCTGGGATAATTTCTGGGTCGGTTCACGGCCCCATTCGCCGTCATCCGAACATATCATTATCTTACTTTCTTTTTCCATGACGAACCTCCTGGCATTGATTTATTGTGAAAAAATTTTACCACAAGATGGCACCAATGGCAAGTGGTTTGCCGGAAAAATCTGGAAAATTATCGTGACGAAAAAGGTTGAATTATGGCTTAAAGCCTAGGTTTTTCATGGTTCGACACCCTTCGCCACACAACATGTTTCCCATCTTTCCCACAATACACGCCTGGGGACACAAGATGCTGTTGTCCCATCTTAAAAAAGCCATTCCGGCCTGGCGGCAGGGGGGAGGATGTGCTTTTTCCCCACATGCCAAAAAGCGGGCCGGGGCATCCCCCGGCCCGCCCGGCATGTTAGGGCATCCCCTCCAGCATGTTGGAGATGAAAATGCCGTACCCCAAGGTGGGGTCCTCTGTAAACACGTGGGTGATGGCCCCGGCCAGCTTCCCGTTTTGCAGAATCGGCGCGCCGCTCATCCCCTGGACGATGCCGCCTGTCCGCTCCAGAAGCCTGGGGTCCGTCACCTGGACCACCAGGTTTTTCGTTGTCTTGTCCCGGTTGATGATCTCCTGGATTTCCGCCTCATAGAGCTGGGGCCTAGTCTCGTCCAGGCTGACCAGCAGCTGGACCGGCCCGGTGGCCACCTCCTCCCGGGTGAGTGTCTCCACTGCCTCCCCGGCGGGCGCCTGGTGCAGCGTGCCGTAGACGCCGGTCTCCCGGTTGGCCAGCAAGGTGCCCAGGCTCTCCTCCGAGGAGAAGTACCCCCGCAGCTGGCCGGGGCTGTCCGCCTGGCCCTTGACGATGCCGCTTAAGGTGATGGGCGCCGGCTCCCCGGATTTCAAGGCCATCACCCCGTTGGTGTCCATGTCGCAGATGCCGTGGCCCAGCCCGGCGAACACGCCGGTGGCCGGGTCGTAAAAGGTCAGGGTGCCAATGCCGGCGGCGCTGTCCCGCACCCACATGCCGGTTTTAAAGGAGCCCTCCCCATACACGGGGGTGACTTCCACGGAGAAGACCTGGTCCTCCCGCCGCACCTGGAAGGAGATGGCCTCCCCCTGGCTGCTGCCGATATACCGGGCCAGGGCGCCGTTGTCCGGGATGTCCTGGCCGTCCGCCTGAAGCAGGTAGTCCCCCGGCAAAATGCCGGCCTCCGCCGCGGGGCAGCACACCCCTTCCTCCGTGTAGATGTCCGAGAGGGAAGCCACAATCACCCCATCGGTAAACAGCTTGATGCCAAAGGCGCTCCCCAGGGGAATCACCTGGCGGGAGGTATCCTGGGCGGCCGCGGCGGCAGCGCTGTCCTCCTGGTGGGAGAATTCCTTCCCGCCGTTGAAGATAGAGGCCTCCAAGGCGCTGGGCTCCTTGCCCTCAGAGAGGAACCCCAGGCAGCCCAGCATGCACAAAGCCGTGGCGCCCACGCTCAGCGCGAAGAGCTTCACGGCTTTGGCGGCCGCCCCCTTGTTCCATTGCTTCCAAAAGGCTTTCATACGCGTTCATCCCTTTCTTGGGCGTGGTGTGCGAAAAAAATGTTTTCGCGCCCGGGATTACTCTGCCACCAGGTGTGGATTTTATTTTGACAATTAAAAACGCCCCTGCCCAAATCAGGCAGAGGCGAGAATTTTTGGTCTGCCGCAACGATGGGGCGTTGGCCGCGGGCCGGCGGCTGCCAGCCCTTGCCCCACCGAAGGACAGTATTAAGAAAGTAGATGTATGAAAGAGAGAATCATTTTTCACAATGGGGTGGGTTATCTGCTTGCGCTTACCACCTTCTTTCTCGTTTCAGTGTCTACAGTCTACCCCATAATTATGAAGGGGGTATCAGCAGAGTTTGAAAAAATCGTAATGAATTTATGAACAGAGGTTGAACGCCATTTTTCCCGAAACTGTGTATTGTGCCGAAAAATGCCGCAAAGCCCAAGATTTAGCGATTTAAAGCGATATTTCTTATTGAAAAGCCACCCTGTTTGTGCTAGTATAAATAGGAATCCACCCTGTGGATTTGCAAGAAAGCCTTTCTTTTCTTGCAGAATTTGGAAGGCCCACCGCCTGCCCAGGAGGGAATCTATGAGCCAGCAACCTAGGATTACCGTGGTCTGCGGCCACTATGGCTGCGGAAAGACGAACCTCACCTTGAACCTTGCTCTGGAAGCGGCTGCAGCAGGGGAGAGGGTCACGGTGGCCGATTTGGACATTGTCAACCCCTATTTCCGCTCCTCCGAGTACGGCGGCCTGCTGGAAGAACAGGGCGTCCGGCTGATTGCCCCGGTGTTCGCGGGCACCACCTTGGACACTCCCACTTTGCCCCCGGAGCTCTACTCCATCTTCGAGCCCCAGGCGGGCCAGGTGTTCATCGATGCCGGCGGGGACGACGCGGGCGTCACGGCGTTGGGAGGCCTGCACAGCCAGCTGGAGGAGACGGGCTACCAGATGCTCTACGTCATCAACCGGTACCGGGTGCTGTCCCAGACGCCGGAGGAGGCCGCGGCGCTCCTAGGGGAGATTGAGGCCGCCAGCCGCCTGAAGGCTACCGCTTTGGTGAACAACTCCCACCTGGGGGTGGAAACCCGCTTGGACACCTTGCTGGGCGGCCTGGACTTCGCCCGAAAGACGGCCCAGCTCACCGGCCTGCCGCTGCTGTACTCCACCGCCCCGGATTTCGCCCTGCGAGACGGGGAAACGCTGCCGGAGGGCTTTAAGCGCATCCAGCGCCATGTGAAGTTCATGTGGGAGTGAGGGCGGAGTGCCTCCGCTGTCAATTCGCGGCGCGTGACCGCGCGGGACAATTCGCGCCTTGGGCAGCTCGCTGCCGCTCGTGCTCATCGAACCACTAACGCACGTGCGCGGCCCAGTGCCTGGGCTGTCAATTCGCGCCCTGGGGTCCTGGTCCCCAGTGGGGACCGTTCAGGACCGACCGAGCCGGCAGGCGAGAAACGCCCCGCTTTTCCCGGCCGGAAGGAGGAATCTCTCTATGAGCAAGTTCGAGAGGTTAGCGCGCGTCCGCGCCCGGGGAGAGTTCCTGACATTTGCCAACACAGCACCACCCATTGGATTGCAAATAAAAATAAATTGAGAAAATTCCTTGAAGGAGGGAAACGAATATGGCTAGAATCATTGTGGATGAGAAGGTCTGCAAGGGCTGCGGGATGTGCGTGCACGCATGTCCGCTGAAAATCATTGCCCTGGACAAGACCCGCTTAAACGCCAAGGGCTACCACCCCGCTCAGCTGGTAGAGCCCGAAAAGTGCGTGGGCTGCGCCTCTTGCGCCACCATGTGCCCTGACACGGCGATTACGGTAGAACGGTAAAATTACTCTGCGGGGGCGCGCCCCCCGAGAAAGGAATGAAACCTTATGAAAGTTTTGATGAAGGGCAACGAGGCGCTGGCGGAAGCTGCCATCCGCGCCGGCTGCCATCATTTCTTCGGCTATCCCATCACGCCCCAGACGGAGCTGGCGGCCTACATGTCCAAGCGCATGCCCAAGGTGGGCGGCACCTACCTCCAGGCGGAATCTGAAATCGCCGCCATCAACATGGTGCTGGGCGCCTCCGCCGCCGGTGTGCGGGCCATGACTTCCTCCTCCTCCCCCGGCATCAGCCTCAAGGGCGAGGGCATCTCCTACATGGCCGGCTCTGATTTGCCCGCGGTGATTATCAACGTCCAGCGGGGCGGCCCCGGCCTGGGCGGCATCCAGCCCAGCCAGGCGGACTACTGGCAGGCCACCAAGGCCACCGGCCACGGCGACTTCCAGATCCTGGTGTTCGCCCCCTCTACCGTCCAGGAGATGGTGGACTTGATTTCCCACGCCTTCGATACCGCCGACAAATACCGCATGCCCGCCATGGTGCTGGCCGACGGCATGCTGGGCCAGATGATGGAGCCTGTGGAGCTGCCCGAGGAGGGCTCCGCCCAGCTGCCCGAAAAGGAATGGGCTGCCAAGGGTCACGGCGGCAAGCGGGCCCACAACATCATCAACTCCCTGTACCTGACCCCCGAAAAGCTGGAGGAGCTGGTAAAGGAGCGCTTTGCTCGCTACGAGCAGGTCAAGGCCAACGAGCAGATGGCCGAGGAGTACCTCACCGAGGACGCGGACATCGTGCTGGTGGCCTATGGCGCCTCCTCCCGGGTGGCCCGCAGCGCCGTGAACAAGGCCCGGGAAAAAGGCATTAAGGCGGGCCTGGTGCGGCCCATCACCCTGTGGCCCTTCCCCACCCAGGCATTGAACCGCGCCGCCAGCCATGCCAAGAACTTCCTGGTGGTGGAGATGAGCATGGGCCAGATGGTGGACGACGTAAAGCTGGCCATCGACTGCAAGGTGCCGGTGCACTTCTACGGCCGCACCGGCGGCATGATCCCCACCCCTGCCGAGGTGCTGGAACAGATTGAAGCGCTGCTGTAAAGCGAGAAAATATTAGAGCTTTGTGCCCCAAAGCTCTGGAAAGGGAACCTACTATGGCTATTGTATTTCAAAAACCGTCTACCCTCACTGACGCGCCCCTGCACTACTGTCCCGGCTGCACCCACGGCATCGTCCACCGCCTGGTGGCCCAGGCCCTGGAGGAGCTGGGTGTGGAAGGCAAGACCGTGGGCGTGGCCTCTGTGGGCTGCTCGGTCATGTGCTACGATTACTTCACCTGCGATATGGTGCAGGCCCCCCATGGACGCGCCCAGGCTGTGGCTACCGGCCTAAAGCGCGCCCGCCCCGATAACGTCATCTTCACCTACCAGGGCGACGGCGACCTGGCCGCCATCGGCACCGCCGAGACGGTCCACGCTGCCACCCGCGGCGAGAATATCACCGTCATCTTCATCAATAACGCCATTTACGGCATGACCGGCGGCCAGATGGCCCCCACCTCCCTGCCGGGGCAGGTCACCCAGACCACACCCTACGGCCGGGATACCAACACCGCCGGCTACCCCGTAAAGGTCTGCGAAATGCTCTCCACCTTGGACGGCGTGGCCTTTGCCCAGCGGGTCACCGTGGACTGCGTCAAGAACGTGAACATCGCCCGCAAGGCCATCAAAAAGGCCTTCCAGAACCAGATTGAGGGCAAGGGCTATTCCATTGTGGAAGTGCTCTCCACCTGCCCCACCAACTGGGGCATGTCCCCTGTGGAGGCCCTCAAGTGGCTCAACGACAACATGATTCCCTACTACCCCCTGGGCGTGTATAAAGATGTGGAGGAGGGCGTAAAGAAGTAAACGGCAAGCCGTTTCCTTCTGCGAGCTGCCTTTCCCCGGTTTCGGGCCGGGGATTCCGGCTGTGCCGGAACCAGGCGCCTCGCGGCTCGTCACAAGAAAGGAGCTAAGTATGAAAAACTTAAATATTCTCTTCGCTGGCTTTGGCGGCCAAGGCGTGCTGTTCGCCGGGAAAGTGGTGGCCTATGCCGCCCTCATCGCCAACAAGCAGCTCTCCTGGCTGCCCTCCTACGGCCCGGAGATGCGCGGCGGCACCGCCAACTGCAGCGTGTGCGTTTCCGACGAGGCCATCGGCTCTCCCCTGGTGACCAACCCCAACGTGTTCATCGCCATGAACCTGCCCTCCTTTGATAAGTTCATCAACGCGGTGGAGCCCGGCGGCGTGGTCATTGTGGATTCCAGCCTCATCGACAAGAAGGTGGAGCGGGACGACGTCACCGTGTACTACGTGCCCTCCACGTCCCTGGCCGACGAGAACGGCGTCAACGGCCTGTCCAACATGATTCTCATCGGCAAGCTGTTCAAAGAGGTCTGCATGGCCGACGGCGACTACAAGTTCTGCGACGAGGACATCCTGGACCAGGCGGTGCAGAAGTGCATCCCCGCCCGCAAGGCCCAGATGCTGGACTTCAACCGCAAGGCTATCCAGATTGGCCAGGAGCAGTAAAAAAAGTAAAACATACCACCCAAGCCCCAGGCGCGCTGCCCGGGGCTTTTTTCTGTGTTGACAGGGCCAGCTTTGGGGTGTACCATGGGGAAAAGGAGGCCTGCTTATGGAAAAAAAGAGAAACAGTCCAGCGAAGAACCTGCCCCCCTGGCGCGTCACCAGCGAAGGCGGCTTCTGGAATGTCGCCAGCCGGGAGCGCCCCGCCATCCTGCTGCCCTTTGGCGGGGAATTCCAGTGGTTTGGCTCCCACTGGGTGGTGCCGGGGGTGTATTCCACCGCCAAGGCTTTGGTTGTGGATTTCTGCCGCCAGGTGGACGTGGACGCCATGCAGGCGTTCCAGGAGAAGCACCGCCTCACCCCGGACCGGGATGACATCCGCCACTACACCCGGGAGGAGGCCGCCCGCATCGAGGCGGAAAGCCCCATGGGCTTCTTCTTCCACGTGGCGGCCCAGGTCAACGGCAAGGAGCTGCCCATGAGCCGCGGCTCCGGCGTGGGGTACATCCCCTACCAGGTGGAGGCCAGCGCCGAGGCCCTTTCCGTGGTCCTCCATTACGGCTTGGACCCGTCCACCTGCTGGTACATCCTGCGGTGCGTCTTCCCCTGGTGGCGCCGCCAG
>FR893705.1:14653-18478 GCA_000435395.1 Firmicutes bacterium CAG:94
GGGGAGCCTTTCCTTCCGCCTGGAGGTCGAGCCTGTCCGTCAACCGGGGCAGTCCTTCCAAATCCAGCCGGGGGAGAAGGTGGAGCTCACCCATCCCCAAACAGGGGAGAGGTACACCCTCACCGCCCTGAAACTGGTCCCCGACACGGTAGACATGAACTTCCCTGACATGGAGGATTGGGAGGTCCCCAACCACCTGTGGAAGCTTGTCTACACCCTGGAGCCGGAGCTGGAGGAGTTCGTCCTGCAGGACGCGGAGGAGGGCGACCCGATGCGCCCCAAAGCCTCCCGGGAGGACAGCGCCACAGGCAGCACCGTTGGCTGCGCGCCCCTTCAGCCTGTGAAGAAAAAAACCAGCCCTGGCCCGGCCTCCATCGGCATCATCGGCGGGGCCGCCGAGCTTGTGGAGATACAGGCGGGGCATCAGGTGGCTTTTTCCTCCCTGCGCTTTGAGCCGGCGGCGTCCGTCACCTGGCTGCCCATGTTCCAAGGCCGGAATGTGGAGGGCATCACCGTGGACATGCTTCCCCAGGCCTGACTGAGAATTTGTATTTACAACTTTCCCTTGCTATGGTAGAATACATGGAGAGAGATTCCCGCCTGGGCCTATGCCCGGCGCGGTCACCAAGGGGAGGAAGCAGTATGAAGGTATGGAAAAGAGCGATAGGGGCCGTGACGGCCGGGGCGCTGCTGGCGGCGTCCTTGGCGGGCTGTTCCGGGGACGGGACCTACAGCGCGGATATGGCGGAGTACGCCTATGAGAAGGGGGCGCCCTCCCTGTGCCAGGCGTATGAGGACTACTTCCAGGTGGGGGCGGCCATCAACCCCCGGGACTTGGAAGAGGGCTCGGACCGGTACAAGATTATCGACAAGCAGTTCAACATCTTTACTTTGGAGAACGGCACCAAGGCCGAGAACATCCACCCCCAGGAGGATGTGTACGACTTTGAGGCCACCGACCAGCTGGTGGAGTACGGCCAGGCCAACGGCAAGACAGTGCGTGGCCACACGCTGGTGTGGTACTCCCAGTGCCCAGAGTGGTTTTTCCTGGATGACCAGGGCAACCAGGTCAGCGCCGAGGTGCTCATCCAGCGGATGAAAGAGCACATCACCACCATCGTCTCCCGGTACAAGGGGAAAATCCACACCTGGGACGTGTGCAACGAGGTGCTGGACGACAGCTTCGGCCTGCGGCAGTCTGAGTGGCTGAATATCATCGGCGACTACGACGGCGACGGCGACAGCTACGATTACATCGAAATCGCCTTCCAAACCGCCCACGAGGCCGACCCCGACGCCCGCCTCATCCTCAACGACTACTCCTTGGAGGCCAACGGCAACAAGGCCATCACCATGTACAACATGGTCAAGCAGCTGCTGGAAGAGGGCGTGCCCATCGATGGCATTGGCTTGCAGATGCACATCGATTATGAAACGGACCTGGACGCCATGGAGCGCTGCATGCGGGTTTTGGGGCGCTTGCGTGAGATAGACCCGGACTTTGTGCTGGAGGTCACCGAGCTGGATATGTCCTGCTTCACCTGGAACGACACCTCCACCCAGCGGGAGCTTACGGAGGAGTTTGTCCAGCAGTTTGACGAGAAGTACTGCCAGGTGCTCAGCCTGCTCATGGACTACGCCCAGGAGGGCCTGTTGGATACCGTGGTGTTCTGGGGCTACGACGACGGCAGCAGCTGGCTCAACGAGTACCCTGTAGAGGGCCGCACCAACCACCCCCTGCTCATTGATAGGGAGCTGAAGTTCAAATCCGCCTATTGGGCCTTGATGAACCTGCCCCAGCAGCGGGCCGCCCAGGCCGCCCAAGAGGAGTGAGCGGGTTTACGCGATACAAAGAGGCGCCGCCTTTCCCTTTGTAGAGGGAAGGGCGGTGTTTGCGTGGGGGGAGCCTTTCCGCCCAAATAAAATCTCTGTTAAGAAACCATTGCATCTGCCCGCCAAATATACTATACTTACTAGGACAGAATCAGGCGCGGGAGGTTTCTCCCGCGCCGGTTTGTGAGGAAGGCGTATTGCAAGAAACCAAAAGGAAAGGATGCGGTCCAACATGAAACAATCCAACAGCGCGGTGGGGTACCTGCCGGAGGAGCGGCCTGGCTTTGTCAAGCTGCTGCTCTACGCGATCCAGCAGGTTATCGTCATGTTCCCTGCCACCGTCACCGTGGCCTTGGTCACTGGCTTCCAGGTGTCTACCACCATCTTCGCCAGCGGCTTGGCCACCCTGTGCTTTATCCTCATCACCGGGCGGAAGATCCCCCTGTACTACGGCTCCAGCTTTGCCTATCTCACGGCCATCGCCAGCATGTGCGCTGCCGAGGGCTTTGAGAAGGTAGATGGTATCCTCCCCACAGAGGCCATCCAGTACGCCCAGTTCGGCATCATCTTCTCCGGCCTCATCTCCATTGCGGCCGGCCTGCTGGTGAAGTTCTTTGGCAAGAAGGTGGTGGAAACCATTCTGCCCGCCTCCATCACCGGCCCCGTGGCCATGATTATCGGTTTGACTTTGGCGGGCAACGCCCTGTCTGACGCCATCCCCGCCGCCACGGAGGGCGCCACCACCGAAACCGTGGCCTGGACCGTGGTGGCCCTGGTCACGCTGCTGTCCACCATCCTCTACGCCCGGTACCTCAAGGGCTTTTTGGGCCAGCTGCCCCTGCTGCTGGGGGTGCTCACCGGCAGCGTGGTGGCCGGCATCTTCTTCGCAGCAGGCACCAACCTGTTCCGGGAAGTGCCCGCCGCCGCCCTGGACGCCTCCCTGTGGAAGCTGGGCGACGGCTCCATCTTTGCTGTGCCCGCCTTCTCCCTGCCCAAGGTCTCCTGGACCGCTGTGGCGGCCATTATGCCCATTGCCATCGCCACCATCCCCGAGTCCACGGCCCACATGTACCAGCTGGACATCTACGTCAACGACGTGGCAAAGCGCAAGGGCAGCAAAAAGAAGTATGACCTCATTGGCCTGCTGGACCGCAACCTCATCGGCGACGGCATCTGCGATATGATTTCCGGCGTGGTGGGCGGCCCCGCCGGCACCAACTACGGCGAGAACATCAGCACCATGGCCATCACCAAGGTGTTCTCTGTGCCGGTGCTGGCTGTGGCGGCTGTCATCGCCATGATCGTCAGCTTCTTCACCCCCCTCATCCGGGTGATTTACGGCATCCCCCTGGCGGTTATCGGCGGCCTGGAGGTCTACCTCTTTGGCGCCATCGCCGCCCAGGGTATTGCCATCATGATTGAGAAGAAGGTGGATATGTTCTCCTCCAAGAACATCGCCGTCATCGCCTCCATCATGGTCATCGGCATCGGCGGCCAGTACGCCTTTGGGGGCAACATCCCCTTCTTTGGTCTGCAGGTGCCCTGCATCGCCGGCGCTGCCATCTTCGGCATTGTGCTGAACCTGCTGCTGAGCATTGGCGAGAAAAAGGCCAAGGCCGAGAAAGAATAAACACAATAAGCGAAATGAATGGGGAAGGGCTGCTGTGGTTTACAGCGGCCTTTTCTGCTTCCCGGGGGATTGCCAATTTCCCGCGGATGTGGTACCATTTTTTCACATGTGGCATTGCCACCGGAAAGGGGAACGGAAACATGGAGCAACTCATCGGGCTTCTCGCCCAGGAATTTCACGTCAAGCCAGAGCACGCCCAGGCGGTGGTGGAGCTTTTGGACCAGGGCAACACCGTGCCCTTCATCGCCCGCTACCGCAAGGAGCGCCACGGCGCCATGGACGACCAGGCCATCCGGGAGCTGGCGGACCGCCTGGCCTACCTGCGGGGCCTGGAGCAGCGCCGGGGCGAGGTGCGGGAGGCC
>FR893706.1 GCA_000435395.1 Firmicutes bacterium CAG:94
CCTCTTGGATTTTCTCCGGTGTGTAGGCCATGTCCCGGCCGCCGTAAAACGCCAGCACCTGGGGGTTTTGCATCCAGGTGAGAAGCAGGGGGGCGTCCTGGGGGCGGAGGGGCCGCACCGCCACCGGGCCCTCCCGCAGGGTGAAAGGTTCCATAGGCTGACCTCCTTACTTGATTTCTGTGTTCAGTATAGCACAGCAGGCTTTCCGGCGCAAGGCGCTGCCGGAGAAACGAAACTTTGCAAAAAGACCAGTTTTTTGCTGAAATACTGGAGAAATGGCCGAAAACAAGTTCGGTTTCCGTTCTATTCTTGCATTTGCAAAAAAGAAGCGTATAATAGCACACTGGAGTAATTTTTAACAAATTGTGAAAACAGGAGGGATGGGCATGGAAGGCGGATATGGGTTCCTGTTGGACCTTGCCTTAATTTTGCTCTCGACAAAGCTGCTGGGGCTTCTCACCCAGCGGTTCCAGCTGCCCCAGGTGGTGGGCGCGCTGCTGGCCGGCCTCATTTTGGGCCCAGCTGTGTTAAACGTGATCCAAGAGACGGAATTTATCAAAGACACGGCGGAGATAGGCGTCATTGTGATGATGTTCTGCGCCGGCATGGAAACAGATGTAAACGAGTTGAAGCACAGCGGCAAGGCGGCCTTTATCATTGCCCTCATCGGCGTGCTGGCGCCCATTGGCGGCGGCTTTGCCCTGGCCTATTTCTTCAACCAGCCCGGGGTCATCGAATCGGACGCCACCACCCCTGTGTTCCTGCAAAACATGTTCATCGGCGTTATCCTCACCGCCACCTCGGTGAGCATTTCCGTGGAGACCCTGAAGGAGCTGGGCAAGCTGAAAACCCGCTCGGGCAACGCCATTTTGGGCGCTGCCATCATCGACGACGTGCTGGACATCATCGCTCTGACCATCATCAGCAGCATGGCCGATTCCAGCGTAAGTATCGGGATTGTGCTGCTGCAGATTTTGGGTTTCTTCGTCTTTGTGGCGGTGGCAGGCTTCCTGTTCTACAAGTTCTACATCCACTGGGTGGTGAAGGCGGAAAAGGGCATGCACCGCCAGGGCTTCTTCGTCTTTGTGGCGGTGGCCGGTTTCCTGTTCTATAAGTTTTATGTCCACTGGGTGGTGAAGGCGGAAAAGGGCATGCACCGCCATGTGATTATCGCCTTTGTGTTCTGCCTGCTGATGTCCTACATCGCGGAGGTGGCCTTTGGCGTGGCGGATATCACCGGCGCCTTCTGCGCAGGCGTGATTATCTCCATGACCCAGCGCAGCCAGTACCTCAACTCCAAGTTTGACGTGCTCAGCTACGCCTACCTTTCCCCCCTGTTCTTCGCCAGCATTGGCCTGCAGGTGACCTTGCCGGAGATGACCCCGGCTATCATCTGGTTCTCGGTTCTGCTCATTGTAGTGGCGGTGCTCACCAAGGTGGTGGGCTGCGGCCTGGGCGCCAAGCTGTGCCACTACCAGAACTACCAGGCGGCCCGCATTGGCGTGGGCATGATTTCCCGCGGCGAGGTGGCCCTGATCGTGGCCAGCAAGGGCATGGCCCTGGGGCTGATGGGCAACAACTTCCTGGGGCCGGTGATTTTGATGGTGGTGGCCACCACCATTGTCACGCCCATCCTGTTGAAGTTCGTCTTCCGCTGGGGCCCGGCCAACACGCCCCCCGTGGAGAAGGGCTTCTCCGAGACCTACGCCCAGCTGGGCGTCTTGCGCAGCGGCATCGGCGTGAAGGAGATGGCGGAAAAGGCCCAGCAGGCCGCCCAACAGAAGAAATAACCCCCCGCGGGCAGCAAAAAAGGTCCAAGCCGTTCGGCTTGGGCCTTTTGTTTTGCACGTTACCGGGCCACGGTGGTCCGGCGCAGGATGAGCCAGGTGACAGCGGCCAGCGCCACCGCCGCCACGGCCCAGGTTCCCATTAAAGCGAAGGGGTTCTCCCAGATGAACTCCAGCGCGGGCTCCAAATATTGGCGGAAGAAGGCCCGCAGTCCCTCGCCCAGCAGGTTGGTGTCGAGTATCTTCACCCCGGGTACGCCGAAGAACAGCAAAAACCCAGCACAGGCCCCCACCACGATTCGCAGCTTCACCGGCAGGCGGTAGAAGAACACCACGATGAAATAACCTAAGGTCATGGCCAGCGCCAGCAGCACAAAGCTGAAAAGCCAGGAAAACAGCACAAGGATAGCGGCTTCCCCAAACCCCGCACGGGCCAAAGGTTTCAAGCCAAAGCAGCTGATGAACAGGTGTACGTCGTTGCCACCCTGCCAAACAGACCACAAGGGGGTAAAGTCGATGAGGGTGGCCAGCAGGGCGTCCAGCAGCGCCATAGAGGCGGACACTATCACCGTGACCACCAGCCAGGCGGTGTACATGGTCTTCCGGCTGACGCCGTTTTGCAGGTGCATGGGCAGGTTGTCGTGGAAGGAGCACAGCCCGCAAATAAACAGGAACAGGCCGGAAAAGACGGTCAGCCCACCGCCTAGGTGGATGGTGGCGGGGGTGAAAATCCACGCCAGAAAAAGCACCACATGTGCCGCCGCCACAATGCCGTAGTAGACGATAACAGGGCCGATGAAGTCCGCCAGCTGGTAGCGGATGGATTGTTTCAGTTTCATACCTCTCCTCCTCCCGTTCTGGGGGACCCGGCAGCCACCTGCTCCGGGTCGCTGGTCATCAGCACGAACAGTTTTTGCAAATCCAGGGGGGAGAGCTCCAGCCCCTGGGGCAGGGCGGCCCGGTCGGGGTGGCCCTGCAGATGGGCGCTCAGCAGGCCGCCCAAAGTGTCCACCCCCAGCAGGCGTTTGCCCCGGATGTACTCCTCCACCAGCCCCTTGGGCCCGCTGACCGTGTACCCGCCGGCCAGCAGCTCCTCCCGGGGGCCCTGGGCCAGCACCTGGCCGTGGTGCAAAATCACCACGTCCTCGATGAGGTGGGAAATCTCCTCAATCAAGTGGGTGGAAATCACCGCGGTGAAGGGGCGCTCCGCGTACCGGGCCAGCAGCGTCTTGTAGAACAGGTCCCGGTGGTTGGCGTCCAGGCCCAGCACGGGCTCATCCAGCAGCACGTAGGGGGCGTTGGTGGAAAGGACCACCACAATCTTAAAGATGGAGCTGTACCCCGTGGAGAGCTTGCTCACCTTGGCGCTGGTGTTCAGCTGGAAGGCCCCGGCCAGGTTCCAGGCGAACTCCCTGTCAAAGTTGGGGTAGAAGGCCTGGCTCCAGCGGAAGGCGTCCTTCACCCGCATGGTTTCCGGGTAGTAGAGCTTCTCGCTCATCAGGTACATCTTGGAGAGGGCCCGGTCGTTGTCCCCGATGGGCTCGCCGTCCACGGTGACGCTGCCCCCGTCGGGGAACAGGCGCTGTGTCACCGCGCTGAGCAGCGTGGACTTCCCTGCGCCGTTGCGGCCCAGCAGGCCGTAGAGCTTCCCCGGCTCCCAGGTGCAGCTGACGTTTTGCAGGGCCCGCACCGGGCCGTAGCTTTTGGATAGGTTTTCTATGACGATGCTCATAAATCCTCCTTTTCCTGCTGGGCAAAGCCCCGGGCGATGAGGGCTTCCAGCTCCTCCTTGCCAATTCCCAGCCGCTTGGCCTCTGCCACCAGGCTGGCCACAAAGCGGTCGTAAAAGCCTTCCTTTCGTTTTACGCGCAGCCGCTCCGCCGCGCCCTGGGCCACAAACATGCCCACACCCCTTTTCTTGTAGACCACGCCCTCCTCCACCAGCAGGTTGATGCCCTTTAAGGCGGTGGCGGGGTTGATTTTGTACAGCACGGAAAACTCCGTGATAGAGGGGATTTGCCCCTCCTCTGGAAAGGCCCCCGAGAGGATGCCGTCCTCCAGGCCCTCGGCGATTTGCTGGAAGATTGGTTTCTCCCCGTTGAAATCCAGTTCCATAGCAGCCTCCTTCCTCGGTTAATTAGTCAAGCAACTAACTGCAATACTATAATACCCCGGCCCCTGCCCTTTGTCAAGGGGGAATTTTACTTTACAGGCCCTTAACTTGACACCGCTAGGCACCTGGGCTAGAATGGAGCTAAGAGAAAGGGGAGAGTGACCATGCGATTGTTGGTGGTGTACACCTCGAAAACAGGCTTTACCAAGCGCTATGCCCAGTGGCTGGCGGAGGACCTTTCCGGCGACTGCTTCCCCCTGGAGCAAGCCGCCCGGGTGGATTTCTCCGGCTATGACGCCGTGGCCTTTGGCTCCAGTGTCCACGCGGGGGGTGTGCGCAAGTTGGCCTGGCTGAAAAAGCGGCTGCCCGCTTTGGCGGGCAAGCGGGTGGCGCTGTTCTTCACCGGCGCCATGCCCCCCGAGGAGAAAACCGTGGAGCAGTGCGTGGCCCAGAACCTCACCCCCCAGGAGCGGCAGCAGGTGAAAGCCTTCTACCTGTGGGGCGGCCTGAACTACCAGGCCATGGGCCCGGTGGACAAGTGGATGATGGGGGTGTTCCGCAAGATGCTGGCCGCCCAGAAGAACCCCAGCCCCGAGGATAAGCTGGCCGCCCAGATGGTGGGCTCCTCTTACGACAAGACGGACCGGGCCTCCCTCAAGCCCCTGGAGGACTACTTGACCCACTAAAAAAAGGAGAGCTTCCGCTCCCCTCAAAAAAAGAGAGGCCATGCCCTGGGGCACAGCCTCTTTTTGTTTTTAGTAATACCGCAGCACCGCGATGACCTTGCCCAGGATGGAGGCGTGGTCCGAGTAGATGGGCTGGAAGTCGGGGTTCTCCGGCTGCAGGCGCACGCCGGCTTTCTCCCGGTACAGCCGCTTGACCGTGGCCTCCTCGTCAATCATGGCCACCACAATGTCCCCGTCGTCGGCGGTGGCCGCCTGCTCGGCCACCACGTAGTCCCCGTCCAGGATGCCCGCGTCCCGCATGCTCAGGCCACTGACATGCAAAGCGAACAGCTCCTTGCCCGCCTTTTGGGGGAAGGGGATGTAGCCCTCAATGTCCTCCACCGCCAAAATAGGCATGCCCGCGGTGACTTTGCCCAAAATGGGCACCTGGGCGGCGGGGGTCTCGCCCTCCACCCGGATGGAGCGGTTCAGCCCGGCCTCCCGGGTGATGTAGCCCAAGCGCTCCAAGGTCTTCAAGTGGGCGTGGACCGTGGAGGTGGATTTCAGCCCCGTGGCGGCGCAGATTTCCCGCACCGTGGGCGGCACCCCCGTGGCGGTTTTCTGCCGGAGGAAGTCGTACACCTTCTGCTGGCTTTTTGTGAGACGGTCCATACCCACGCCCCGCTTTCTGCAAGATTTTTTATAGAACCATTATAGCACAGTTCCCCAGAATTTACAAACGTTTGTTTGTGAAAAAGCCAAAAAATTTTCCCATACTTCCCCAGGGGAAATTGATGGGAAAAGTTCATAAAATGGGCAGAAAATCTTTAAGGTTTATTCACAGCGCCGTAACAACTCCCCGGGGATTTGCGGGTATAATAACAGCGTACTCAAAAGAAATGGACCGCACCTTTTCTTGAGATACATGTTCTACCCTCCTCAATAATACCCCTCAAGCTAAAGAGAGAAGGCCAGTGGCGTTTGTCACGGCCTTTTCTCTTTTTGCTTTTTGCCACCGGTGGCCCCGCCCGGGAGATACCCCCGGCGCGCACGTGCGCTAGTGGCTCGATGAGCACGAGCGAAGCGAGCTGCCCA
>FR893707.1 GCA_000435395.1 Firmicutes bacterium CAG:94
AAAAACTTTACGCTCGCTTCGCTCGGCCCCGCCGGCCCTGGTGCAACCCCCCGCTTACTTCTTCTTGCTGGCCTGCTTCATGCGCAGCTCCTTGGAGAGGATGCCCTTGCGCATGCGGATGCTCTTGGGCGTCACTTCCACCAGCTCGTCCTCGGCGATGAACTCCAGGCACTGCTCCAGGCTCAGCTGGGAGTGGGGCACCAGCTTCAAGGCGTCGTCGCTGCCGGAGGCGCGGGTGTTGGTGGCGTGCTTCTTCTTGCACACGTTTACGGTGATGTCCTCGTTTTTGGGGTTGGCGCCCACGATCATGCCCTCATACACTTCCACGCCGGGGCCGATGAACAGCCGTCCCCGCTCCTGGGCGTAGAACAGGCCGTAGGCGGTGGACTCCCCTGTCTCGTGGGCGATGATAGAGCCCTGGGTGCGCTGCTGGATGTCGCCCTTATAGGGCTCGTAGCTGTCGAACACGTGGTTCATAATGCCGTTGCCGTTGGTGTCCGTGAGGAACTCCGAGCGGTAGCCCATCAGGCCCCGGGCGGGGATTTTAAACTCCATGTGGGTGGTGCCGCTCTCCCGGGAGCCCATGTTTAAAAGCTCGGCCTTGCGGGAGCCGATCTTTTCCATAACGGCGCCCACGTAGTTGTCGGGCACCTCGATCATCAGCAGCTCCATGGGCTCCAGCACCTTGCCGTCCTTGTCCTTTTTGTAGATGACCGTGGGGCGGCTCACCTGAAATTCATACCCCTGGCGGCGCATCTGCTCAATGAGGATAGAAAGGTGCAGCTCGCCCCGGCCCGAGACCTTGTAGGTATCGGAGGAATCCGTCTCCTCCACCCGCATGGCCACGTTGGTCTCCACCTCTTTAAACAGGCGGTCCCGCAGGTTCCGGGAGGTGACGTACTTGCCCTCCCGCCCGGCAAAGGGGGAGTTGTTCACCATGAAATTCATGGACACTGTGGGCTCGTCGATCTTCACAAAGGGCAAAGGCTCCACGCAGTCGGTGGCGCAGGCGGTCTGGCCGATGTTCAGCTCCGCGATGCCCGACACGGCGATGATGTCCCCCAGCTGGGCGGAATCGTGCTCCACCCGCTTGAGGCCCTCAAACTGGTACAGCTTGGTGATGCGGGCGTTCTGGCGGGTGTCCTCGGCGCCGCCGCAGATGGTGACGGTCTGCCCCACCTGGATGGAGCCCCGCTCCACCCGGCCAATACCGATGCGGCCCACGTAGTCGTCATAGTCGATGTTGGAGAACAGCACCTGGGTGGGGCCCTCCATGTCCCCCTGGGGGCAGGGGACTTCGTTGACGATCATCTCAAACAGGGGCGTCATGTCCGTGCCGGGGGCGTTGGGGTCCAAGGTGGCGTAGCCGTCCCGGGCGGAGGCGTAGCACACGGGGAACTCCAGCTGGTCGTCGTTGGCGCCCAGCTCGATGAACAAATCCAGCACCTCGTCCACCACCTCGGCGGGGCGGGCCCCGGGCCGGTCGATTTTGTTGAGCACCACCAGGGGCTTCTTGCCCAGGGCCAGGGCCTTTTTCAGCACAAAGCGGGTCTGGGGCATACAGCCCTCAAAGGCGTCCACCAGCAGCAGCACGCCGTCCACCATTTGCAGCACGCGCTCCACCTCGCCGCCGAAATCGGCGTGGCCGGGGGTATCCACAATGTTGATTTTAATATCGCCATACTTTACGGCGGTGTTTTTAGACAGGATGGTGATGCCCCGCTCCCGCTCCAAGTCGCCGGAGTCCATCACCCGCTCGGCCACGGCCTCGTTGGCGCGGAACACGCCGCTTTGCCGCAGCAGCTGGTCCACCAGGGTGGTCTTGCCGTGGTCTACGTGGGCAATGATGGCCACGTTGCGCAGGTTTTCTCTCTTTGCCATATAGATGCCATTCCTTTCTACACACAAGTCAGAAAAGCGCCTTCTCCTAGAGAAAGCCGCCCTTGGCCCAGTGCCAAAGGCTCTTGTTTTCAAACGCTCCATTCTTTCCATGAACCGATTTATTATACCACCAAACCGCCCGCTTGAAAAGCCCGAATTTGGCTAAAAACCTGGGTTTTTGCCGTTCTTCCCTCCCTTGGTGGATTGTAGACAAAAGGGAGCTGGCTGCCCCCGCACTTTTTGGATGCGGGGCACTTTGGGGCCGCCGCTTGCATCTTGGGGGCAATTCCTGTACAATAGTTGATAAAGCAACAAACTCCCCCAGAAAGGAAGGGGATGCCCCACATGGCAAACACTCAGACAAATGACTTCTCCAAAGGCAGCGTGGCGGGGAACATCCTGCGCCTGGCCTTGCCCATGACCGTGGCCCAGCTTATCAACGTGCTGTACAGCGTGGTGGACCGCATGTACATCGGCCGCCTGCCAGACGCCGCCGGCAACGCCTTGACGGGCCTGGGGCTCACCTTCCCCATCCTCTCCATTGTCACGGCCTTTGCCAACCTGTTCGGCATGGGCGGCTCGCCGCTGTTCTCCATCCAGCGGGGCAAGGGCGACCGGGACAGGGCCCAGGTGATTTTGGGCAACACCTTCGCTTTGCTGGTGGGCACCGGGGTAGCGCTGACGGTGGTGCTGCTGGTGCTCAAGCGGCCGCTGCTGTACGCCTTTGGCGCCAGCGACGCCACCTACCCCTACGCCGACGGCTACCTCACCATCTACCTGCTGGGCAGCGTGTTCGTGATGATAAGCCTGGGCATGAACCAGTTTATCAACGCCCAGGGCTTTGGCCGCACGGGCATGCTGACGGTGCTCATCGGCGCGGTGACAAACATCCTCTTGGACCCGGTGTTTATCTTCGTGTTGGGCATGGGCGTGCAGGGGGCGGCCTTGGCCACCATCCTCTCCCAGTTCCTCTCGGCGGTGTGGGCGGTGTCCTTCCTGCGGGGGAAGAAAGCCCTCATCCGCCTGGAGTGGGGCTCCATGCGCCTGCAGCCCAAGCTGGTGTGGCAGATTGTCTCCCTGGGCTTTTCCAGCTTTGTCATGGCCATCACCAACTCCATTGTGCAGGTGGCCTGCAATTCCACCCTGCAGAGCTTTGGGGGCGACCTGTACGTGGGTGTGATGACCATTATCAACTCCGTGCGGGAGGTGGTCTCCACCCCCATCAACGGCGTCACCAGCGCCGCCCAGCCTGTGATGGGCTTTAACTACGGCGCCCAGGAGTACCGGCGGGTGCGCTCGGGGATTGTGTTCACCACCATTGTGTGCGTCGTCTACACCACGGCGGTGTGGCTGCTGCTGTTTCTGTTCCCCCGGTTCTTCATCGGGCTGTTCACCGGGGAGGAGGCCCTGCGGGAGGCCGCCGTGCCCAGCATGCACATCTACTTCTTCGGCTTCTTCATGATGAGCCTGCAAATGGCCGGCCAAAGCGCCGCGGTGGCGCTGGGGCGCTCCAAGCAGGCGGTGTTCTTCTCCCTGTTCCGCAAGGTGATCATCGTCACGCCCCTGACGCTGCTCCTCCCCCACCTGTTCGGCCTGGGGGTAAACGGCGTGTTCCTGGCCGAGCCCATCTCCAACTTCATCGGCGGCGGGGCCTGCTACATCACCATGCTGCTGACCATCTGGCGGGAGATGAACCGCAGGGAAAAGGCAAAACTCTCGGGGGAAGCCCCCCAATAAACCTGCAGAATGGAAAAGGACATCCCACAAAACGGGATGTCCTTTTTGGCGTTACAGCGCCTTTTCCAAGGCGTCTATGACGATGTGCAGCGCCTTGATGCGGGCGTATTTCTTATCCACCGATTCCAAAATGTGCCAGGGGGCGTAGGTGGTGCTGGTCTTTTGCAGCATCTCGTCCACGGCCTGCTCGTACAAGTCCCACTTCTCCCGGTTGCGCCAGTCCTCGTCGGTGATTTTCCACTGCTTCGAGGGGGTGTTCTGCCGCTCGGTAAACCGGGCCAGCTGGGTGTCCTTGTCAATCTGCACCCAGAACTTGAGGATGACCGCCCCCCAGTTGTGCAGCTCCTGCTCGAACTCGTTCATCTCGTAATAGGCCCGCTGCCAGTCGTTTTCGCTGCAGAAGCCCTCCAGGCGCTCCACCATCACCCGGCCGTACCAGGTGCGGTCGAAAATGGCGATGTGCCCGTCCTTGGGCAGGCGGGTCCAAAAGCGCCACAGGTAGTGGCGGGCCTTTTCGTGGGGCTCTGGGCTGGCGATGGGGTGCACCTCAAAGCCCCGGGGGTCCAAGGCGCCTGTAAGCCGCTTGATGTTGCCCCCCTTGCCGGCGGCGTCCCAGCCCTCGTAGGCGATGATGACCGGCACCCGCTTGCGGTACAGCCGGTTGTGCAGCTGGCCCAGCTTGGCTTGCAGCTCCTTCAGCTCCTTTTTGTACTTTTCCTCGTCCAGGGTCTTGCCCTCCAGGGGGACGTCCCGCAGTTTGGGCATCTTGATAAGAGGGAAGGCGTTTTGCAGCAGGGGCACTGCCAGGCTCTCGTTGTGCAGGGCTGTCTCAATGCCCATGCACAGGGTTTCCATCACCTGCAGCTCCGCGAACTTCTTGGACTTGGAATCGACAATGTACCAGGGGGCGCTGGGGGTGTTGGTGTCGTCCAGGTAGCGGTCGAAGGCCTCCAGGCACTTGTCGTAGTGGCGGTTCTGCCACAGGTCGCCCTCGCTGACACGCCAGGCGGTGTCCTTCTCGGAAAGCAAGGCCTCAATGCGGCTTTCCTGCTCCTTTTTGCTGATGTGGAAGAAGAACTTCAGCACCAGGTAGCCGTTGTCCGTCAAGCCCCGCTCAAAGCGCTTGACGCTGTCCACCCGCTGGGCATAGGCCTTGTCGTCCAGCTTGCCGTCCAGGCGCTCCTTCATAATCTGGTCCATCCAGCCGGAATCCAAAAAGGTGAACTTCCCCGCCTCGGGGATCTTCTCGAAGAACCGGTACAGGAAGGGCCGGCGGCGCTCCTCCTCCGTGGGGGTGGAGGGCATGGAGAACACCTTGAAAAACCGGGGGTCGATGTTCTTGATGATCTGGCCGATGGCGCTGCCCTTGCCCGCGGCGCCCCAGCCCTCGATGAGCACCAGTACCGGCAGGCGCTTTTCCTTCAGCTTCATCTGCTGCTGGGAAAGCTTTTCCTCGGCGGCCTTTAGCCGCTGTTTTAACTCCTCGCCCTCTGGCTTTTCCGGGCGGGCCCAATTTTTCAGCATCCTTACGTCACCTCGTGTCCCGGGGAAAGCCCGGAAAAGTATATAAGGATATTATACCAAATCAAAAAGAAAAATCCAGAGTTTTTATAAATTTTATGGAGCGCGGCCTAAAAATAGAGATTCCAGTTTTGGACCAGCTGCACCAGCGCCCCCACAAAGCAGAGAAAGGCCCCCAGGCACAGCACCGCACTTGCGGCGGAGGTCCCCACCTCTCCCGCCTGCATAAAGCGGGAGGGCCTGCCGGGAGGATAGCGCACCTCCACCCAAGCGCCCGTTTGGAACCGGCCTTCCTCCCGGGTGGGGGAGCCCCGCTTGGTGAAGCCCTCCCCCTCCGCCAGCAGGTGGAGGACCGGGGTGTACAGGGGGTCCCCGTCGGAATCGGCAGAGGCCAGCACCTGCACCACCTGGGCCCAGGCCTTTACGGTGTAGGCCGTCTCCCGCTTTTTGGCGAAGCGGCGGAACACCCAGGCCGCCCATAGGCAGGCGGCCCCCAGCGCCAAAAAAAGCAGGGGAAAAAGCATTTCGCTCCACGGCATGGCAGCCCCTCCTTCCCTTTTTTCCCCATCCTAGCGGAAAAAATGAAAAACAGGTGGTTGCCCGGGGAAGATTCTTGTAAAACATCTTCCCTTTCCCGGTAAAATAGAGTAAGATAAGATGCGGTTTGCGCAGCGCGCAGCGGGATATGCAAGAAGGGGTGTAGGATTATGGCAGCAGAGAACAATTTGGGCAAGGACAAAGTCAGCCGCCTGGTGTGGCGCATTGCCATCCCCAGCATGCTGGGGCAGTTTGTCAGCGTGCTGTACAGCATTGTGGATAGGATGTACATCGGCAACATCCCCGAGATTGGGGACGTGGCCCTGGCCGGCGTGGGGGTGTGCGGCCCCGTGGTGACCATGGTGGGCTCGGTGGCGGTGCTGGTGGGCGTGGGCGGCGCGCCCCTGGTGAGCATCCGCATGGGCGAGGAGGACCTCTCCGCCGCCAAAAAGGTGCTGGCCAACTGCTTTTTGATGCTCATCGTCTTTTCGGTGCTGCTCATCGGGGGGATTCTCCCCTTCCGGGAGCCCATGCTGCGGCTGTTTGGCGCCAGCGACGCCACCTATCCCTTCGCCGAGGAGTACTTCACCGCCTACCTGTGCGGCACCTTTTTCGCCCTGGCGGCCAGCGGGCTAAACCAGTTTATCATCTGCCAGGGCTTTGCCAAAATCGGCATGGCCTCGGTGATGCTGGGCGCGGCGCTGAACATTGTGCTGGACCCGGTGTTCATCTTCGCCCTGGACATGGGCGTGCGGGGTGCGGCCATCGCCACGGTGATTTCCCAGGCGGCCAGCGCGGCCTTTGTCATCCGCTTCCTCTTTGGCAAGCGGGTGCAGGTGCCCATCACCTTTGGGGGCTACGATGTGCGGGTGATGGGCAGGGTGCTGGTGATGGGCTTCACGCCCTTCCTCATTGTGGCGGTGGACAACGTGATGATCATCGCCATGAACGCCATTTTGCAGCGCACCGGCGGCGCCGACGGGGACATGCTGGTCACCTGCAACACCATTGTGCAGAGCTTTATGCTGGTGGTCACCATGCCGCTGGGGGGCATCAGCGGCGGCACCCAGGGGATTCTGGGCTTCAACTACGGCGCCCGCCAGGTGGACCGGGTGCGCCAAGCCCAAAAGTACATTGTGGGCCTGTGCGTGGGCTACACCACGCTGCTCTTTGTGCTGGCCCGGGTGGCGGGGCCGCTGTTTGTGCGGCTGTTCACCCAGGACCCCGTGCTGGCCCAAGAGGCCTTCGAGGCCATTAAAATCTGCACCTTGGCCATCATCCCCCTGGGGGTGCAGTACGAGCTGGTGGACGGCTTCACGGGCATTGGCCAGGTGCGGCTGAGCCTGCCCCTGTCCTTCTGGCGGAAGCTGGTGTACTTTGTGGCCATCTTCGCTTTGCCCGCGGCCTTTGGAGCCCGGGCCGCCTTCTACGCCGAGCCCCTGTCCGACATTTTGGGCCCGGCCGTGACCATCGTGGTCTACTTCCTGGCCATGGGGAAGATTCTGCGGGAACGGGCCGTGACCGGCCCGGACAATTCGCGCCTTGGGGGTCCTGGTCCCCAGTGGGGACCGTCCAGGACCGACCGAGCCGGCAGGCGAGACTGGTGAGCTACGCTCACGCCTGCTTGAGAGGAGAGAACACGTCCGCGCCAATGGTTATGCTCTGTCCCGCGGCACGGGTCCAGCGTCACGCTGGTCTTTGCTTCTTTCTTTCAAAGAGAAGCCAAGCTCGCGTTTCCGACACCGCAAAATAACGCGGACACAAAACCGTAAAACTGCGCAAGGCAAAGGGGCGGCTCGCGCCCCGTCCCGCGGCATAAAAGTTCTTTGCTTCTTTCTTTCAAGAAAGAAGGGCAAGAAAGAAGGGCAAAAGAGAAGGACCGTCCTGCTGGACGGCCCTTTCTTTCTGCTCTTTTTTTCTTTTACAGCATCGCAATCACATGGCGGGGGCAGGCTTCCACGCACTGGCCGCAGGCGGTGCACTTTTGGGGGTCCACCTTGGCCAGGCCGTTCTCCACGGTGATGGCGCCGGACGGACAGGTGCGCATGCACTTGCCACAGCCGATGCACCCAATGTTGCACACGGCCATGGTGCCCTTGGCCTTGTCGCAGCTGGAGCACCGCACCACCGCCTGCTTTTTCAGGGGCACCAAAGAGATAATCCCCTTGGGGCAGGCCGCCACGCACTGGGAGCAGCCCTTGCACTTGGCCGGGTCAATGCGGGCCAGGCCGTTGCACACGGTGATGGCGCCGTACTGGCAGGCCCGCTGGCAGTCCCCCAGGCCCATGCAGCCAAAGCGGCAGCTGGTGACGCCCCCCATGAGGAAGGCCGCCGCCGAGCAGCTCTGGATGCCGTCGTACAGCATCTTGTCGGTGGTGTTGTCGTAGCTGCCCAAGCAGTGGACCAAGGCGGTTTTGTACTCCACCTGCACGTCGCCGCCGCCCAGGATTTCCGCGCACTTCTGGGCCACCTCCGCGCCGCCGGGAGAGCACAGGCCCGGCTGGGCCTCGCCCTTGGCCATGGCCGCCGCGTAGCCCGGGCAGCCGGAAAACCCGCAGGCGCCGCAGTTGGCCCCGGGCAGGACCTCCTCCAGGGCTTCGGCTTTCTCATCCTTGGGCACCGCCATGACGATGGAGGCCACCGCCAAAATCACGCCGGCCAGCAGGCCGATGATGCCCACAATCAAAATGGGAGTGAGAATTTCCATATCCGCACCCTCCCTTTACAGCAGGTTGTCCACAACGCCGTTGAAGCCCAGGAAGCTGACCGCCACCAGGCTGGCCGCCACCAAGGTGATGGGCAGGCCTTTAAACGTCTCGGGGATGTCGCAGTTCTCCAGGCGCTCCCGCACACCGGCAAAGAGAACCATGGCCACCAAAAAGCCCACGCCAGAGCCAAAGGCGTTCACCAAAGACTGAAGGTACCCAAAGGTGGGGTCCTCCGCGCCCTTTTCCAGCACCAGCATGGTCACACCCAGCACGGCGCAGTTGGTGGTGATAAGGGGCAGGTAAATGCCCAGGGCGTTGTACAGGGGCGGCATGTACTTGCGCAGGGCTGTCTCCAGCAGCTGCACCAGCGCCGCGATGACCAGAATAAACACAATGGTCTGCAAATAGCCCAGGCCGTTGGGCACCAGCAAATAGGTGTACAGGGGCCAGGTCACGGCGGTGGAGATGACCATCACCACGGTGACGGCGCAGCTCATGCCCACGGCGGTGTCCAGCTTTTTGGAGACGCCCAAAAAGGGGCAGATGCCCAAAAACTTGTTGAGGATGTAGTTTTCCGTGAGGATGGCCGCCAGGAAGATGGCCACCAGGGATTTTATGGTTTGGGCGTCCATCAGCGCGCCGCCTCCTTTCCGTTGTCCTTCTCACACACTTTGGAGCAGGAAGCCGCCAGGGGGCAGTTCCCGCAGCCGGTGGTTTCGGGAGCCTTGCCCTCCTTGGAGAGCTTGCCCGCCAGGGCCACCAGCATGCCGAACACAAAGAACCCGCCGGGAGGCAGCAAAAAGATGATGATGGGCTCCATAAACCCGGAGAGCACCGGGATGCCAAACACCGTGCCGGCGCCCAGCAGCTCCCGGATGATACCCATGGCAAGCAGGGTGGCGGTAAAGCCCACGCCCATGCCCAGGCCGTCCAGAATGGAGGGGAGCACCTTGTTCTTGCTGGCGAACATCTCCGCCCGGCCCAGGATGATGCAGTTGACCACGATCAAGGGCAGGAACACGCCCAAGGCGTCGTCCAACGCGGGGGAGAAGGCCTGGATAAACAGCTGCACAATGGTGACAAACCCCGCCACAATGGTGATAAAGGCCGGGATGCGCACCTTGTCCGGGATGACCTTGCGCAGCAGGGAAATCACAGCGTTGGAGCACACCAGCACAAAGGTGGTGGCGGCACCCATGCCAATGGCGTTGGAGGCGGCGGTGGTCACGGCCAACGTGGCGCAGCAGCCCAGCACCAGCCGCAGCACCGGGTTCTCCTTGATGATGCCTTTGGTAAACTCCTGGAGCAAGCCCTTTTTCTTTTCTGCCATCTCACGCGCCCCCTTTCACGGTGTTGTACTGCGCAACGGCCTGGTTGACGGCATTGGTCACCGCGGTGGAGGTGACGGTGGCGCCTGTCATGGCCTGGATTTGGCCCTCGCCCGGTGTCTGGTACTTGATGACCTCCAAGCCGCCCTCCGGGGCCTGTTGCAGGAATTGGTTTAAGAAGTCGGGCTTTTCGGCGTTGGCGCCCAAGCCCGGGGTCTCGTCGTGGGAGAGGATGACCACGCCGGTGATAGCGCCTTCGGCATCGATGCCGGTCATCACCTTCACCTTGCCGCCATAGCCGCTGGCCTCTGTCTCAAAGACGTAGCCCACCAGCTGGCCGCCGGCGCTGCCGGTGTAGTAGGCGCCGTCCTCCTGGGCCTGGAACTCCTCCGCGCCGGGGAGAACCACCTTCCGGGATTCCTCGGCGGTGGCCACGGCCTGCTGGGCGATGCGCTCCTCGGTGAGCAGGTTGGTGCCCGCCAGGGCGGCGGCAACCGCCACGCAGATGACAAACAGCACCGCCGTGGGCCGCAGGATTTCCTTCCAACTAAGCTTCATCCCGGGCGCCTCCCTTCTTCCCCTTGGGGGCCCGCTGAGAGCCAAAGGCCCGGGGCTTGATGGCCCGCTCAAGCAACGGGGTGAGGATGTTCATCAAGATGATGGAGTAGGAAACGCCCTCGGGCAAGGAGCCAAACTCCCGGATGACCATGGTAATCAGCCCGCAGCCAAAGGCGAAGACCACCCGGCCCCAGAAGTACAGGGGGCTGGTGGTGTAGTCGGTAGCCATGAAGAAGGCCCCCAGCAGCAGGCCGCCAGAGAGCAAATCGAACAGGGGGTCCCGGCCAAAGAGGGCGGAGAACAGCGCCGCCGTGGCCAGGTACGTCACGGGGATAACCGGGGAGATCACCCGCCGGGCGATGAGGTACGCCCCGCCGATGAGGATGGCCAGGGCGCAGGTCTCCCCCAGGCAGCCGGCGTTGTTGCCCAAGAACAAATCCAGGTAAGAGGGCAGCGCCTCCCCGGCGCCCTCCTTGAGGATGCCCAGGGGCGTGGCGGTGGTGATGGCGTCGGCGGTGGCGGTGTAGTCAAAGGGCTGCACCCAGTGGGTCATCCGGGAGGGGAAGGAGTTCAGCAGGATGATGCGGGCGGTCAAAGCCGGGTTGACAAAGTTCTGGCCAATGCCGCCGAACATCTGCTTGACCACCACAATGGCCACCACGCCGCCAAACACGGCGATGAGGGGGTTGATGGTGACGGGCAGGTTCAGCGCCAGCAAAATGCCGGTGACCACGCAGCTGAGGTCGCCCACGGTCTGGGGGCGCTTCATCACCCGGCGGCACAGGTATTCGCTGAGGACGCAGGTGGCCACACAGGTGAGGATGACCACCGCCGCCCGGAAGCCGAACAGAATCACCGAGGCCACCATGGCAGGCACCAGGGCAATGATGACGTCCAGCATAATGTTCTGGGTAGTCCTCCCGCCGTTAAAATGGGGGGAGGAGGAGACTATCAGCTTTTCCATATCACTTTTTCCCTCCCGCTTTCCGCACGTAGTTTTTGCCCAGGCGGATGGCCTGCACCAGCCGCCGCCCCGCGGGGCAGGAGAAGGAACAGCAGCCGCACTCCATACAGGTCATAATGTCCAAGGACTGGAGGGCCTCCACGTCCTGGCGCTCCACGGCCTGCTCCAGCTTGGTGGGCATCAGGTGCATGGGACATGCCGCCACGCACCGGCCGCAGCGGATGCAGGCGGTGGGCTGGCGCAGCTGGGCCTCCCGCTGGTCAAAGGCCAAAATGGCGTTGTTCTGCTTTAAGATGGGCAGCTCGTCGCTGGTGATGGCCACGCCCATCATGGGGCCGCCCATAATCAGCTTTTTGGGCTCTGCCTTATAGCCGCCGCAAAAGGCCACCACGTCCTTGATGGGGGTGCCCACCGGCACAATGACGTTCTGGGGGTGGGCGATAGCCGAACCGTCAATGGTGACGCGCTTTAAGGTGAGGGGCATTCCCGTGCGCATATAGCTGGCCAAAAAGGAGAGGGAGCCTATGTTCATCACCAGGCAGCCCACATCGGCGGGAAGCTTCCCCGCGGGGACTTTCCGGCCGGTGCAGGCCTGCACCAGCACCTTCTCCGCGCCCTGGGGGTAGCGGCTTTTCAGGGGCAGCACACGCACCTGGTCCAGGGGGTCCCGCTTGGGGTCGCCGGCAATTTCCGACAGCTTCTGGATGACGTCGGGCTTGTTGTCCTCCACGGCGATTATCACCCGCTGCACGCCCAGGATCTCCTTGACGTGGTACACACCCTCCAGCACGTTGCGGCCGTTTTCCAGGGCCTCCCGGTGGTCGGAGGTGACGTAGGGCTCGCACTCCGCCACGTTGACCAGCAAGGTGTCAATGGTCTTGCCCTCGGGCACGTTGAGCTTTACATGGGCGGGGAAGCCCGCGCCGCCCAGGCCCACCAGCCCGGCGGCCCGGGCGGCCTTGGCCAGCTCCTCCTTGGTGGTGATGGGGGGCGGCGGGGCGATGGCCGGGTCTTTCTCCATTTTGCCGTCGGATCCCACCACCACAGCCTGGGTCATCTGGCCGCCGGTGAGCATCACCTGGGTGATTTCCGTCACCGTGCCGGACACGGAGGCGTGCACCGGGGCGCTAACGTAGGCATCGCTGTCGCCCACCACGGTGCCCACATACACGTGGTCCCCTTTCTTCACCGTGGGGATACAGGGCGCGCCAATGTGCTGCTGCATGGGCAAAATCACTTTTTCCGGGGGAGGCATGGTAGAGGAGGGGATGTCCCACGTGTTTTTGTGGTGGGGCACCGCCGCGCCGCCATGGGTGCGGAAAGGATGTTTTGGGAACTCCATAGCGATATTCCAGCCTTTCGTTCACTGTAGTTTACGGGGGAGCACGCCACGCGGCACAGCTCCCCACGCTTCATTGTAGCGGAAAACAACCCAACTTGCAAGATAAATAAAAAATTATCAAAGCCTTTCTCCCGGAATGGAACATCCCACAAAAAACGCCCGCCGCCTGGGGAATCCCCTGCAGGCGCGGGCGTTCTTCCGGGGCGGCCAGGCCCCTGGCTTTTTTGTTTTTTTACACCCCGGGCAGCAGCCCCGCGTACCCCGCGGCAATGCCCACCACGGCGGAGCCCACAATCAGCAATATGGGGTGGACCTTCTTCCAATGGGCCACCAAGATGGCCGCCAGCAGCACCGCCGCCAGCACCCACTGCATGACCCCGCCCGCCGCGGGGAAGGCGGAGGCCCCCACGCTGAGCAGAGAGGCGCCGATCATCCCCACCACCGTGGGGCGCAGGCCGTTCATGCAGCCCTTTACCAAGGCGTTGGTCTGGAAGGCCTGGTAAAACTTGGCAACCAGCAGAATGATCACAAAGCTGGGCAGCACCACCCCAATGGTGGCAGACAGCGCCCCCAGCAGGCCCGCCGTCTCCGCGCCGATATAGGTGGAGAGGTTCACCGCCAGGGGGCCGGGGGTGCTCTCCGACACAGCGATGAAGTTCACCAGCTGCTCTAAGTCCATCCAGCCCTGGGAGAGCACCTCCTGCTGGATCAGGGGCAGCATGGCGTAGCCGCCCCCAAAGGTGAAGGCGCCAATCTTAAAGAAGATGAGGAACAGCTCCAGATAAATCACAGCTTCATCCCCCCAATCTTCAGCTTGGAGGCGGCCAGGCCAACCAGGGCGCAGGCGATGAGCACCACAATGGAATTGGCCCCCAGCAGCCCCACCAGCACAAAGGCCCCCGCCGCCAAAAGGTAGGAGACGATGTTCCAGGGGCACTCCTTGGCCATGGACACCAAAGCGCTGAGCACCAAGGCCACCACCGCCACCCGGATGCCCCAAAAGGCGTAGCGCACCGCGGGGAAATCCTCAAACTGGCGCAGGACAAAGCTCAAGGCGAAGATGATGACAAAGCTGGGCAGCACCACCCCCACCGTGGCGCAGGCCGCCCCCAGGGGCCCGGCCACCCGGTAGCCCACAAAGGTGGCGGTGTTCACGGCGATGGGCCCAGGGGTGCTCTCGCTGACGGCCAAAATGTCTAAAATGTCCTTGTCCTCGATCCAGCCCTCCCGCAGGGCAATCTCCCGGCGTATCAGGGGAATCATGGCGTAGCCGCCCCCAAAGGTGAAGGCGCCGATTTTTAAGAACTTCAAAAACAGCTTGAGGCACAGGGCCCCTTTGGAACGCTCCACTGTCCTTCCTCCTCCACAGGTTCTGCCTGTATTGTACACCCATGCTTTACCATTTTCTATCCTTATGATAAAATGGATTGGATATTAAATTCCATATAGAAGACGCAGGAGGTACCTATGACCAGGAAACATTTCACCATTTTTGCGGAAGTGTGCCGCTTCCTCAATTTCAGCCAGGCAGCAGAGGCCCTAAATACCACCCAACCCGCTGTGAGCCTGGCTGTTAAAGAGCTGGAAAGCCATTATGGCGTGGCCCTTTTCGAGCGCATGAACCGCCGCGTCTACCTGACCCCGGCCGGGGAGGCCCTGCTTGCCACGGCTCAGGACGTGCTGCGGGGGTTCCAAGAGGCGGAGGAAACCCTGGGCCAGGGGCGGCCCCTGGCCCTGCGGGTGGGGGCAAACGTCAGCTTTGGCGAGGCGGGCCTGGCCCAGGTTCTGGGGCGCTTCCGTCAAGAGCACCCACAAGTGAGGCTGCGGGCCCTGGTGGCCAACTCCGACAAAATCCAAAGCCTGCTGGCGGAGAACCAGCTGGATGTGGGCATTGTAGACGGCCTGGGGGTTTCGGAAAGGCTGCGGGCCCAGCCCCTCTATCAAGAGGACCTGGTCCTGGCGGCGGCCCCGGGGCGCTTTCCCGCCCCTGCCACCGTAGAAGAGCTGGCGGCCCTGCCCCTGCTCCTGCGGGAACCGGGCAGCGGCCTGCGCAGCTCGGTAGACAGGGTGTTTTCCCAGCAGGGCCTGGCGCTCCAGCCCCTGTTGGAGAGCACCAGCACCGCCGCTTTGGCCCAGGCAGCCAAAGCCGGCCTGGGGGTGGCCATCCTGCCGGAGGCCCTGGCCCAAAGGGAGAGCGGCCTCCAGGTGGGGACCGTGCCGGAGGTGCGGTTTTTCCGGCAGTTCGCCTGCGCGCTCCACCGGCAGAAGGCGCCCTCCCCGGCGCTGGAGGCCTTCCTCGCCCTGCTGCGGGACCAGACGGCAGCAAAAACGGGCCCCCTTTCCCCTTGAAAGAGAGCCCATTTTCCCTTTTTACGGCGCGGCAGCCACCAGCGCCCGGGTGTCGGTGAAGAGGGTTTCCCCGGTGGATGCGTCAGAGAGGATGACGGTCACCATCTCGCCCACAGGGACCACCGCCCCCGTAAGGCGCTGGGTCACCTGGCAGATGTTCAGCGGCTGGGGAAGGTTGGCGATGGCAAAGGCGGGCTGCAGGGTCCAATCCGGGTTGGGCGCGCCGTCCTCCCCGTAGGCTTGGGAGCGGAACAGCGTCTCCCCTTGCGCGTTTTGCACCTCCACCTGCAGGTTCGTTTCCAGGCAGTCGTCGGGAAGGTAGAAGTACACATGGCCTGTGTAGCTCTCCGCCTGGCTGAACCAGACGTCCTTTACGGTGAAGCCGTTTTCCTCCCAGCCGGTGTCCCCGGTTTCCAGCAGGCTGTACTGGGTGGAGCCCAGCTCCACCCCTTGGGTGCCGGCGGCGGTGATTTCCTGGTTTGCCAAGTCCAGGGTAAAGGAGGCCAGTACCTCCTCCTGCTGTGTGCCCACCTCCTGCCAGAAGAACTCCAGCTCCACCTGGGAGGTTCCGGCGGGCAGGCCGTCAAAGCACAGGTCGCAGGACTGTGTCTTGGCCGCCCGGTAGTCGTAGCCTCCCAGGTCGGCGCTGCGGCGGTCATCCGGGCGCAGCTGGGTGCCGTCGGGCAGCACCAGCCGGGCCGAGCCTTTCACGCCGTCCTCCTCCAGGGCGCCAAAGTTCCGATAGCCCCAGAAGGGGATTTCCACAGAGACCACCGTTTGAGTGGGGGTGCCCGACACAGCGAACACCTTCGCCCGGTTGTCCTCCGCCTGGGACACGAAGGCGTAATCGTTGCTGTGGTCCACTGTCAGGGTGAAGCTGGCGGAGAAACTGCCCTGGATAGGCTCGGTGGAGATGGTCTTCACTTCGCCATGGGCGCCAAGCTCTGCCATCTGCCCCTCTAATCCCTGCAAGGTGACAGCCACCTCTAAGGTTTCCGCCTCCTGCTGGCTCTCGGGGACCACCACGGCCATGGTGGTATCCCAGCTGCCCTCTCGCTCTTCGAAGGAGTTCACCCCCTGGATTTGGGCCGTCTCCCCATTGATGGTGGCGGTGGAAGTCTGCCCGTAGCCCGCAAAGAGGACCGAGGAATACCGCTCCAAATCCCCCTGAGGACCAGTAAGGCTTAGGGAAAGCATCACCTTGTGGCCATCGGTATAGCCCTGCCGGAACGTGATGCTCCACTCCCCGTTCTCTGTGGCGGCGGGCACCTCCACGTCCTCCAGGACGCTGCTGT
>FR893708.1 GCA_000435395.1 Firmicutes bacterium CAG:94
CGGGAGCTCCAACTATGGAGGAAACAGCGGCTATGGCGATTCCGGCTACGACGACTGAGCCCCGGCTGCGCCACGAGGAAAAGCACCAGGTGAACCTGCGGGAAGCCCTGGTGCTTTCCCAGCGGCTGGAAAAGCTTTTTCCCCGTGACCCCCACGCCGGGCCGGAGGGCAACTACCAGGTGGTGAGCCTCTACTACGACGACCCCTACGACACCGCCCTGCGGCAAAAGCTGGACGGGGTGAACCGCCGGGAGAAGTTCCGCCTGCGGTACTACGGGGAGAAGCCCGCCTTTTTCAAGCTGGAGAAGAAATACAAGGTGAAGGGATTGTGCGGTAAGGGGTCGTGCAGGCTCTCCCGGGAGGAGGGGGAGCGGCTGCTGCGGGGGGATTTCGCCTTCCTGCTGGAAAAAGAGGAGCCCCTGGCCCGGGAGTTTTACGCCAAGCTGCGCCGGGGGCTGGCCCCAAAAACGGTGGTGCGCTATACCCGGGAGGCCTTTCTCTACGCCCCGGGGAATGTGCGGGTCACCTTGGACGGGGACATCCGGGCAGGCGCGCCGGAGCGGTTCCTCATCCCCCAAAAGCTGCTGCCTGCCCTGGGGGGCTTGGCCGTGGTGGAAGTGAAATACGACGCCTTTCTGCCGGAGATTGTCAAGCTGGCGGTGCAGGTCCCCAACCGGCAGGGGACGGCCTGCTCCAAGTACGCCCTGTGCCGCCGCTATGATTGAGGAGGTTGCCCCATGACGTTTCGGGATATTTTCAAATCCAGCTTTTTGGAGAACATGGACAGCGTGCCCCTGCTGGACATGGCCATCGCCCTGGTCCTCTCCTTTTTGCTGGGACTGTTTATCTTCGCCATTTACAAGCAGTGCTACGCCGGGGTGATGTACTCCCCCAGCTTTGGGGTGACGCTGGTGGCCCTGTCCCTCATCACCACGTTGCTGATTTTAACGGTGGTCAGCAACATTGTGCTCTCCCTGGGCATGGTGGGCGCTTTGAGCATTGTGCGGTTCCGCACCGCCGTGAAGGAGCCCATGGACATCGCCTTTCTGTTCTGGGCCATCGCCGTGGGCATTGTACTGGCGGCGGGGCTGCTGGTGCTGGCGGTGGGCGGCAGCCTGTTCATTGGGGTGGTGCTGCTGGCTTTCTCCAAGCGCAAGGGGCCGGAGACGCCCTACATCCTCCTTCTCCACTGCCAGGGGGAGCAGGCGGAGCAGCTGGCCCGGGCCTTTGTGGCCTCCCAGGTAAAGCGGCTGAGCCTGAAAAGCAAGGCAGTGGAAAGCGGCCTGGTGGAGCTGAACTACGAGGTGCGCCTGAAAGAAGGAGACGCCTCCTTTGTCAACGAGCTGGAGCGCATGGAGGGCGTCAGCCGGGTGACGCTGGTCTCCTACAACGGCGACTACATGGGGTGAGCTATGGTTTGCAGCAGGCACATGGGAAAAATCGCCCTGGGGGCGGCTGTGCTAGCGGCGGCCTTGGTGCTGTTGCTGGGGCTGGCTGGCAAAGCCGGGGCCATCCTCCCCGCGGGGGAGAACCCAGGCTACGTCTCCAGGTTGTTTGACGGAAGCCGCGTCCACCGGGTGGACATCCAAGTGGAGGACTGGGTGGCCTTTCTGGCGTCCGCCCCGGAGGAGGAGTACATCCCCGCCACGGTGGAGATTGACGGGGAAGCTTTCCGCCAGGTGGGCCTGCGGGCCAAGGGGAACAACTCCCTGCGGCTGACGGCGGAGTACGGCCTCTCCCGCTACAGCTTAAAATTGGAGTTTGACCACTACACAGACGGCAGCTACCACGGCCTGGATAAGCTGTCCCTGGACGCTTCCTTCCAGGACAACAGCTACTTGAAAACCTGGCTGGCCTTTGACATCATGGAGTTTTTAGGCGTTCCCACACCCTTGCGGAGCTTTGTGTGGGTGACGGTGAACGGCCAGCCCTGGGGTCTGTTTTTGGCGGTGGAGGAGCCGGAGGAAGCCTTTGCCCGGCGGAATTTTGGGGCAAACCACGGCCAGCTCTACAAACCGGACTACCGCTCCCTGGCAGAGGAGAACGCCGACGTCCACCTGCGCTACACCACCGACGAGCCAGAGGACTACCCGGGCATCTTCGAAAACGCCAAGCTGGACCCCTCCCCGGCAGACCGGCAGCGGCTGGTGGACTCCCTGAAAATCCTAAACAGCGGAGAGGATTTGGAAACGGCAGTGGACGTGGAGCAAGTGCTGCGGTACTTTGTGGGCCAGGTGTTCGTCATGAACTGGGACAGCTACCTGGGCCACACCGGCCACAACTACCTGCTCTACGAGGAGGAGGGCAAACTCTCCATGCTGCCCTGGGACTACAACCTGGCCTTTGGCACCTATGCCTTGGGCATGACCGACCCCATCACAGACCCAAATGTTTTACTAAACTATCCCATCCTCACCCCCGCCCCCGGGGAGCACATGACAAAACGCCCTCTCTACCACCAGCTGATGCAGGTGGATGCGTATTATCTGCGGTACCAAGAGCTGTTTGGCTGGTTCCTCGCGGAGTATGTGGAGAACGGGGAGCTGTCCGCCGCCCTGTGGCAGGCCGCGGAACTGATCGCCCCCTATGTAGAAGCCGACCCCACGGCCTTCTGCTCCTACGAGGACCACCGCCTGGCGGTGGAGACGCTGGAGCAGGTGTGCCTGCTCCGGGCAGAAAGCGCCCGGGGCCAGCTGGAGGGCCGCTATCCCGCCACCTTGGCCCAGCAAACCCAGCGCCCCGGGGAGGGCGTGGACGCCTCCCACGTGGACTTGCGGCATTTGGGGGATTTTGAAGATTTGAAGCAGGCGGGAACTGGAAGAACCTGAGCTTTCAGAATAGTGAAGGAGCGCGGTGGAATCGCCGCGCTCCTCCTGGTTTTGTCAGCAGCAGGTCTTGGGGCCTGTTTCCACGCGCCTTGGGCCTGATCCATTTTGCAGCAAGTCCCTTTGCAGCTGTGGCAGCAGCAGCTCTTGATACCCAACAAAGCCGCTGCGCTCGATGGCCTGGGCCACGGGAGCCAGGACTGTGTTTTCACAGCTTCGGAGAAGGGCGCGGCTTTTGTCGCTTGCCCGCACCTCCGAGCGGCACTGCGCGTAATCCTCCCCTGTCATTCGCCACAGGCGCAGGCGGTCTGGGTAGCGCTCCAGAAGCTGCAAAGCGATGGACAGCCCCTTCCCGTCAAAGTCGCCCGCATAGAACAGGTCTGTGCCCGCGGAAACCAGCAAATCCAGCAGGCGGATTACAGCAATCGCAGGCTGGCCAGAGGTACAGAGCAATGGTGAATGAAATCCCGCAGCAGCATCGCACAGCTGGGAAAACACCATTTGGTTTTCCACCAGATAGGCCCTTCCGGATGGGCTGTCCGCCCCTGTTAAGCCAGCCAGGTTGGTCAGCGTGAGGGTGCAGGCCTCGTTGCGCAGGCGGAAAGCGTAGAAAGCCGGATGCTCCTCTTTTCCCACATACAAGCGGAGTCCCACCTGCGTGACAAGGCTGGATATGCTGTCGCACAGAATTCCCCAGTTGTAGTAGAGGGCAGCCCGCGCCTCGGCTTCGGTTGGCAGCCGGACGCCTGCACCCATGGAAAGGAGGTGCAAAAACAGCTTACCACCCAGCGTATTGACGTCCAAGGCATGGGGATCCGATGTGGCATAGGCGCTGAGGACGGCCAAGCGAATCCTCCGGCCAGGATGGCCTTCCAGCCAAGCCATGCTTTTGCACGCCTGCAAAAGGGCCTGCCCCACCGCTTCTTCCCCTTTGGCCAACGACTTTTGGATGAGCTGCCAGCCCTCCCCCCGGTGGGTGGAAAGCTCCTCCAGCCATCGAAGGCACAGCGGGCTCTCCACAGAGGCGGCCGCCCCCTTGGTTATCCTCAGGATGCGGGCGTCTTCCTGGCTGCGGATTTCCCGCTTTGTTTGAATGGCAGTATGAAAGTAGCACTCTAGCACCTCTTTTAACGTCACGCCACGATAAGGCGTATTTTGAAGCGCAGCCTCAAAGTCCGCTGTTTTAATGCGGAGGGGCGCGGAGAAAGAGCGGCCAAACAGAGCGCGGGCGGCATCGCATTCCTCGGGCGTGGCGTCATCCAGGCGGACTGTTCCCGCCGGGCCCCCAAAGCTTTTCACCTTCTGGAAAAGGAGCACTAAAATCCGATGGTATGCAGGGTGCTCTTGGAAATAGGCCGCACAGGCTGCTGCAATCTCCTTCATGGGCTATCCTCCTCCAAGGCCCGCTGGGCGCCATCCCAGTGATAGTGCAGTATAACGACCACCGAGGCATTGGCAGGACGGTGCAGCTCGGCAATGTCTAGGCTTTTCACGTTGGCATAGCAGCCCCAAAGTGCCTGGGAATTCATGATATAGTCAAAGTCCAGCACACCCACCAGCTCAAACATGGCGCTGATGTTCCGCTCATCCACCCCGGCAAAGGCCTCATCCAACGCCAAAAGCAAGGGGCACTGGGGGCCGCCCTTTTGATACTGGGCGGAAACCGCCGCAAACAGGGGGACATACATGGCCATGGCTTTTTCCCCGCCGCTGAATTTGTTAAAGGCGCGGTCTGTCAGCTCTTTTCTCGGGTCGCCGTCCCGCTGGTACAGCAGATGGAACTCGTACCAATCCCGGTAGTCCAGCACATCCCGTATCAAATCTGCGTAGCTGGTCATTTGCTCCTGCAAAACCGCCTCTTGCCGGGCTTGTTTCACCTTGGCGCGGAAATGCAGGGACACCCGCTGGCTGTCCTCTCGGGTTAGAAGGGCGCGGTCTTTGTTCAGCAGCCGGACCAGCTGTTCCGTATCCAGCTGGGATTCCCCTTCCGCCTTTTTGGCCTTCCACTCCAGGCGGAAAGTCAGCCCCATGGAGGTTTCCAGCGTTCCCATCAGGCTGGTCATGTTCCGGGCCCACTGCTGGCTCTCCTCAATGCGTGCCCGCAGTTTATGGCTGAGCGTCTCCGCCAGGATATTTTCAAACAGGTCACGGTCTTTTTCCTCCAGCAGGGCAGCTGTCATATCTATCTTTTTTTGCAGCTCCTGGAGGAATCCATAGAGGGAGAGGTCCTTCCCCTCCCACTGAAGGCTGATGCATAGCCGCTGGCGGAGCCACCCAGGCTTGGCGGCATCCTCAAACACCAGCTGGATTTTGGGCTGGTATTTCAAAAGCGAATTGTTGTGCTGCAGGTAATTGTTCCGAAGGGCGTCCCCCATGCGCTCGGGGGTACGTTCCCGGTCTTCCGGGCGGACTTTTCCCCAGGCTTCCCCGGCGCACTGCTCCAGGGTGCCTTGGGGCAGGGGGCACAGGTCCAGTCCCAAATCCTCTTGGAAATACCGCTTCAGCTCATCCTCCTCTAGCACCGCGCCGCAAAGCAGTTCATTGCGCTGCCGGAGCTGCTCCCCTTTGGCGCGCCGTTCTACCTCCAGGGCGGCACAGCGCTTTTCCGCCTCGTTCATCCGCAGCCGCTGGGCCTCCATCTCCTGGTCCAGCGCAGCGCGCCGCTGGGCCCTGGCCCTGTTCTCCGGGCGGTCCAGGAATTCCTGGATGGCCTGCACCCGCGCCCGGGACAGCTCCAGCTGTTTTTGGGTTTGCGCAGCGCTTCTGTTTTGCACATCTGCCTGGTCCCGGAGTTCGGCGATGCGGTCCCCGGCCGCTTCGACTGCGTCGGCTGTATGGATCCAATCGCTGTAGCTGACCCCCAGCGCACCCAGCAGCGCCTGGTAGGATTCCGCGGCATCCAGCGCCTCCTCATAGGCTTCCTCGGCCCGCAGATAGGGAAGCCCACGGCTCCCTTCCCGGATCTGCTGCTCCACACGGGCAACAGCCTGTTTGGCAGCCCGCTCCTGGTCCAGGCACCGCTCTTTCCTGGCCTGTGCTGCAGAGAAGCTTTCTTGCGCCTGGGCAAGTATCTCCAAGGCCTGGTCCAGCTCGGTTGCCGGCGGCAGCTGTTCCCTTTCTTCTTGCAGCCTTGCCAGACGGCGCTCCAACCCATCCAAGGCGGACTGCTTTTCCCGTACCAGCGCTTCGGCACGGTCCAGCCGCTCCTCACACTCTCGCAGCTGCCGCTCCCGGTTGGCGCGGCGCGCGGCGGCGCCCACAAAGCCGGCAGGGCCTTCCTGGCGGCTATGCCCTTGGATTGTGCCGCAGCGGTATCTCCCATCGGGCAGCAGGGCGGTGCCCGCCTGCAAGTCGGATTGGGAAATGCCCCGCAGGCAGGAAAGAACCGTCTCCCGGAAGCGCAGATCCCCATCGGGAAGCAGACTGGTAATAGGGTCTCGAACAGGGGGGTCTGGGGACAGGAACCGGTCCGGGTATTCCTGGAGCAGCTCCCGGATTTCCTCCAGGTTTTCCCGGGGGATCACCAGCGCATCCAAAATCCCGGCGTCGGCAAGCTGAGCTTCCAACAAATCACGCTGAGACTGTCCCAGCTCCGGGGCAAAATCTACGACCTCGTAAAAGGCAGCGTGAGGAATGCCCCGCATCATCAGCTGCACGCGGGTGGCCTGAATCTGTTCCCTCCGGGGTGGAATCGGCTCCGGCTGCCCCCGGAGCAGCGTCAAGGTTTTTCGTATCTCTTCCCGCGCCCGCCTTAGCTCTTTCAGCTGGAGCTCCTCTTTGTTTTTCTCGCCCTGCAGCCTGCCGAGACGCTCCAGGTAGCGGGAACCGACAAAGCGGCTGACCTCTGCCCAGTCCGCCGGGGAGCGGTATTGGACGACCATCCGCTTTAGGCTGGGCAGCTCTTCCGTGGAAAGGCGGAGCTCCTGGCTGTTGTCCTGCCAACGGGCAACGGCTTCCAAGAGGTTGTCACGCTCCTGCTGCTCCAGCAGCTGCCCATCGCGCAAAGCGCCTTTTGCCTGGATTTCCGCGGCATCCGCCTCATCCAGCGCCTGGCAGGCCGCGTCATAGGTTTCTTTGGCTTGGGACAGCTCCCGGAAACACGCCAGCACCTGGCCAATGTGTTTTTTCCTCTGCTGGAGGGCAGCGGAAAGGCTGTGGCTTTCCGCCCTGGGGGACCTTTGGCGCAGCGCCCTGGCATACTGTTGGTGCTCCTCCCCCAGGGCCAGCAGCTCGTTTTGCCCATTGAGCTCACGTATACCGCACTCCAGCTGGTCCTGCGCCTCGGAAAGCTGGCGCTCCTTTTGGCGCAAATCCACCTCGCAGCGGTCGATGATGCTGTGGAGGTTCTCCAGCTGGCGTCTCTCCTCTGCCAGCTGCTCCGCAAACTGGCTGCATGCGGCCTCCTCCTCTTCCATCCGCTTGCGCTGGGATTCCAGGCCGTCTTCTCCCAAGGCTGCATATTGGGCTTTTGCCTGCTGAAAAAGGGATTCCGCGTCCTTCTGCTTTTGGGCCTGGTCCCGAAACTCCTGCTCCAGTTGTTCCAGGGCCTCTTTGGCGTCTTGCAGCTGGTTGCGAAGCCGCAGGGCATTGTTGTGGGCTTGCAGATATGCCTGGCCCTTTCTGCCAAGGATATATTGGTTATAGCGGCTGTACTCGTTGCGGATTATAGCCGCATCCCGCAGGGCGGTCTGAAAATCACGCAACGTGTCTTCCAGGGCGTCCATTCTCTCCATCGTACTGACCATGGCGGAAAGGTCCTCATCTGTCAGCACTTGCAAGGATTCGTTCAATATCTTTTTCACTTCAGAGGGGCGGAAGGACTCCTTGGAAAGCTTGGGAGTGCGCACTTTGATGAGCAGCTGGATGAGCTGTTCATATTGGCGGATATCACGGAACTGGAACACCCTGTCGTTGACCAGCTGTTTGTACGTGCCGGGGGTTTCTGCCCAGTTGCTTTCATCGCCTATCAGGTTGCGGAGCTTCTGCTTGCTCAAGGGGAGCATCTGCCCTCCCACCGTTTCGTAAAGGGAGACACCGCCCTTCCCGATACGGCGCCCATCGCACAGGCAAAACCCCCAGAAATCAATGCCTTTCCCCCTTTGGGCGCGCATTCCAACTCCTATGGTGAGGTACTCTTCCACGCCGTCTTTTTTCAGCTCTAAATAGAGGTACCCGGTGGATTCTTCCCGTTCCCCATCCCCCAGGAGGTAGTACTCCATTTTTCGGTCCCGGGAGCCAAAGGGGTCTAAGCGCTCCGGGCTTTTATTCCCATCCAGCAGGAAGGGGATAAAGCTCTGGGTGGTGATGGATTTGCCCGAGGCGTTGTTGCCCCGCAGCAAAAAGTGCCCATCCCGAATCCAGAACTCCTCGCAATCATACAGCCAAAAATTGAGAAAGCCCAGCCTATGCATCTTCCAGCGGTTCATCCCACTTCTCCTCTCCGGGCCCGCCCTGATAGCCGGCGGGATAGTGTCCTATCCATTTTCCAACAGCGGGATAGAGCAAAAAGCCCTCGTCCCGCTCCTCTAAAAGCATCCAACCGGCCATGTAGGCAACCAGCTCCTGTGCCAGCTTTTCCTGGGGAAGCTCCCGCAGGCGGCGGCCCCATCCCGCTCCGCAGCGCTGGCGGCATTGGGCAAGCTCCTGCTGGAATTCCCGCCGGGTTAGGAAAACCGTATCGTCCTCCTGGCGGGGGTAAACACCCGCCGCAACCTGTTCCCGCAGCTGCCCGCAAAGCAGCAACGCCGCCTCGGGGATAGCCGCCTCCCGCGGGTGGACCAGCCCAAAGCGGCTTTCCTCATCCAGCACAAAAAACGCGCCGTTCCTGTGGATTTGGAGTTCCCCGCCCATGGCTTCCCCCAAGTGGCGGTTCAGCCACGAACGCTGGTTTTTCACATATTCATAATCGCTGCGGTTCTGCCTAGACCAGTACAGCGCCGGCGCCAGCGCCAACTGCCGGTACACCCGCTGAATCCTTTGACGCCCCCGGTCCGCTTCTTCCCCCTCCCACAAGAACGCCTCGTAATCCTCTATGGACGCGCAATGCAGGGTATCGCGGCCAAAATGTGTGGGAAAATGCCGGGAAAGCCCTGTGTTTTCATAGAGGACTTCCTGGGTCTGGTCGCTCCCAAAGCCCTCGCTGGCGCCATCGTAGACAAGAAGCATCCCTGTCCGCTGCGCGTACTGGAGCACCCGCACCAGGGATTTCCTGTGGGGAAACCGGGTCCAATCCACCGGCTGCACCTCCGCAAGGAGAGCCTCGAGCCCTTCGGTCAACGAAGAGAGCAGGAACTGCTCTCCGTCATCCAGGTCGGACAGGAAAAGCAGCAGGGCACACAGCAGACAGTAATCCAGCTTTTCTTGAAATTCCTGTATTCCCATCCAAGCCATGGCCTTTGCCGGGACTTTTTCCAGTTTTACCACGGCTTCATTGACAATCAGGTTCCAGCCCAGCTGTTCGTTTACAAGGCGGCGGTAATGGGGCAGCGCCCGCTTTACAGCAAAATACAGGTCCTTATTCTCCGCCCGGGTCACCCAGAACCTATCCAGCAAAAACCGAAACTCATACATACCCATTCTCCTTAAACACCAGCACGCAGTCCGGCATGGAAAGCGTGCCGTCTGTGCACACCAACTGGCACGTTCCCTCCCCGCGCTTTTCCAGGAAAAAACGCTGCCCATACTGGGTGATCCCGCTTCCATCGGGCGCGAGGTTTGCCATAGCTACCCACGACAGGAATACGCTGCGCACCTCCGGCGGGACCGGCTCCTTTAAGGCAGAGAAATCCAGCCTCCCCTCGTGAACATAGTGCAGGGTCTTTTCCCGAAGGCGGCGCTCCTCCTCCAGGATTTTCTTCCGCTGGGCCGCCTTTTCCGCGCTTTTATCCGCAAACCCGCTGCGGTCCATACGGGGCTTATAGGTGCGCAGTCTTGGCTGCAGGGCGTAGTCCAGAGGCGGCTCTTCGTAGGTACTCAAGTCGATGCGTTCCGTCTCGCGCTCGGCGTTTCTGATAAAGTGCCTGCATTGTTGGGAACCAAACACCAAGGCGGAGAGCCGGTGGGCATCCTCCATGGAGGGGACACCCGCGAACAGCGTCATCAGGTGGCGCAGCTCCGCCTTGTTGCTGACGCCCATATTCTGCATTTGAACCAAGATGGCGGCATTCTGGACCACTCTGCGGATGACCTCGTTTGTAACGTCCATCACCTGCCTAGCCGTGGAATCTTTCCCTGTAAACCACTCCATCAGCGAATTCCACACGCCCTGCTCCTGCTGCCAAAGTTCCTGCTGCCAGAAAGGGCCCGGGTCCCCATGGGGGCGCGGGACTTCCAGCGCGCTTTTGTGCACCAACGTGAGGATGCGGTGGACCTGCTCCTCCGAAAACGATTCCAGCAGCGCACCAATCTGCGCAGCGCTGCTTTGAAGGTCCTGGACAAAATCTTCCAGGTAACGGATGAGATGTTGCTTATACACCAGAAACTCCGCCGATTTCATCTGCTTTTCCGCGCTGGGGCCGTAAAATTCCCGCAGATAATCCTGATGGTTTTGACGAAGGCGGCGGAAATCCTCCTGCAGTTCCCCCCACCATTCCCCCACCTCTTTCAGGGACATCTTTTCCAGCTGTTCCGCAGCCCGCAAAGCCCCTTGTATCCGGCGGAAAGCGCTGGAAGAAAGGCCTGTGCTGTGGGTATACAGGTTTTCCAGCGTAATGGTCATGCGTTCCACTTCCAGGGCGGCCTCTGTCATCATGTACTGGAACTGGCGGTTTTTAAAATCTGCGATGGTGTACGCCTTATGCGGGTCCTGGATAGGGGTCAGGTTTTTCCACTTGACTAGCTGGTCTAGGTCCGGTATCAGCTGCTCCGCAGTATACCCGGCAAAAAGAGGGTCTTGCTGCAACAGGGCCAGAAGGGCATCCTTATCCAGCTGATAGCGCATTTTTTGATATTCCAGGTAGAACGTGCGCATAATGGCCCGGTAGGACACATAACTATCCGCAGACAAATATCTTGTCTGGGGGATGCTCTCCAACAAATCTGCCTGCAGCGCCATTCCCATGCCCTCCCATCGGCGCACTGCCTTTTCGTGCGCATTCTATACAAGAACAGTATAACTCCCTTTTTTCAATTTCGCAATTTATTTCATTTAGGACAACAGTGTGGGTTGGCGTTCTTCCTCTAACGGAAGCTTCCTTCTCCGCTGGAGCAGGAACGCGGAATTCAGAATGACGGCCACCGAGCCAGCGTTAGGCACCAGGGCGCCCGCCACCGGGCTTACCCAAATTCCCCCCCGCACCCGGCGGAACAGGCCGCTGTAGCGCTTCTGCTCCCCTTGCAGGCAGGCGAGGTAATAGGTGGCGCGGGCCTCCGCATCCTGCAGGGGGATTGCCACCCGGTTTCCCCTGGGGCGCTCCCGCTCCAGGGCGCGGACAGAACCGAACGCGGGCAGCGTGGAGGAATCTATCAGCTGGTGAAGGGATTCCAAGCTGTCCTGGGCCAGCAGGTTACTGTGGGGCAGCTTGCGGCGGCAGAGCTCCATCCAGGCCAGGGCGTTTCGATGGGCCAGCAGGCTGAAGCCGTCCAGGTCTTGGAAGGTGACGGACTGCCGGGCCGCCAAGGGGTGGCCCAGCGGCACGGTGACGCAGAGGCGGTCGTCCAGATACGCCCCTATCCGCGGTGCAGAACATCTACTCCATGATGGACCGGGCCTACGAGAAGGGGGTCATCCCCTACTGCCAGGAGCACAACATCGGCTTTGTGGCCTTCTCCCCCATTGCCAGCGGGTACCTTTCCGGCAAGGTGGACCCCAACCAGACCTTTACCGGCGACGACGTGCGCCAATGGGTGCCCCAGCTGAAAAAGGAGAACATGCTGGCCAACCGTCCCCTGCTGGAGGTGCTCTCGGACATGGCCGCCAGGAAACACGCCACCAACGCCCAAATCACCCTGGCGTGGATGCTCCGCAAGTACCCCCACGTGGTGCCCATCCCCGGCTCCAAGAACAAGGGGCGCATTTTGGAGAACCTGGGCGCCTGGGAGGTGGAGCTCTCCGACGGGGAGTTCCAGGAGCTGGAGGACGCCTTGGGCCGCATCGCCATCCACGGCCAGCGCAGCGATTTGGGGAATCGGACAGAGTTTATTGACGCATAAGGAGCGCGCTGTCTCCCCGCCGTTTCCCTGTGGGGGCACAAACATGCCCACGCCCAGGAGTACGGCATAGAGGAGCAGGGGGAGAAGCCTGGTCTCCCTCGCGGGAGCACCGCCTGGGGCAAATGAGGCGGGGCAGCCTGCTGCGAAACTGTCCTGGGCACTGCCGGCCGGATGCCGGCATGAGAGGAAAGGCTATTCTTGCGGCAGGGGATTTGCCAACAGGCAATGAAAAAGGGCTGCTGCATTTCGCAACAGCCCCTTCCCTTTTGTCTCAATTCTGGGCGCTGGAAGCGTCCCTGCCCAAGGCGTTGGCGCAGTAGCGCATCAGGTCCTCCTTGGTGTTCAGCTCGGCGGTGCTCTGCATCAGCTGCTCCTGAAGGATGGGCGGCAGGGAGTTGAAGTAGAGTTTCGCCTCCATATCCATCTTGCTGGGGTCCGGCATAGGGCTGGCTCCTTTCTCACTGGTTTTACTCCTAGTCTGCCCGGGGACAGCGCCGCTATACCCTCCCGCCGGGAAAAGCCGCAAAACACAAAGGGCCGCCGCTGGCTTCGCGGCAGCCCTTTTTCTGTTTTTCAGTAAAATGGAGATGGATGCTTTAGCGCTGCTTAAAGGCTTCCAGGTCCACCACCTGGCCGCCGTGGAGCCGGGATTCCTCCGCGGCCAAGGCGATGAAGTGGCTTTCCATGGAGTGCTCCAAGGTGGTGGTACGCTCGTTGGGCTCGGCGTCGTTTAAGAGCATCTCCAGGAAGTCCTGGATGATGCCGCTGTCGCCGCCGCCGTGGCCCTTCAAATCGCTGGAGAGCTTGCCCACGTCGATGGTCTCCTCCTCCTTGCCGAACTCCCGCACGTGGATGATGTTGGAAAGCATATCCGCCTCAATCTCCCCCTGGGTGCCCATGGCCTTGAAATAGCGGTAGCAGCTCTCGGTGAAGGCGCACATGGTAAAGCTGATGGTGGAACCGTCCTCCATCAGGAGGTTGGTCTGCTGGTGGTCCACCACGTCGTTGTCGCAGTGGTACACGCAGCGGCCGTAGGGGCCTTCCCGCAGAGCCTTGTAGGTGCTTTCCATGGTGTTCTCTACACTGAGCACGGAGCTCATCCAGCTGGAGCCGGTGGCCAGGCCCGTTTTGGGGCTGGTGATGTAGATTTTCTCCGCGTCAAAGAGACATTTCTCCTTGGCCTTGCAGCCATCCAGGCAGCGGAGGGCGGCGCCTTCCGGGGCGCACTCCGGCTTAAAGAGGCGGGTGCTGCCAAAGCTGGAGACGGCCTTGCACTTCTTCCCCAGCAGCCAGGTGAGGATGTCCATATCGTGGCAAGACTTTTGCAGAATCATGGGGCTGGTCTCCTGGGAGTTGCGCCAGTTGCCCCGCACAAAGGAGTGGGCCTGGTGCCAATAGCCCACGTTCTCGTTGGCGCAGATGGAGACCACGTCGCCAATGCGGCCGCTGGAAATCAGCTCTTTCAGCTTGTTGTAGAAGGTGGTGTAGCGCAGCACGTGGCAGACGATAATCTTGCCGGGGCAGTCCTTGGCCACTTCCAGAATCTCCTTGCACTTGTCCAGCTCGGGGGAGATGGGCTTCTCCATGAGGATGTTATAGCCCTTGCGCAGGGCGGGGATGGCGTGGCCCACATGCTGGCGGTCCATGGTGGAGACCACCATCACATCGGCCAGCTTCTCCTGCTCCAGCATTTCCTCGGCGCTGGAGAAGCAGTTCTCCTGGGGGATGTCGTAGAGCTGGCGGGCCTTTTCCACCTTGCGGGGGTCCAGGTCGGCCACCGCAACCACTTTCATCTTTTCGGGGAACAGCTTCTGCATGGAGGCGTAGGTGCTGCCGCGGTCACCGAAACCGGCAATGGCAAAGGTAACAGGCGCTTTCATATCCAAACTTCCTTTCTGTATATAGGGGATGCTTTGAGCCGGGCCCACTGCCCCGCCCTGTGTTTCTCCCCTTATTATAGAGAAAAGGGCGGGAAAAGCCAAGCCCTCCCGCCCTGAAAATGGAATCATTTTTTATGCGCTCTCCCCTGCCGAGGATGGACGCTGAAACCCTGCTTGCGCTGGAGCGCCCACGGGGGAAAATCACACGACCGGCTTCCCTTCCCTATCCAGCAAAGGGGTAAAGCCTCCCGCGTTCCCGTTTTTATGGAACAGGTACTGCACACCCGTTTCCGTGTCCAACCAAATCTCAATTACATCGATGGTGCCCTGCTGGTAAATTTTCTGAAAGCGGTTCAACCTTATACCTCCCTGTTTTAGAGATGCTTTGGCTCTCTTACGCGGTGACGATGCTGTTGGCCTTTTGCAGCTTTAGCAGCTCCACGGCGTCCTCGCGCATTTTGTACTTGAGGATTTTGCCGGCGGCGTTCATGGGGAACTCCTTGACAAAGCTGACATAGCGGGGCACCTTGTGCTTGGCCATGTGGGTGCGCACATAGTCCTTGATTTCCTCCTCCGAGGAGGTCTCCCCCTCCTTGAGGATGACCACCGCCATAATCTCCTCGCCGTACTGCTCATCGGGCACGCCGATGACCTGCACGTCCCGGACCTTGGGATGGGTGTAGATGAAGTCCTCAATCTCCTTGGGGTAGATGTTCTCGCCGCCGCGGATAATCATGTCCTTGATGCGGCCGGTGATTTTGAAGTTGCCCTCGGGCGTGCGGCGGGCCAAATCGCCGGTGTGGAGCCAGCCGTCCTTATCGATGGCGGCTGCTGTGGCCTCGGGCATTTTGTAGTAGCCCTTCATGATGTTGTAGCCCTTAGCGCAGAACTCGCCGTCCACCTCGTCGGGCAAATCCTCGCCGGTCTCCGGGTCCACAATCTTGCACTGGACGCCGAACAGGGGCCGGCCCACGGTGTTCACGCGGACATCCAGGGGGTCGTCCACATGGCTTTGGGTGCAGCCGGGCGAGGACTCCGTCTGGCCGTAGACAATGGTGATCTCGTTCATGTGCATCTTGTCCACCACGTCCTGCATCACCTTCACCGGGCAGGGGGAGCCCGCCATGATGCCGGTGCGCATGTGGGAGAAATCGGTCTTTTCAAAGTTCTCGTGCTCCAGCATGGCGATGAACATGGTGGGCACGCCGTGGAAGGCGGTGATCTGCTCCTGGTTGATGCAGTGCAGGCCCTTGCGGGGGGAGAAGGCGGTGATGGGGTACATGGACACGCCGTGGGTCATGGAGGCGGTCATGGCCAGCACCATACCAAAGCAGTGGAACATGGGAACCTGGATCATCATCCTGTCGGCGGTGGAGAGGTCCATGCAGTCGCCGATGGCCTTGCCGTTGTTCACCACGTTGTAGTGGGTGAGCATGACGCCCTTGGGGAAGCCTGTGGTGCCGGAGGTGTACTGCATGTTGCACACGTCGTCCTTGCGCACCTGGCGGCGGCGGTTCTCCACCTCGGTGGGGGGCACGGAATCGCCCAGGCCCATGGCGTGCTCCCAGGTGTAGCAGCCCTTCTGCTGGCTGTCCACGGTGATGACATTGCGCAGCACAGGCAGGCGCTTGGAGTGGAGCTTGCCCGGCAGGCTGTCCTGGAGCTCGGGGCACAGCTCCTTGATGATGCCAACATAATCCGAGTCCTTGTAGCCGTCGATCATCACCAGGGTGTGGGTGTCGGACTGGCGCAGCAGGTACTCGGCCTCGTGGATTTTATAGGCGGTGTTCACCGTCACCAGCACAGCGCCGATTTTGGTGGCGGCCCAGAAGGTGATGTACCACTGGGGCACGTTGGTGGCCCAGATGGCCACGTGGTCGCCCTTCTTCACGCCCATGGCGATGAGGGCCCGGGCGAACTGGTCCACGTCGTCCCGGAACTCCGAATAGGTGCGGGTGTAGTCCAGCTCGGTGTATTTAAAGCAAATCTGGTCGGGGAACTCCTTGACCATACGGTCCAGCACATCGGGGAAGGTGGCGTCGATAAGGGTCTCCTTGGGCCAGACGTACTTGCCGGTGTGGGTGCGGTTCTCCTGGAGCTCGCCCTCCTTCATGGAGAGGGTGGCGAAATAGTCGTGCATGTAGTTGGCGAACTGGGGGAACACCACGCCGGCGTCGGAGAGCTCCTGGGCCCAGCGCTTCACCCACTCCAGGGAGATGTACCCGTCGTAGCCGATATCCACCAAGGCGTCCAGCATCTGGGGGATGGGCAGGTCGCCCTCGCCCATCATGCGGTACTGGGGCCGGCCGTCCACCATGACGCTGTCCTTGACGTGGACATACTTGATGAGCCCGCCCAGGTTCTGGACCGTCTCCCGGGGGGATTCCCCGGCGTAGCGGTAGGGGTGGTGCATATCCCACAGGGCCGCCACGGAGGGCATGTTCACCTTATCCAGCAGCGCCCGCAGGCGCTTGGTATCGGAATAGACGCCGTTGGTCTCCACCAGCAGGCACACGTTGAATCCCTGGGCAATGACGCCCAGCAGCTTGAGGGCATCCACCACAAAGGCGTCGTCCACCTCCCCCTCGGGCTGGGGATAGCGGTCGCCCAGCACCCGGATGTAGGGGGTGCCCAGCTTTTTGGCCAGCACAATGTACTGAACGATTTCGGAGATGTTCTTGTCGAAGTCCTCTTTGTATTTCAGGGCGCAGCCAGCGGCCAAACAAGGAATCTCCAGGCCCAGAGACTGCAGTTTCTCCAAGGTCTTAGGCAGTCGCTCGTCGGTAAAGGGACGTGCGTTTACGGCGAAGATGTCCTCTCCCAGCCCGCGGATTTCAATGCCGCCAAAGCCCAGGTCTTTTGCCATGGTGTAGATGTCGGTCCAGGAAAAGTCCGGGCAGGCCAGGGTGGAAAAACTGATTTTCATGGAGATTACCACCTCATCTTTATTAGTGTATACCGCATTATTATACAACTAACCCCTTGCCGGGGGCAAGGGGTTTTTGCAACTTTTTACGTCTCTTCCGTCATTTTTTGAAAAAGAGGCTTATTTTTGATGGGTGCGGCCAATGTCCTTGCGGTACATGGCGCCTTCAAAGGTGATGTTCTCCACGGCGGCGTAAGCCTTGTTTAAAGCCGCTTCCAGGGTGTCGCCCAGGGCGGTGACGCCCAGCACCCGGCCGCCGTTTGTCAGGAACTTGCCGTCCTCCAGCTTGGTGCCGGCGTGGTACACGGTGACGCCTTCAGCCTGGCCGTTTGCATCCAAGCCGTGGATTTCAATGCCCTTGGGATAGCTGCCCGGGTAGCCGCCGCTGGCCATGACCACACAGGCGCTGGCCTGCTCCGACCACTGGATGGAAAGCTCCGACAGGCGCTCTTTGGCCACGGCCTCCACAATCTGGGCGAAGTCCGTCTGCAAGCGGGGCAGCACCACTTGGGTCTCCGGGTCGCCAAAGCGGGAGTTGTACTCGATGACCTTGGGGCCGTCGGGGGTGAGCATCAGGCCGAAGTACAGGCAGCCCTTAAAGGGGCGGCCCTCGGCGTTCATGGCGGCCATGGTGGGCAGGAAAATCCGCTCCATGCACTGCTGGGCCACCGCTTCGGTGTAGAAGGGGTTGGGGCTGATGGTGCCCATGCCGCCGGTGTTGGGGCCTTTGTCCCCGTCGTAGGCGCGCTTGTGGTCCATAGAGGACACCATGGGGCACATGGCCTTGCCGTCAGTAAAAGCCAGCACGGAAACCTCCGGGCCGGTGAGGAACTCCTCCACTACCACGTGGGCGCCGCTTTCACCGAAAATCTTGTCCTCCATGATGGAGTGGAGGGCGGCCTTGGCCTCCTCCTCATTCTGGGCAATGACCACGCCCTTGCCCAGGGCCAGGCCGTCGGCCTTGATGACAGCCGGGTACTTGCCCTGGGCCTTGATGTACTCCAAAGCGGCGGCGGGGTCGGCAAAGACCTCATACCCCGCGGTGGGGATGCCGTACTTCTTCATCAAGTCCTTGGAGAACACCTTGCTGGCCTCGATCTGGGCGGCGGCGGCGTTGGGGCCAAAGCAGGGGATGCCTGCGGCCTCCAGGAAATCCACCATGCCGGCGGCCAGGGGGTCGTCTGGGGCCACGAACACCAGATCCACCTGCTGCTCCTGGGCCAGGGCCAGCATGCCCTCCTTGTCCATGGCGTTTACCGGGAAGCACGCTGCGTCCCGGCTGATGCCCCCGTTGCCCGGGGCGCAGAGCACCGCCTCAACCTGGGGGCTCTCCTTCAGCTTGCGGACAATGGCGTGCTCCCGCCCGCCGCTGCCGACAACTAATATCTTCATGGGAATTCTTCCTTTCTACCTTGTATCTTACAACAGCCGCCACACGTCGGTGAGGGTGGGGCAGGTGAAGTCCGCCTCCCCGTCCTCCCGGTGGACCTGGATGGTGTGCCAGCCCGCAGCCTTGGCGCCGGCCAGCTCCTGGGAATCGCCGCTGACCAGCCAAATCATGCCGGGGAAATGGGCGGCAAGCTCCGCCCGGCGGTACAAGCCCTCCCCGTGGGAACCGGCCAGCTCCACCCGGCCGGAAACCACCCGTCCGGGGAAGAAGCGCTCCAGGTGCAGCTTGGGCAGCAGCTCTGTCAGGCGGGGGAAACCCTCCGCCAGCATGTAGTTCTGATAGCCCTTATAGGCGCACAGGGCCAAGGTGGCGGCAGCGTCGGGATAGACACGGTACTGGCCGGGGTCCAACGGGTTGGGAGACGGGGCGCCGGGCTCCGCCAAGGTGCCCAGGAACCCCCAAAAAATCGCCTTGCGCATGGGCCTCGCCCCCTTTCGTCCGATGGGAAATCAATGGTGGAACAGGCGGATGCCGGTGAAGGCCATGGCGATGCCGTACTTGTCGCAGGTCTCAATGACGTTGTCGTCCCGGATGGAGCCTCCGGGCTGGGCGATGAACTCCACGCCGGACTTATGGGCCCGCTCGATGTTGTCGCCAAAGGGGAAGAAGGCGTCACTGCCCAGGGCCACGCCGGTCATGCCGGAGAGCCACTGCCGGCGCTCCTCCCGGGTGAACTCCTCGGGCTTCTCGGTGAAGAACTGCTGCCAGGCGCCGTCGTGAAGCACGTCCATGCACTCGTCGCCGATGTACACATCGATGGTGTTGTCCCTATCGGCCCGGCGGATGCCCGGCTTAAAGGGCAGGTTCAGCACCTTGGGGCACTGGCGCAGGTACCAGTTATCGGCCTTGTTGCCAGCCAGGCGGGTGCAGTGGACGCGGCTCTGCTGGCCGGCGCCCACGCCGATGGCCTGGCCGTTTTTCACGTAGCACACGGAGTTGGACTGGGTGTACTTCAAGGTGATGAGGGAGACAATCAGGTCCCGCTTAGCTTCCTCGGTGAGGGTCTTGTTCTGGGTGGGCAGGTTTTCCAGCAGGCTCCCGTCGATTTTCAGCTCGTTGCGGCCCTGCTCAAAGGTGACGCCGAACACGTCCTTGTGCTCCACAGGGGCGGGCTTGTACTGGGGGTCAATCTGCACCACGTTGTAGCCGCCCTTGCGCTTCTCCTTCAGGATGGCCAAGGCCTCGTCGGTGTAGCCGGGGGCGATGACGCCGTCGGACACCTCCCGCTTCAACAGCAAAGCGGTCTCCTTGTCGCACACGTCGGAGAGAGCGGCCCAGTCGCCGTAGGAGGACATGCGGTCCGCGCCCCGGGCGGCGGCGTAGGCGCTGGCCAGGGGGGACAGCTCCAGGTCGTCCACAAAGTAGATTTTCTTCAAGGTGTCGGAAAGGGGCACATACACCGCCGCGCCAGCGGGGCTGACGTGCTTAAAGGAAGCGGCGGCAGGCAGGCCGGTGGCCTCCTTCAGCTCCTTGACCAGCTGCCAGCTGTTGAGGGCGTCCAGAAAGTTGATGTAGCCGGGCTTGCCGTTTAAGACGGTGACGGGCAGCTCCCTGCCATCCTTCATGAAGATACGGGAGGGCTTTTGGTTGGGGTTGCAGCCATATTTCAAGGGCAGTTCATTTGCCATGTTCCATCCATCCTTTCTAAATTCACTGGTTCTTGTTGACGATGCGGGTATCGGTGGCGCCGGTGGCCAGGTCGATGGTGCGCACAAACAGGGACACCTTGTTATCCTGGTTCAGGTTCTCCCACAGGCTGGCGGTGAAGGTATCGATGTCCCCTTCAATAGAGACGGGGGTGGGCTCCCCTTCGTAGGAGGGGATGGGGTTGCCATCGCACTTGTAGGTGTGGATGAAATGGCCCAGGCCCGGCTGGCCCGGGTACTCGAAGGTCTGGCGCAGGCAGCCGGTACCGGCCTCGTCGGCGGCCTTGAGGATAGACAGCTTATAGCTGCCGTCGGGGCTTAAAAGCCCGGAGATGCGGGGGGTCCAGTTGGGGCCGTCGGGCTCGAATTCCCGGGTGCGCAGGGCCTGCTCGAAGGGGAGGCCCTTTTCCAGAAAGTCCCGGATGGTGTCGGTCTGGTCGCCGTTGGTGATGATAAGCCCCCGGCCCATCTGCCGCACCGGGTGGTAGATGATGAGGCTGGGGTCCTCCATTTTGGCGGGGTCGGCGGCTTCGGTGCGGATGCCGTCGGGCTCCTCCGCAAAGACGCGGTTGCGGCTGTTGACGCTGCGGCCCATGATGAAATAGGCAACGACAGCCTGCTTGCCGTCGGCGCTCTGGCCGATGACGATGCCCCGGCCGGGATAGCTGTTGCCCGCCAGGTCCTGCTTGATATCCACTGGTTTCATGGTGATGCTCCTCTCTAAAAATGAGCTGTTTCTTCCGAAATGTGCAACGCCGAAGGCGCATAAAAGTTTGCGCGTGACCGCGCAGGACAAGCCGCCTTCTTGCCTGCGGCAAGGGCGGGAGCGCTCCGCCGAAGGCGCATAAAAGTTTTGCCAGCTTTTTCAAAAGCTGCGGTTGGTAAGGCGGAGCCTTACGACCTTGCCCTGAAAGCAAAGCGCAGCTTTGCAGAAAAGGCAATGCAGGCCCAAGCCCGCACGAGCCCAACGGGCGATAGGGCGCAGGGCCGGACGGTTTTCCAAAAGCCGCCTGTGGACCGTCCGGGCCCTTGTTTACGGGCCTTCGGCCCGGTATGACAACGGCCCTACTTTTCTTTCCCCGGCTGCGCCGGTTAAGGCCGCGAGACGCTGTCTCGCGCTCTGCAAGCCTTTTGAAAAAGGGTCGCTACGTCCCGGTGGGACGTTGCCCAGCGACCGACCGAGACGGCAGTCGAGATGAGCGAAAACTTTACTTGTCTCTCTTATTCCGCGATGTGCACCACGCCGTCCTCCACGGACAGCTTGCCCTGGCAGAACAGGGACACCGCCTGGGGCAGCAGAATCCACTCGGCTTCCTCCATCACCCGGCGCTGGAGGGTTTCGGGGGTGTCGCCCTCCTTCACCGCCACGGCCTTTTGCAGGATGATGGGCCCGCCGTCGCAGACCTCGTTGACAAAGTGGACCGTGGCCCCGGTGACCTTCACGCCCCGGGCAAGGACGGCCTCGTGGACGTGGAGCCCATAGTAGCCCTTGCCCCCAAAGGCGGGCAGCAGGGCCGGGTGCACGTTGATGATGCGGTTGCGGAAGGCCTCCACAAAGTTGTCCCCGGTGATGGTGAGGAACCCGGCCAGCACCACCAAATCCACCTGGCGCTCCTTCAGGGCGTCGATGAGGGCCTGGCTGTAGGTGTCCACGTCGGGGTAATCTTTCCGGCGCAGGGTGATGGCCTCGATGCCGGCTTTCTTGGCCCGCTCCAGGGCGTAGGCGTCCGGCCGGCTGGCGATGACCACCCGCAGCTGGCCGTTTTTGATCTCCCCGGCGGCCTGGGCGTCGATGAGCTTTTGCAGGTTGGTGCCCCCGCCGGACACCAGCACGCCGATGTTCAGCACAGGATGACCCCCTCGCTGCCTTCCACCACTTCGCCCAGGACAACGGCCTCTTCCCCGGCGGCGGCAAAGGCGTCCAGGGCGGCCTGGGCGGTGTCTTTGGACACGGCCACGCACAGGCCCACGCCCATGTTGAAGGTGTTGAACATATCCCGCTCGGGGATGTTGCCCGCGGCCTGAATCATCGCGAAGATGGGCAGCACCGGCACGGCGGCCTTTTCAATCTTGGCGGTGAGGCCCTCCTTGAGCATGCGGGGGATGTTCTCGTAGAAGCCGCCTCCGGTGATGTGGGAGATGGCCTTGATGTCCGCGGCCTGGATGGCGGCCAGCACAGGCTTGACGTAGATGCGGGTGGGGGTGAGCAGCGTCTCCCCCAAGGTGGCGCCCAGCTCGTCGTAGTAGTGGGAGAGGATTTCCTTGTCCGCCTGGTCGTCGGCGCCAATGCCAAAGACCTTGCGCACCAAAGAGAACCCGTTGGAGTGCACACCAGAGGACTTGACGCCCAGCAGCACGTCCCCGGCCTCCAGGCGGGAGCCGTCGATGATTTTCTTCTTATCCACCACGCCCACGGTGAAGCCTGCCAGGTCGTAGTCCTCCTCGGGCATCATGCCGGGGTGCTCGGCCGTCTCGCCGCCGATGAGGGCGCAGCCGGACTGGACGCAGCCCTCGGCCACGCCGGCCACGATTTGGGCAATCTTCTCGGGGAAGTTCTTCCCGCAGGCGATGTAGTCCAGGAAGAACAGGGGCCGGGCGCCGCAGCACACCACGTCGTTGACGCACATGGCCACGGCGTCGATGCCGATGGTGTCGTGCTTATCCAGCAGCATGGCGATTTTCAGCTTGGTGCCCACGCCGTCGGTGCCGGAGACCAGCACAGGCTCCTCCATGCCGGAAAGGTCCGGGGCGAACAGGCCGCCAAACCCGCCGATGCCGGAGACCACCCCGGGGATGACCGTGCGCTTGACGTGCTCTTTCATCAGTTCCACAGACTCGTACCCCGCGGTGACGTCCACGCCCGCGGCCTTGTAGCTGTCGCTGTAGCTTTTCATCGTGTTTTACCACTCCCTAAAAAATTGTCGTCGTTTGTGGCCTTACAGGGCCCAGGTGCCGTTCTTGAAAATCTGCACGGCCTTCCCCTCGCGGGTGTAGCCGGTGATGGAGAGCTCTTTGCAGCCCACCATAAAGTCCACATGGATGATGGAATCGTTGATGCCCTTGGCTTTCAGCTCCTCGCCGCTCATGGTGTCAAAGCCGGGGATGACCTCGTTAAAGCCCCGGCCCAGGGCCACGTGGCAGGCGGCGTTCTCATCAAACAAGGTGTTGTAGAACAGGATGCCCTGCTGGTAGATGGGGGACTCCACCGGCACCAGGGCCAGCTCGCCCAGCATGGCGGCGCCTTCGTCCATGGCGACCATGCGCTCTAACAGGGCCTGGCCCTGCTCCGCCTGGCAGGAGACCACCCGGCCGTTCTCAAAGGTGACGGAGAACTTATCGATGAGGTTGCCCTGGTAGGACAGGGGCATGGTGGAGACCAACGTCCCCTCGCAGCGGCCCCGCATGGGGGAGGTGAACACCTCTTCCGTAGGCATGTTGGGGTCAAAGAAGGTGCCGTCGGGCAGCGTGTCCCCGCCGCCGTGCCACTGGGCCTCCGGGATGAGCCAGCACTTGAAGTCCGTGCCGTTGGGCGCCTGGTAGTGGAGGTAGTCCAAATCCAGGGCGTTGAGCTTTTCACAGTGGGCTTTCAGCCCCCTGTCGTGGGCCTCCCACTCTGCCATGGGGTCGTTGTCCTCGGTGACGCGCACCGTCTGGAGGATGGCCTCCCACAGCTTCTCCACCGCGGCGCTGGTGCGCTCCCCGGGGAAGACCTTCTTGGCCCACTTTTTCGAGGGCACGGCGATGATGCACCACTGGTACTTGTTGTCCAAAGCGTCGTGGTAGGACTTGAGGGCCATGCCACGGGCGGCGCCGGACTTCTGCATCTTCTCCACGTTGACGCCCTTCAGACCGTCCGGGTCCGCAGAGGAGATGTGAATCATGGCGGGCAGCGTGTCCACGTAGTGCTGCATGCGGGCCTTTTCCCACTCCGCCACCTGGGAGAGCTGGGTCAAGGTCTCGTGGCGGTATTTCAGCTTGGTGCAAACCTGGTCCTCCCAGCGCATCTCCACCCACTTGGCGCCGGCGCGGTAGGCCTCCTCGGCCACCAGCTGGGCGAACTCGTGCTGCTCCACCTGGGCGTAGATGACGCAGCCCTGGCCCTTTTTCACATGGGCCCCCCGGCGCACCGCCAGCTGGGCATACTTGCGCATGACCGTTTTCTTCATAGCGTTCCCCTTTCCCGCCCCGCAGAGAAAGGGGGCGAATGCAAAAGCTTTCTAAGCCGTGTTACAGCGCGGCGACCTTCTCCTGGAGGGCGGCGTCCTTCTTGGCAACGCCCTGGGCCATGTCAGCCTTCATCTGGAGAAGCTGGGCGGCCAGGTCCTCATCGGAGAGGGCCAGCATCTGGCAGGCCAAAATGGCGGCGTTGTCCGCGCCGTCAATGGCCACGGTGGCCACGGGGATACCGGAGGGCATCTGCACCGTGGAGAGCAGCGCGTCCAGGCCATCCAAGGTGGAGGACTTCACCGGGATGCCGATGACCGGCAAGGTGGTGTGGGCCGCCAGCACGCCGGCCAGGTGGGCCGCTTTCCCCGCGGCGGCGATGATGACGCCAAAGCCCTGCTCCCGGGCCGTGCGGGAGAATTCCGCGGCGGCGTCGGGGGTGCGGTGGGCGGACATGACCTTCACCTCCACCGGGATGCCGAAGCCCTTCAGGCGCTTTATGGCCGGGGACACCGTGGGGAAGTCACTGTCGCTGCCCATGATGACCGCTACTTTTTTACTCATACTCAATCCCATCCTTTCCAAATCAACAAGAAACAGTACATACAGTAGAAGTATACACTGAAACGGGGAAAAGCGCAAGGTTTCCCCAAAAAAGAAAAGGGCAGGCCAAGGCCTGTCCTCTTTCGCGATGGTTCTTTATTCCAGGGGCAGCAGGGGCGTCTCTCCTTCTGGGAGCCCTTCCCCATCCAAGTCCGGCAGCGGGGTGATGGGCAGGGGCTGGGGCGTGGGGGCGTCCGGCCCGGGGAGCATGATGTGGGGCTCCACCAGGACGGTATCCCCTCCCCCGCCGGGCGCGCTTTCCGGGGCGGCCCCTAGGCAAAAGGGCAGCGCCAGGGCGGCGGCGCACAGCAAGGCGGCTTTCTGCAGCAGGCGGTTCTTTTTCATAGGCAGCTCCTCCTTTCGCGGCCACGGCGGGCCGCTTCTCTAAGCTTAGTATAGCCGCCCCGGAGGGGGTTTTGATTCCCTTGGGGAATATAGGGAAATATAGAAAAGGGAAGCGCCCGGGCGCTTCCCTTTGTTTCCAGCTTACCCTCTGTCCGCGGGGGGCGTATCCACCACCAGCTCCTTGAGGGAGGTGGCCAGGCCCGCCAGGCTCTGGATGTTGGAGGGGATGATAATCTTGGTGGCCTTGCCGTCGGCGGCCTTCTCAAAGGCCTCCAGGCTCTTGATGGCGATGACCTGCTCGCTGGGGTTGGCCTCGTTCATCAACTTGATGGCGTCGGCCACGGCCCGCTGCACGGTGAGCACCGCCTCGGCCTCGCCCTGGGCCTCCCGGATTTTCGTCTCCTTCACGGCCTCGGCCCGCAGCACGGCGGACTCCTTCTCGCCCTCGGCGATGAGGATGGCGCTGCGCTTCTCGCCCTCGGCGTCCAGGATTTTGGCCCGGCGCTCCCGCTCGGCCTTCATCTGCTTCTCCATGGAATCCTGGATTTCCTTGGGCGGCACAATGTTTTTCAGCTCCACACGGTTGACCTTGATGCCCCAGGCGTCGGTGGCCTCGTCCAGCACCACCCGGATTTTGCTGTTAATCACGTCCCGGGAGGTGAGGGTGTGGTCCAGCTCCATCTCGCCGATGATGTTCCGCAAGGTAGTGGCGGTGAGGTTCTCAATGGCGGAGATGGGGTTCTCCACGCCGTAGGCGTAGAGCTTGGGGTCGGTAATTTGGAAATAGACCACCGTGTCAATCTGCATGGTGACGTTGTCCTTGGTGATGACAGGCTGGGGCGGGAAGTCGATGACCTGCTCCTTTAAGCTGACCTTCTTGGCGATGCGGTCGATAAAGGGGATCTTCACGTGGAGGCCGGTGCCCCAGCTGGCGTGGAACGCGCCCAGGCGCTCCACCACAAAGGCGTGGGCCTGGGGGACAATTTTGATATTGGCCACGATAATGGCCAAAAGGAACACAATCAAGATAACAACAAAAACCAACGTGCCAAACATAGCAGGACCCATAACTATCTCTCCTCTTTCCACAATAATCTCGTTTGTTTACGGCTGCGGGGGCTCCACCGGGGTGACCAGCAGCTTGACCCCCTCTATCCTTTCGATGCGCACCCGGCTGCCCGCCTCGATTTTCCCGTCCTTCTGGGTGGAGCGGGCGGACCAGCTGTTGCCCATCACCGTGACGCGGCCGGTGGAAACCACATTGTCGATGTCCTGGATGACAATGCCGGTGGCGCCCACCACCCTATCGGCGTTGGTGCGCTCCTTGTGATGGACCAGCAGCTTCTTCGCCAAGGGCCGGGTAAAGGCCAGGCAGGCCAAGGAAACCGCCAGGAACACAAAGATTTGCAGCCAGATAGGGCCGCCGCACAGGCTGACAACCAGGCCGGCCAGGCTGCCGGGCACAAACCACACGGACACCAGGCTGGGCACAACGGCCTCTACCACAGCGGCCAGGATGGCAATCCCCAGCCAGACAAAATCTATCACTTCCACAGGCATTCCCCTTTCACGGCCCCGGGAAAGCCCGGGGATGGTTTAGCTTTACTATACACTGTTTTTCACAAAAGCGCAAGTTAAATTGTGTGCTTTTCGACCCGTCCTCCCACAGAAAAAGCCGCCCGCGCCCAGCGGGAGGGGCGGACGGCTTTCAGCTAGGACGGCGCAGGCGCAGGAAGGTGAGGTTTATCTCCCCGTTCTGAGCTGGGACAGAGCCGGAATAGGTCAGGGAAAAGGTGGTGGCGCTGGGGGCCGGCAAAATGAAGTGCGCCGAGCCCACCGCGCTGGAGCCTGTCGCCGTGGTGGCGAAGTAGACGCCGTACTCCAGGTGGGGCGCGCCGCCATAGCTGGGGGTCACCTGCATATAGCCTGGCTGGCTCAAGGTGGCGGACACCTTGTAGGAGACCAGGTAGTCCCCGGGCTGCAAGGCGATGGTCTGGCTGCCCGGCTGGGTGATGGCCCCGGTGGGGTCCGTCACGGCAGGAAACAAATCCATCTGCTGCCCCTGGGAGAACTGCGCTTGGTATGTGTAAAAGGACGCAGCGCTGTCCGGCGGGACGGCGCCTGTGGGGCCGGTTTCCCCCTGGGGGCCTGTGGCGCCGGTAGGGCCGGGGGG
>FR893709.1 GCA_000435395.1 Firmicutes bacterium CAG:94
CAGGCGGACGCGCTCCCCCAGCAAAGCGAACAGCACCACCACCAGCACCAAGGCCGCCCCGGGGAACAGGGCCAGCCACCACTTGCCGGTGGTGAGATAGCGCATGCTCTCGGAAAGGATGACGCCGATGGCGGGCTGCTCCGAGGAAAGGACAAAGCCCAGAAAGGTGACGCTGGCCTCGTGGAGGATGGCGTGGGGAAAGAGCAGAATCAGCCCGGTGAGGAACTGGGGCAGCAGGTGTGGCAGCAGGTGGAGCCGCACCCGCTTCCAGGGGGAGACGCCCAGCTTCTCCGCCACCAGCAGGTAGGGGGCGCTTTTCAGCTGGAGCACCTCCCCGCGGATGACCCGGGCCAGGGAGGTCCAATGGCTGAGGGCCACCCCCACCACCACGCCGGTGAACCCCCTGCCGCAGGCGATGGACAGGAGGATGACCAGCAAAATGTGGGGGATTCCCATGACCAAGTCAATCCACCAGGAGATGAATGCGTCCACCCAGCCGCCAAACACGGCGGACAGGATGCCCAAAGCCAAGGCCACCCCCGCGCTGACAGCGGCGGTGAGCAGCCCAATGCGGATGCTCAACGAGAGGCCTGCCAAGGTGCGGGCCAGCATATCCCGGCCCATCCAGTCGGTGCCAAAGGGCGCGGCCAGGCTGGGAGCCAGGTTCTGGCGGGAGAAATCCGTCACCATGGCGCGCTCCTCCAGCAGGAGGCCCGCCACGGTGACGGCCAGCAAAAACAGGGCGGCTCCCCCCACAAACCACAGGGTGGTGAGCCTTCGGTTGCGCGGCTTCATCGCTTCCCCACCCCCTTGCGGATGCGGGGGTCCACCAGGCCGTAGAGCAGATCCGCGGCCAGGTTGCCCCCAAACACCAAGGCGGAGGTGATAACCGTGATGCCCAGCAGCAGGGGCAAGTCGCTGCCCAGGCCAGCGGTGACGGCAGCCTGGCCCAGCCCGGGGTAGGAGAACACCTGCTCCACCAGCACAGAGCCGCCGATAATCTCGCTGATGGAGCCAAACTGCAAGGTGAGGGCGGGCAGGGCCACGTTGCGCAGGCCGTGGCGCAGCACCAAGGAGCGCCGGCTCTCCCCCCTGGCCCGGGCCAAGAGGACGTAGTCGCTGGAGAGGACGTCCACCAGCTTCTCCCGGGTGTGCAGGGCGATGTTGGCCACGCCGGTGACGCTTAAGGTCAAGGCGGGCAAAATGGCGTGGCGCAGCCTATCCAGCCACGTGACGGCGCTCTCCTCCACGCCGATGGGCACGGAAAGCCCGATGGGCAGCCAGCCCA
>FR893710.1:0-7387 GCA_000435395.1 Firmicutes bacterium CAG:94
CCCCGGGCCGGGGCCAGCCGGGAGTTCCTCACGGCCCTGTGCGCCTGCGCCCCCAAACGGGTGGTGTACATCTCCTGCGACCCGGAGACCCTCTCACGGGACTTGGGCGTCCTCCAGGCCAACCACTACAAGATTGAGCAAATCCAGCCGGTGGATATGTTCCCCCACACCCAACACATCGAGTGCGTGGTGAAGCTGACCCGGAAGTGACCTACAACCGAAGGCCCTTGATGTCCTTAATCCGGGAGAGGATGACGTTGCAGCTGCAGGCCTCCAGGCCGGGCAGGGTATCGATGACATGGTGGAGCAGGTCCTCCATCTCCTGGTTGGTGGCGGCCACGGCGTGGACGTGGAGCTTGTGGCTGCCGGTCACCCGGTAGATTTGGGTGACGGTGGGGCAGGCCTCCAGCCGGGCCACGGCCTCCCCAAAGCCCCCGGGGGAGAACTCCAGCTCAAAGTAGCAGGACACCGCCCCGCTGATTTTCTGGGGGTTGATGATGGTGGTGTACTCCTCGATGACGCCCCGCTGCTCCAGGGCCTGGATGCGGCTTTTCACCGCCACCCGGGAAAGGCCCACCTTCTCCCCAATGTCCGAGTAGGAGAGCCGGGCGTTCTCGATGAGCAGGGAAACAATCTGTTGGTCCAGGGCGTCCAAACCTTCTAAAAACATAGGTGCCCCTCCTTTCGCTGGGAATAGTATACCGGGTTTTCTGCGAAATGTAAAGCGAAGATTGACTTTAGAAATTCCGTTTGTTATAATCCTTTCGAAACGCAAGAAAAAACTTTCGAAAGGAAGATGTACCCATGAACCGGGATTTGACCCAAGGCCCTGTCACCAAAAGCATGCTGCTGTTTGCCCTGCCCATGATTTTGGGCAACCTGTTCCAGCAGTTTTACAACGTGGCCGACACGCTGATTGTGGGCCAGTTTCTGGGGTCCACGGCCTTGGCGGCGGTGGGCTCCTCTTACACGCTGATGACCTTCCTCACCTCCATTCTGCTGGGGATGTGCATGGGCAGCGGGGCGGTGTTCTCCATCCGCTTTGGGGAGGGCGACCTGCCCCGGCTGAAAAACAGCCTGTCCCTGTCCTTTTTGCTGATTGGCGGCTTTACCGTGGCCCTGAATGTGGCGGTGTTTTTGCTCATCGACCCCATGATGGCGCTGCTCCAGGTGCCGGCGGACGTCATCCCCCTGATGCGCTCCTACCTGTGGGTGATTTTCTGGGGCATTGGGGGCACCTTCCTGTACAATTACTTTGCCAGCCTGCTGCGGGCCGTGGGGAACTCCGCCACGCCTTTGGTGTTCTTGGGCGTCAGCGCGGTGCTGAACATTGTGCTGGACTTGGTGTTTGTGGTGGCGGTGCCCTGGGGCGTGGCCGGGGCGGCCTTTGCCACCAGCTTTTCCCAGTGGGTGTCTGGGGTGGGGCTGCTGGTGTACACCTGGAAGCGCATGGCTCACCTGCGCCCCAGCCGCCAGGACGTCTACTGGAAAAGGGACAGGGTGGGGGAGATTGCCCGGTTCTCCCTGCTCACCTGCGTGCAGCAGTCGGTGATGAACTTCGGCATTTTGATGGTGCAGGGGCTGGTGAACTCCTTTGGCACCGTGGTGATGGCCGCCTTCGCCGCCGCCGTGAAGATAGATTCCTTCGCCTACATGCCCGTGCAGGACTTTGGCAACGCCTTCTCCACCTTTATCGCCCAGAACTACGGCGCCCGGGACATGGGCCGCATCCGCAAGGGCATACGGAGCGCGGTGCTTGCCGCGGCGGTGTTCTCCGGGGCTGTCTCCGTGCTGGTGTGCGTCTTCGCCGAGCCCTTGCTGCTGCTTTTCGTCAAGCCGGAGGAGAGGGAAATCCTGGCGGTGGGGGTGCAGTACCTGCGCGTTGAGGGCGCCTTCTACGTGGGCATTGGCATTTTGTTTTTGCTCTACGGCCTGTACCGGGCCATCCAGCGGCCGGGGATGTCCCTGGTGCTCACGGTGATTTCCCTGGGCACCCGGGTGGCCTTGGCCTATGCCCTGTCGGCCATCCCCGCCATTGGGGTGGTGGGCATTTGGTGGAGCGTTCCCATCGGTTGGGCCTTGGCAGATGTGGCCGGTGTGGTGTATTATAAGAGAAACAGGGACCGCCTGCTGCGGCCCCAGCAGCCCCAGAAAGGAGCAAACCCATGAAGACAGAACGGCCTTACCCCTTTGTCACCATCGACGCCCGGGGGACCAAGCGCGCCCAGGAGGGCCACCCCTGGGTGTTCGACAACGAGATTACCGCCCAGGAGGGCACCCCGGAGGACGGCGCCCTCTGCGACGTGCGCAGCCCCAAGGGCCGGTACCTGGGCACGGGGTATTACAACTCCCACTCGAAAATCCGGGTGCGGCTGCTCTCCCAAAACGCCAACGATAAGTTCGACCAGGCCTTTTTCGCCCGGCGGGCCCAGTACGCCTGGGACTACCGCAAAACCGTCATGGGCCCGGACGTGGACAGCTGCCGCGTCATCTTTGGGGAGGCCGACCGCTTCCCCGGCCTGACCGTGGACAAGTTCGGGGACATTTTAGTCACCCAGACGCTGTGCCTGGGCACCGAGCTGCGCAAGGACTGGATTTTCCCTGCCCTGGTGCAGGCCATGGAGGCCGGCGGCCAGCCCATCCGGGGGATTTACCAGCGCAACGATGTGAAGATACGGGAGCTGGAAGGCCTGGAGCAGAACAAGGGCTGGTACCCCCTGGAGGGTAAGCCCCTTCCGGAATCTACCCAGACGGAGATTGTGGAAAACGGCATCCGCTACCTGGTGGACTTTGAGAACGGCCAGAAGACCGGCTTTTTCCTGGACCAGAAATACAACCGGGCCGCGGCCGCCCGCATCGCCCCGGGAAAGTCCGTGCTGGACTGCTTCACCCACACCGGCTCCTTTGGGCTCAACTGCGCCAAGGCCGGGGCCAAGCGGGTGCACTCGGTGGATGTCAGCGAGACGGCCATCGCCTGCGCCAAAGAGAACGCCGCCCGCAACGGCCTCTCCGTGGAGTACGAGGTGGCCAACGTCTTTGATTTGCTGCCCAGCCTGACCCCGGGAGAGTACGACTACATCATCCTGGACCCGCCGGCCTTTACCAAGTCCGGTAAGACGGTGAAAAACGCGGAGCGGGGCTACAAGGAAATCAACTATCGGGCCATGAAGGCCCTGCCCCGGGGCGGGTACCTGGCCACCTGTTCCTGCTCCCACTTTATGACGGACGCCCTGTTCCGGAAGATGCTCCAAAGCGCCGCCAGCGACGCCCAGGTGGAGCTGCGCCTGGTGGAGGCCCGCGCCCAGGGCCCGGACCATCCCATCTTATGGAATGTGCCTGAAACGGATTATTTGAAGTTCTACATCTTCCAAGTGGTATAAAAACCCGCCCCATACCGTACTGTGGCGCGTGCAACCAAGCTGAAACAGGGAGAACGAGTTTCTGCGGCGCAGCCGCAGTGCGCGGCTTGCCCACCGCAGGTGTGGAATGTGCCTGAGACCGACTATTTGAAATTTTATATCTTCCAGGTGGTATAAAAAGCCGCCCCATACCGAGCAGTGGCGCGGGAGAAACGCTGAAACAGGGAGAGCGAGTTTCTGCGGCACAGCCGCAGTGCGCGGCTTTCCCACCGCAGGTGTGGAATGTGCCTGAGACCGACTATTTGAAATTTTATATCTTCCAGGTGGTATAAAAAGCCGCCCCATACCGAGCAGTGGCGCGTGCAAGCGGAGTGCCTCCGCAGTCACATCGCGCTTATGGCAGCTCGCTGCCGCTCGTGCCCATCGGGCGGCTAGCGCACGTCCGCGCCGGGGGCTGGGGTTTTCAAAATATTTCAGAAAGGAGACGTGGCGGACCGTATGAAAGAGCATATCTACAACAAGCTGGTGCGGGACAATGTGCCCGACATCATCCGCGAGCAGGGAGGCACACCGGTTATCCGCACCTTGGGGGACGAGGAGTACGTCCAGTGCCTGGAGAACAAGCTCCGGGAAGAGGTGGGGGAGTTCCTGGAGGAGCGCACTCTGGACGAGCTGGGGGACATTATCGAGGTGCTGGAGGAGCTGGCCCACCTGCAGGGCTGGACGGATTGGGAAATCCGCCACGCCAGAAGCGAAAAGGCCCAGCGCAACGGCATTTTTCGGGAGCGCATCTTCCTGGAGAAGGTGCTGGAGGATTGACACGAGGAGGAAGCGGATATGGCAGAATTTTTCAACGCGGCCCTGCCCTTTGTGGCCATGGGGCTGACCATCGCCCTGCTGGCCGCCAACGGCCGCCGGGGCAGGAAGAACTACCTCACCGAGGGCATGTGCCTGGGGCTGGCCTTGGGCGTGGGCCTGGCGGACGCGCTGCACATGGAGCTGGGCCTGGCCATGTCTTTGGGGATGCTGCTGGGGGCGGCCCTGGGCCAGCTGGCGCCCAAAGGCGGGAAGGAATCTACCAAGGAGGACGACCATGAAACCCATTGATACCTTTTCCTATGAGCTGGGGGCAGCGGACTGCTTCTGCGAGATGGTCCGGGCGGGGGTGAAGCGCCTGGCCTTGGCCCACCCCTGCGACTCCCCCCAGGAGCGGGACCAGTACCTGCCCTATTTCGAGGAGCTGTGCCGGAAGTACGGCGTCAAGCTCTACGTGGAGGACGAGGCCTTTTTAACGGACTTGTTCCCCCTGTCCCTGAACCAGGGGAAGTACAACGCTTTGTTCTACCAAGAGGGCAGCGCCCTCCAGGAGTACCTGGCCCTGAAGGGGGAGAAGAAAGCCGCCCTGGCCCAGGGCACCTACGGCCAGGCGCGCCGGGATATCGCCTGGCGGTTTGGCAAGCTGCTCTCCTACACCGACGAGGGCATCCAGCGGCTGCTGGAGAGCAACACAGAGAAAGAGTGAAACATCCCCTTGGCGGCAGCCAGGGGGCTTTCTTTGTAGAGGGGCTTGTCCCAGTGGGTGGAACGGCTGGCTTTCTGGCGGGCTGCTGCTTTTTTTGGGTAAAATGTTTTGGATATTCAAACGTTTTTTACAATTTGTCCCTTGTAATTTTCCGCCAATATTGCTACACTTTTAACAGGCCCTTCCCCAGGGAAAGCCAGGCTTCCCCTAGGCAAAAGGGAACACAGGAAAGGAAGTCTTTATCATGGCAAACCGTTTTATTTTGAATGAGAGGTCTTATCACGGCAAGGGCGCTATTCAGGAGATTGCCGGGGAAGTGACCAGCCGCGGCCTGAAGAAGGCCCTGCTCTGCACCGACCCCGACCTGCTGAAGTTCGGCGTCACCAAGAAGGTCACCGACGTGCTGGACGCCGCTGGGCTGGCCTATCAGGTCTACTCCGAAATCAAGCCCAACCCCACCATTGAGAACGTGAAGGACGGCGTGGAGGCTGCCAAGGCCGCCCAGGCCGATTACATCATCGCCATTGGCGGCGGCTCCTCCATGGATACCGCCAAGGCCATCGGCATCATCGTCACCAACCCCGAGTTCGCCGACGTGCGCTCCCTGGAGGGCACCGCCGACACCAAGAACCCCTGCCTGCCCATCATCGCTGTGCCCACCACCGCCGGCACCGCCGCGGAGGTCACCATCAACTACGTCATCACCGACGTGGAGAAGAACCGCAAGTTCGTCTGCGTGGACCCCCACGACATCCCCGTGGTGGCCATTGTTGACCCCGACATGATGGCCTCCATGCCCAAGGGCCTTACCGCCGCCACCGGCATGGACGCTTTGACCCACGCCATCGAGGGCTACATCACCAAGGGCGCCTGGGAGCTCTCGGACATGTTCCACCTGAAGGCCATTGAAATCATCGCCAAATCCCTGCGGGGCGCTGTGGAGAACACCCCCGAAGGCCGCGAGGGCATGGCTTTGGGCCAGTACATCGCCGGCATGGGCTTCTCCAACGTGGGCCTGGGCATTGTCCACTCCATGGCACACGGCCTGTCCGCCCTGTATGACACCCCCCACGGCGTGGCCTGCGCCATCATCCTGCCCACCGGCCTGGAGTACAACAAGCCCGTGGCTGGCAAGCGCTACCGCGCCATCGGCAAGGCCATGCAGGTGCCCGGCATTGACAACATGACCGACGAGGAAGCCGCCGACGCCACCATCGCCGCGGTGAAGCAGCTGTCCCTGGACGTGGGCATCCCCCAGAACCTCAAGGGCATTTTGAAGGAGGAGGACGTGGCGTTCCTGTCCCAGTCCGCCTACGCCGACGCCTGCTGCCCCGGCAATCCGAGGGATACCAGCGAGGAAGAAATTGCCCAACTGTATAAGAGCTTGCTGTAAGCTAGGAAGGCCATAGGGGAGAGAATCCCTCGAAGTCTCTCAGACTTCGAGGGATTCTCCCTGTAAACCGCCTCCGGCGGTTTACTTCCCCGGCAACCCGAGGGATACCAGCGAAGAAGAGATTGCCCAGCTGTATAAGAGCTTGCTGTAAGCTAGGAAGGCAATAGGGGAGAGAATCCCGGTTTTTCGCCCAGCGAAAACGAAGTCTCTCAGACTTCGAGGGATTCTCCCTGTAAACCGCCTCCGGCGGTTTACTTCCCCGGCAATCCCCGTGACACCAGTGAGGAAGAGATTGCAGAACTGTATAAGAGCTTGCTGTAAAAAGCACAACCGCGAAGCGGCGTAAAAGTTTCGCCAGCCTTTTCAAAGGCTGTGGGGGTGCGGGGGCAAAGCCCCTGCGGTTTTACCGGCGCGCAGCGCATGAGAAAGACTAGGGAAATAGGGGCGCAGCCCCGCCTTTCCCGGCCGGTGAGGCTGTGGACTTAACGCCTTTCTTCGGGACTGGTTGCCAGCAGAGGCTTTTTTCCTTCCGGGGAGAGCCAGTAAGGCCGCCCCAAAACCCATAAAACAAGAAGCCCAGGAACGCCCTGGGCTTCTTTTCTTTTCGGGCATTTCGGCAAGGAGGTTCCAAAAGTTTTCAAAAATATCTAAAAGAGCTTTTTCCGCCGTGGCTTTTTTGGGGGACTTGTGCTAAAATGAGGGTATCGTATGGAGAAAAGGGAGAGGAAAGCTATGGATAAAACCCTATACGTCTCAGACTTGGACGGCACCCTTCTCACCCCGCGGGAGGACCTGTCGCCGTTTACCATCCGGGTGCTGAACCGCCTGGTGGAGCAGGGGATGGCCTTCACCTATGCCACGGCCCGCTCCCAGCATTCGGCGGACGTGGTGACCCGGGGCCTGACCAAGAGCCTGCCGGTTATCATCTACAATGGGGCCTTCATCCGCCGGGGGGAGCGCCGGGAGACTTTGCTGCGCCAGCTTTTGCCAGGCCCCAGCGTGGCCCGGGCCCGGCAGGTGTTTGGCGAGGCGGGCATCTCCCCCTTGGTGTACACCATGGCCCAGGGGGTGGAGCGGGTGCTGTGGCGGCCGGAAAAGGAGAGCCCCGGGGTG
>FR893710.1:7398-8760 GCA_000435395.1 Firmicutes bacterium CAG:94
CGGAAAAGGAGAGCCCCGGGGTGGCCCGGTATGTGGCCTCCCGCCAGCGGGACGAGCGGCTGCTGCCCGTGGCCGATGAGGAAGCCCTCTACCAGGGGGAGGTGTTCTACTTCACCTGCATCGGCGGCCGGGAGGAACTGCTCCCCGCCTACGAGACGCTGCGCCAGGACAAGGCCCTCTCGGTGCTGCTCCAGGAGGAAATCTACCAGCCCGGGGAGTTCTGGCTGGAGGTGATGTCCGCCGCCGCCACCAAGGCCCAGGCTGCCGCCTGGCTGAAAGAGCGCCTGGGCTGCCAGCGCATGACAGCCTTTGGGGACGGCCTCAACGACATCCCCCTGCTGGAGGAGGCGGACGTCCGCTGCGCCGTGGCCAACGCCGTGCCCCAGCTGCGCCAGGCCGCGGGGCAGGTGATTCCCGCCAACACAGAGGACGGCGTGGCCCGGTTTTTGCTGGCGGACACAGCCCCCACTTTGGCCCTGGGGGAGCGCGCCGGGGACTTCCGGCTGCGGCTGTACCGGCCCCAGGACTTGGAGGGCCTTATCCAGCTGTTTTACGAGACCGTCCACGAGGTGAACCTGGGGGACTACTCCCCGGCGGAGGTGGACGCCTGGGTGCCCTCCCCGGAGAGCGTGGACCGGGCCGCCTGGGGAGAGAGCCTGGCCGCCCACTACACCGTGGTGGCGGAGCGGGAAGGCCAGCTGCTGGGCTTTGGGGACATGGACAGCACCGGCTATTTCGACAGGCTCTACGTCCACCGGGACTTCCAGGGCCGGGGAGTGGCCACGGCCATTGCCCACGCCTTGGAGGGCTTCGCCCACGGCCTTGGGGCCCAGCGGGTGACGGTGCATGCCTCCCGCACGGCACGGCCCTTTTTTGAGAGGAGGGGCTATCGGATGCTGTACGCCCAGCAGGTGGAGCGCCGCGGCGTGCTGCTGGAGAACTTCGCCATGGAGCTGGCGCTGGAAGGGGGCGAAGGCCATGGGAGCCATTAAGGGCCTGCGGGTGGTGCTGGCCGTGCTGCTGTGCCTGGTGCTGGGGGGAAGCCTCTGGCTGACGGTGCAGCGGCAGGTGTTCCACCAAGAGGAGCTGGCCGTGGGCGGGCTTATCTTGGCGCCGGTGGAAGGGGACGCCATGGCACCGGCCCTGGAGCAGGGCAGCTTGGCGGTGGCCGTCCCCCGGGAGAGCTACCAGCTGGGCGACGTGGTGCTGTACGGCGCGGGCTTTACCCGCCTGGTGGGCAGCGTGGAGGGGGACTTCATCGCCCGGGGCGACGCCCAAGGGGAGGAAGCGGAAGCCCTCCTTCCCACGGCGGACATCCAGGGGGCGGTCATCGCCGCCCTGCCCGGCGGTGGCGAGGTGTGG
>FR893711.1 GCA_000435395.1 Firmicutes bacterium CAG:94
CTGGGGCGTGGCGAAACGGAGCATGGGAAGCCTTCTTTCCAAAACTACTTTTTCCAGGGCCAGAAGTACAGCCCATAGGCCACCAGGCACAGGGAGATGATCCCCGCGCTGATGGCGGCCCCGATGGCCATAGAGGTGTGATGCAGCGGCCCGGCCACCATGCTGATGACAATGGCGGCGGCGTCAAAAAACAGCAGCAAGCGGTACAGCCTGCGTTCCACTTCTGTCACAGTGTCTCCCCTTCTTTCCAGTGTTTTTCTCTATTCTACACGGTTTTTCCCCGGGACGCAAGAGGCAAGCTTTCCCCCAAGGCCCCGGCCAAGGCGGCGAGCTGCTCCAAGGTGAGGCGCTCGGCGCGGATGTTGGCGGCCACCCCGGCGGCCAGCAGGGCCTGCTCCACCTGGGGCTTGGGCACCCCCAGCGTGGCGGAGATGGAGTTGGCCGCGGTTTTGCGGCGCTGGGCAAAGGCCCCCCGGGCCACCTGGAAGAACCACTTCTCGTCCTCCACAGCCACCGGGGGCTGCTGCAGCACGTCCAGGCGGATGACGGCGGAATCCACCTTGGGCGGGGGCATAAAGCTCCCCCGGCCCACAGGGAACAGCACCTGGGGCTTGCTGCGGTAGTGCACCGCCACGCTCACCGCGCCGCACTCCTTGGAGCCGGGGGCGGCGCACAGCCGGGCGGCGGCCTCCTTCTGCACCATCACCGTGATGGACGTCAGGGGCAGGTGCTCCTCCAGCAGGCGGAGAATCACCGGGGAGGTGATGTAATAGGGCAGGTTGGCGCACACGCACACCGGGCCGCCCCCGAACTCCTCTTGGATGAGCTGGGCCAAATCCAGCTTCATCACGTCGCCGGGGATGATTTTCACGTTGTCCCGGCCGGCCAGAGTCTCCTCCAGCACGGGGAACAGCCGGGAGTCCAGCTCGATGGCGCAGACCTTCTCCGCCACCTGGGACAGCTCCCAGGTGAGCACGCCAATGCCCGGGCCCACCTCGATGACGCCCTTGCAGTCCCCGGCGCCGCAGGCCTGGGCCATGCGGGGGCACACGGTGGGGTTGATGAGGAAGTTCTGCCCCAGGGCCTTGGAAAAGTGGAACCCGTGGCGGGAAAGCACCTCTTTGATGCGGCCGGGGTCGGAAAGGCCGCCTGCGGCCTTTGTCTGGTTGCTCATGGGATGTCCTCCTGTTCTGTCACTTGGTATAGCACGCGGCTGCCGTCGTCGTAGACCCGGGGGTAGAGGGCGTCCAGGGCCGCCTGGTTTACGGGGTAGGAGCCGCGCTCGAAATCGCTGACCAAAATGTAGCGGACCTGGTACTGGGCCAGCAGGACCTGGCTCTCCTGGGGGGCGGCGTACATCTGCCCCACGTCCCGCTGGGCCCTGTCATAGGACAGGCCGTGGTAGTAGAGGTAAGACGGGGAGCCGCACACCACATTGCGCCCGGCTAAGGAGGCGATTTCGTTGTTGTGGCGGGTGTCGGTGAGGATGACCGACCCGGGGTCGGTGTTGGCCTCCACCCACTGGGCCAGCTCCACGGCCCCTGTGCCGAAGAGCTC
>FR893712.1 GCA_000435395.1 Firmicutes bacterium CAG:94
ACCACGGGGATAACCTTGATGCCGGCCTCCAGCCACATGGGCATGTAGCGGGAGGGGTTCCCGGCGCCGGTGGTCACCACGGCCACCTTCTCCTGGGCCACCAGCTGGGCCACCTCCTCGGCGAAGGGGGACATCAGCATGATGTTTACGCCAAAGGGCTTGTCGGTCAGGCTGCGGGCCAGGTCAATCTGCTTTTTCAGATACTCGGCGTTGGCGTTCATGGCGGAGATAATCCCCAGGCCGCCGCCGTTGGAAACGGCCGCCGCCAGCTTCCCGTCGGAAATCCAGGCCATGCCGCCCTGGAAAATGGGGTACTCAATGCCCAAAAGGTCGCAGATGGGCGTTTTAATCATGACATTCCATCCTTTCCCGGCGGGCTGGGCCCGCCTTAAAGTGTCTTACTATACTCGCTAAAAAGCAACTGTCTGGGAAAATTTCCAGCTCGCGCGGCTGTGCCAGCCTGTGCCGGCCCTTCCCCCGCCAAGTGAAAGCGGGACGTTTTCCGGTTTCGGCGTGTCCTTCCGCCAAAACCCAGGCGTTTCGTGCCTTACAGGAAAACCCCGGGCCGATGTTTGGCGGTTTTGGCAGCTCCTGCCAAAATCGAGATGTTTCGCATCTCGAAGGAAAACTCCGGGTTCGCTGGGAAATTGAAAATTTACCAGCGAACTACGCAAGCCGCGGTGGAAAGGCCGCCGCCAAAGGCGGTAAGCACCACATAGTCGCCCCGCTGCAGCAGGCCCTGGCGGTTGGCCTCATCCAGCAGGATGGGCTCACTGGCGGAAGAGGTGTTGCCATAGCGGTCGATGTTGATGAGGAACTTCTCCGGGGCGATCTCCGGCAGGCGCCGCCGGGCCTCGTTGATAATGCGGTAGTTGGCCTGGTGGGGGATGACCGCCTTCACCTGGTCGCCTGTAATGCCGGCCTCCTCCATCACCTGGCGAACGTCCCGCACCATAGAGGTGACAGCAAATTTATAGGTTTCCTGCCCCTGCATATTCACCACGTTTTTCTTCAGCTGGTGCTCGTAGAAGGGGGAGTTATCCCACTTGGTGGGGATGGAGATCACATCCTCGCCGCCCTTTGTGGTGAGCACTGAGGAAAGGTACCCTTCCCCCTCGCCCAGCACCGCGGCCCCGGCGCCGTCGCCAAAGATGACGCAGGTGCTCCGGTCGGTCCAGTCGATCAGGCCGCTCATGCGCTCGGCACTGACCACCAGCACCTTCTTCACCCGCCCCCGCACAAAGAAGCCGTCGGCCACGTCCAGGGCATAGAGAAAGCCGGGGCAGGCCACGTTGATGTCGAAACAGGGGCAGTGGGCCCCAATGCGGTTTTGCACCATGCCCGCCAAGCCGGGGGAGATGGTGTCCGCGCTGATGGTGGCGGCAATGATCATATCCAGCTCCTCGGGCTTTACGCCGCTGTTCTCCAGGGCGCGCCGGGCCGCCGCCACGCCCATGTCGGTGGCGGTTTCCGTGGTGCATACATGGCGTTGTTTTACGCCCACCCGTTTTGTGATCCACTCGTCCGAGGTCTCTACCATGTGGGAAAGGTCGTCGTTGGTGACAATCTTTTCCGGCGCAAAGCTGCCCGTGCCCAGAATCTGAAAGCTCATGATTGTTCTCCTGTCAAAATTCTTGTTTTTTTCCATGTGGTCCCCCTGGATTTTCCCCAGGAAATCCGGGCCCTTGCCACCAGGGGGAGTAACCTCTTTATTTTATAAGAAATGGACTGATTTGTCAAATATTCCTAAGGGACAGGCGCCGCCGCCGGAAAAGGCGATCCGGCGCCAAGCAAGTGCCCCGCCAAAATCCTGCAGGGGGAGCCCTCTCACACCACCATGCCCCCGTTGAGGCCCAGCACCTGGCCGGTGAGGAACTCCGCCTCCAGCAGGTAGGCGATGGCCTCCCCGGCCTCCCGGGGGGTGCCGGTGCGGCCCAGGGGCGTCTCCTCCCGCAGGGCGGCTACATCCTCTGGGGAGAGGTCGCCGTTCATGGGGGTGTCGATGACCCCCG
>FR893713.1 GCA_000435395.1 Firmicutes bacterium CAG:94
AAAATTACATCATGACTGCGGCTCATTTGTGGCGAATGAAAAGACAGTTGTGATGAAGGAGGGATGCCCTCACACCTACTCGCACCTGCCAACCACACATTCCCACAAAGGAGGTCACTATAGAACTGACCTACACGCAATATGGGGACTACCTGATCCCCGACCTCGTCCTAAAAGACACAACGGAATATCACATCGGCAAATATGGACGGATGCGACACGCCTATCTAAAGGAGTATCGTCCGGCCATTTACAGTATCCTGCTGCTCACGGAAAAAACTCTTTCCCCATTTGGCAGAGATCGACGCTGCCTGCAAAACCCGGCTGGACATCATCGAGACTGCCCTGATGCGCCGGGAAGGCGTGACCGAGGCACTGAAAGCCGCCGATCAGATGGAGTGGGTGCGTCGGATGAACAGCATCCACAGCCGGGCCGAAGAAATCGTCCTGCATGAACTTGTTTACACGGAATAATCAGCAATGCCCTCACAGCAAGCTTTGTCAACCTGCCGTGAGGGCATTTTGTTTTATTTGAGTAATTTCCAGTATCCTTTGCGGTCGGAACCGATGCGCTCAATCACGCCAGCCCCTTTGAGCATTTTTAATCTAAGCGACACGGTTTTCCGGCTCAGAGACAGGTTTTCGGCAAGGAAAGTCGTTGTGTATGCTGGATCGACGGCAAGGAGATTCAGAATTTTCAGTGATGTCTCATCCAGCGTATCTGTCACCTTATCTGTTACCTTTTCTGTCACCCTGCCGGTAACAGAACGGATGACCCGATCTTCCGGTGCGGTGAATTTTATCATAATGTCACCGGGATTGATGGTATATTCCGGTTGCGGTACGCCGTCCCTTTCACAGGCAGAGCAGATTTTCTCAATAGCCCGGCCCCAGCTCTCAATGAAGCCTGCCAGATAGAACACATGGGCAATATTGGGGTTGTAGGGGCTGGAAGCGTGCTTGTTCATCAGGTTTTCCAGCGTCCAGTTTTCCGGCAGACATCCGCAGTTGGCAATGTACAGCTTAGAGTAGCGTGTCCTCTAAATGGTTGTCCCGCACATCCGGCTTTGGGAAGGGCGCGTAGATGAGGTAGTTTGTTGTGGTGTCCTGCCGTTCCAGAAAAAGCTTGGTGGCAAACTGGTTGTCAGCCTGCAAAAAGTAGACCTTGGCATTTTCAAGCTCCACATTCTGCATATCCTCCACAAATTCGCCGTTGTCATCGTACCAAAAGACGAGTTTACGGGTGTCGCCGGTAAACTCCGCATTCAGACGGTCTATGATTTGTTTGATGTTCATTTCTGCCATGCCGCTTACTCCTTTTGGCCTGTGACTACCCACGAGCCGTTTCGATTGGTTCCTTCACGCCGCAGCTTACCGCTCTTTTGAAGGCTGCGCATGATGCGCTTGACAGTGGAAAGAGATGCCTCCACTTCTTTCGCAATCGCCCCTTGTGTTGCTTGCGGATTTTTCAGGATGATGCTCAGGATCGCTTCTTCATTGGTGTCATTGGGTTCAACTTTGGTGTCATTGGTGTCACGCTCTTTGGGGTCAATGACACCATTTTTAATATTAGAGTGTTGATGATTATTACAATATGAAATGAAGTGTTTATCTTTAGCATCTCTTTCTGTAATTACCAATAACCTTTTAATCCTCCAAATTCTTAATACATCATTCAGATATTGGTTTAATGTTTCCCCCAACTCAGGATCAGGATCTCATGCGCCAGATGTATTGATAACTAAGAATAAGTGGATTTCTTTCTCTAACAGATTTGGATTTACCATAGCATTAGGAATATTGTTTTGCGAATATCTTTTCAAGAGTATATTTCCATACAGAGATAAAGAATGACGCATTGTCAAAACGATCTCATTTATATACTTGTCATACGCTTTTTTCTTCTTCTCTTTCTCATCGGATGGAATACCTGCCAAGATCTGTCTTGGACATGAAGATTTTGCCTCGATGAAATAGAGATTGTTCCCCCTTCGTAAAATAAATTCACAAGATTTTATTCCATTTTGACGAAGGTTCTTTGTATACTGCTCACTTGCTTCAATTCGGAAAACCTGATTCTCATCATATTCTCAAAACTCCATTCCAGACTCTCTAATGATTACTCCCATCATAACACCTCTGTAATTTCCTGTCGGTAGAGATCAACCGATGTCTGAATGATGGAGTTTTTTGGCATCCCATCGCTGAGATTACAGATTTGAGGTTCATTGTCCTTGGTTAGAGAGATACAAGTTACTTCATTAGGGTATTTCAAAGCAATTAAGAACAGCTTTTTAATCACAAAATAGGAGTGAGTGGAAATAAACACTTGAATCCCTATCTCGTGAGAAATGTCAGCAATCATATCTAAAAAATCACAGATTGCCTTGGGATGCAGTGCAGATTCTAATTCGTCTATAAACAAGATGGATTCCTTGTTTATATAGCCATTTCCAAGCAGTCGATCCATTATAGAGATTTTCTTAACGCCTTCTGCTGTTGCACCAATGGCAAATTTTTGGTTTGTATCATTTTTATAATACCATTTTCCACTGTCCTCGTCATAGTCGACTTTCCCGCTGATAACATCATTCAGTCTTTTCCGAGCTTTCGAGAATGCGTTATAATTTTTCCCTCTGGAAGGCGAAATCCGAAGAGCTTTTACCAAATCATAATAAGTGTCATCAAATCCAAAAGACTTATCAACTTCTCTTGATTTCAAAATGACCGAAAAGAGAGAAAGCACTTCTTTTGCAGGGATAAAGATAGAGTTGCCTTCTTTCTGAGCTTCCGGCGCAGTCACATTAACAACCTTTGTAGTAGTACTCTGAGAAAACTGATATTCCATACAGTTCTGTTCGTGATCTGTCTCCACTTTAAAGCACAGGGGATCGTCCGACGAACGGTACACAAGATCTCCCAACTTTTCAACCTGAAACGTCCACCGAAGTTTTTCGGCGAGAATTTCATTCATAGAACGAATATCGTCCCCACGCTTATAGTCCTCCATTGAGCGAATAGCTGAATAAAGTGCTTTCAAAAGAAAAGTTTTGCCTGTTGCATTTTCACCAATGATAAGGTTGATGTTAGAAAACTCTGAACATCTAAATGCAGAGATATTCCCATAGTTTTGTAGTTCAGCCGCTTTGATTTTGAAGCTCAAAATTTATTCCCCCTTTTCGTTTTGATTAGAGCGATGCTATCATTGATTGTAACCTATTTGTTTATAGAAATACAACGAGAATAGGAATTCTGGTCTATTTCTCTTTAGCCATAATATTTTTGGAATCTGCCAACACCTCATAGAACTTCCCATCGCCTGCGGTCTGGAGTTTGCGGTAGTTGACCTTCACGCCGTCATCCAAGTCCAGCTTGATACGGCTCAGGGCGAGGTGGGCGATCATCTCGTCGTAGTCGCGGCACTCCTTGAGCTGCTTTTGGAGCTTTTCCTTCCGCTTAGTGGAAGCGGCTACCTCGCGAGCGTTTTGGCTGTGGTCGATCATAAGCAGTACCCACAGTTTCTTATAACTTATCTTCATGTCAACGCTCCTTGTTTTCCGAGATGCAGCGAGGATATAAAAACACATCATAATTATAGCGGAAACACTCGAAAGCCGCAACAGGTTCTTTTGCGTATTTACAAAAAAATTCAAGTTCTTGGAGCTTTAGACCAAAAACAAAACCTGAGTGCCGTTCACTCACTCAGGTCTGACCATTTGGGCTGAATAAGCCGTCCTCTTTTGAATACTGCCTTTGTATAAAAGTCGAGGGACATGACCAAATCGTAGCCGCCGATATGGTCAAAAAATGAGATGTCATCAGCCATCTCAATGATGCTTTTCAAAAAGCCCATACCGGCACAGCAATCGAAGGTGTATGTAACTGATATGTGGCTCAGATGTTCCCTTATTTCAATGTCAAGCTCATAATCATTTGAGATTTCTATGGCCTTCTGGATAAAATTGCGAGCCTTTTTTTCGCGTCCCGGCAACACAAGATAAGTAACATTGCTATAAATCTCTTTCATGATTTCATCGAACGATGGAGCATTGCCGCTATCCGTAAAGTTTGCAACCTCCGGTTCGGTTTCATCTATCGGTTCCCTGTGAAATTGTTTTTTATAAATTATCTCTCCCATCTTTTCTTTCTCCTAATTTGATGATCGTACCCCAAGGACCAGGCACTGAAGGTGGCGGTGGAAACCATCGAGGTCTTTCTGCTGGAGCACGACATGGAGGTCACCCTGGTGACCTTTGACCAGGAAACCTGGTATTTGGCCAAGGAAAAATTTGGAGAATTGATGGACACGATTCACATAGGAAAGGAAACTTACTATGACCAATGAAAAAGTCTTTCAAATGAAACTGAAAAAGATATACCCTCTTCTGGTGGCCAAAGCAGAGAAAAAAGGCCGTACCCGGTCGGAGGTGGATCAGGTCACCTGCTGGCTCACTGGGTACAGTCAGGAAGAGTTGAACCCTTTGGTGGAAAGCGGCATCACCTACGGAGATTTCTTCCGAAATGCCCCTGCTCCCAACCCAAACCGGAAGTTGATCACCGGATCCATCTGCGGAGTAAAGGTAGAGACCATTGAAGACCCGCTGATGCAGGAAATCCGTTACCTGGACAAGCTGGTGGATGAGTTGGCCAAGGGCAAGGCCATGGAAAAGGTGTTGCGAAAATAAGACAGTCTAAAAGGGATGGGACGAGGTTGTCTCATCCCTTTTTCTATGTCCTTGGCCAGCCTGGGACAGGAAACATAACCTTCCCTGACCCAACCAAGATGCGCAATCATTTCTCAGAAAATGCCATTTTCTTTCTTGACATTTTCAAATAAGGCTTTATAATTCAACTGGTAGTACCAGTTGAAAGAAGGAACGCTTGTGAAATTTATCAAACAGTTCAGCATTATTTTACTCATCACATTTTTGGGAGAACTGCTCCATATACTCATTCCGCTGCCCATTCCGGCCAGTGTGTATGGTTTGGTGTTGATGTTGATTGCGCTGCGATCCGGTCTCGTGAAAGTAGAGCACGTCAAAGAGACCGCTGTTTTCCTGATTGAAATTATGCCGGTCATGTTTATTCCGGCGGGGGCAGGACTTTTGGAATCCTGGGGCGTGTTACAGCCCATTTGGCTGCCGGTATGTATCATTACCGTTGCCACCACCGTGATCGTCATGGCTGTGACTGGTCGCGTGACACAGGCAATTATCCGGGCTGAGAAAAAGAAAAAGTGATATTGTCAAGATTAGTTGACACATTTTTCTCAAGGATATCACTGACTATGCTACCAGTTCCAAAGCCTCATAATACTGCCTGCGTTTTATCATGG
>FR893714.1:0-8186 GCA_000435395.1 Firmicutes bacterium CAG:94
GGGGCCTGCCGGGGCGGCGCGGGGCGCTGGGCCGCGGGCTGGGGCTGCTGGGGCACAGGGCCGGTGCGGTAATCCACGGGGGGAAGGTAGTCCCCCTGGTCAGCGTAAATCCGGCCGGTGGATGAGCTGACCGCCGCCCGCCTGTCCTCCGCGGTGGGCTGGGGACGGGCTTTCTTCCCCTGCTCCTCCCGGGGCACCCGCTTAATCACCGGCTTTGCCAGGTAGACCAGGAACAGGCTCAGCAGGAAAAACACCGCGAAGGGGAGAATCACCTGGAAAACCGTGGTCAAGTCCACATCATCCAAGATGAACTTGTGGAAGAAGTACACCGCCGCGCCGGAAAACACCGCCAGCAAGGCGAACACATACACCAGCGGCGAGAGGAAGATATTGGAGATGCCGCCGCACCGGGGGCACTGATACTCCCCCTGGCGCTTTAAGGACCAGGTGCGGATAAAGTTCACCCGTTTTTTGCAATAGGGGCATTTGGGAACTCCAAAATACTGCATAGCAAAACCAGCCTTTCCCAGTAATGTAGTGGGTTTGTCACCAGCCTCCCACCAGGGAGGAGGCCCGCCGCAGCAAGGTGGCGGTGGAGATTTGAGAGATATACACCGTGGTGCGGCCATCCCGCCGGCACACCACAAAGGACTTGGGCAGCTCCATAGAGACGTTGACCACCCGGCCCTCCTTCTGGGCCTTGGAGAGGAAATCCCGAGTGTGCCGGGAGACGGTGGAGTTGTCCAAATCGAACACGCCCACAATATCCCGTTCGTTCACAATGGTATCTTGTCCCAAGTGCAGGTACATGATGTGCGCTCCTTTCCAGTGGGTGGGGCAGAGGGCCTTTCTGCAAAGCGGCGCCCTAGGGTTTTAGAACAGGAAACGTCCCGGAAATGCCCACCGCTTTTTTGAGAGATAGGCCTTGCCCCTGGCGTCCTCTCCCGCCGGGCCAAGCACTTACAGGCCCGCGGCCCTTTCTACCTCTTCGGGGAACACCTCCCCGGCCTCCACCCGGAAGCGCATGCCCGTCTCCTGTAGGCTCACCGTCTCCGGGCTGCAGCAGGTGATGAACACCTGCCGGCCGTGAAGGTGGTTCAGCAGATAGTCCTGGCGGCTTTGGTCCAGCTCGCTCATGACGTCGTCCAGCAAAACAATGGGCGTCTCTCCCGTCAGCTGGGAGAGGGCCTGGGCCTCGGCCAGCTTCAAGGCCAGCACGGCGCTGCGCTGCTGCCCCTGGGAGCCGTACATCCGGGCGGAGAGCCCGCCCAAGGTGATTTCCAAGTCATCCCGGTGGGGCCCCACGCTGGTAAAGCCCGAGCGCACGTCTGAGGCCTCGGTGCGGCGCAGCTCGGTTTTAAACAATTCTATCCAATCCTGTTGAGAACTCCCCTCCGGGAGCCTGGGGGAGGGGGCATAGGAAAGGGAGAGCTCTTCCTTTCCCCGGGAAATGCCCCGGTAAATCTCCTGGGCCTGGGGGGCTATTTTCTCTACGTACCGGCGGCGCTCCTCCATGACGGCGGCCCCCAGCTGGATGAGCCGGGCGTCCCATACCTCCAAGGTGTCCCGCAGCTCGGGGAACCGGCCGATGTCCTTTAACAGGGCGTTCCGCTGGGACAGCGCCCGCTGGTACACGTGGAGCATCCCCGCGTAGCTGGGCCGGATTTGGCACAAAGCGCCGTCCAGGAAGCCCCGGCGGCGGGCCGGGCCCTCCTTCACCAGCAGCAGGTGCTCCGGGGAGAAAATCACCGCGCAGACCTTGCCCACCAAGGCGGAGCCTGTCTTCTTCTTCACCCCATTGATGACGGAGCTGCGGCGGCCGTTCTCAAACTGGAGCAAAGCCTTCTGCTCCCGGCCCTCGCTGAAAAAGTCCAAGGCCAAGGCGGCGGTGGGGGCGTTCTCGCCGGTGGCGGTATCCAGCCGGGGCAGCTCCACATCCTTGGCCCCCCGGAAGGAGTGCCCGCCGGTGAACAGCCACAGCCCCTCCAGCAGATTTGTCTTTCCCTGGGCGTTGCCGCCATAAATCACGTTGACCCCGGGGCAGGGGAACAGCTCTCCGTCCCGCAGGTTGCGGAAGTTCTGGCAGCCAAGGCGTGTCACCACCATAGGGTGTCAGCCCTCCGCCCGGGCCACTTGAAACTCCCTATCCCCCAGGGAAAAGGAGTCCCCGGGGTAGAGCTTCTTCCCCCGCAGGGGGCAGGGCTCGCCGCCCACCAGCACGTGTCCCTCTTGGATGAGCATCTTGGCTTGGCCGCCGGTGTCCACCAGGCCGGAGAGCTTTAATGCCGCGTCCAGCCGGATAAATTCGGTTGTAATGGGGATGATTTCCATAGAAAAAGCTCCTTATTCACTCTTAAGCCGCACAGGCAGCACCAGGAACAGGAAGCTGTCCCCTTCCTTGGGCACCACTTTCATGGGGCTCAAGGGGCCGCCCAGCTGGACTTTCACCTCGTCGCACTCGGTGTTGCGCAGTGCCTCCAGCAAGTAGCGGTTGTTAAAGCCAATCTCCACGCTTTGGCCGGTCATCTCTACATCCAGCTGGTCGCTGGCGCGGCCCATGGAGGTGGTGCAGTTCAGCTTTACCTCGTTGTTGTCGAACAGGCAGCGGATGGGGCTTTTCAGCCTGTCAGTAATCAGTAAAGAGACGCGCTCCACGCTGTCGATGGCCTCCCGGGTTTTCAGGACCACTTCTGTCTGGCTCTCCGGGGGGATGGCCGCTTTGTAGTTGAGGAACTCGCCCTCCAGCAGGCTGGAGATGACGGTGTAGTTGTCTATTTTAAAGAGGATGTGCCGCCGGCCCGCGGAAATTTCTACAGGCTCCTCGCTGTCCTTGATAAGCTTCAGCAGCTCGCTTAAGGTCTTGCCGGGCACCACGAAGGACAGGTCCTCGCTGAAGTCCACCGGCTCCCGGCGCACCGCCAGGCGGTAGCCGTCCACGCTGACCACATCCAAGATGCCGTTTTCCAAGCTGAACAGGCTGCCCTGATGGATGGGCTTGGCGTCGCTTTCGGCAATGGCGAACAATGTCTGGCGAATCATGCTTTTCAGCAGAGCGCCCGGCAGGGAAATCTGGGTGGAATCGGAGAGCTTGGGCAGCTCGGGGAACTCCTCCGCGGGGATGCCGATGATGGAAAACCGGCTGTAGCCGCTTTCCAAGGTGGCCATGTTCTTTTCATCTACCGAGACAGTGACGGTTTCCGCAGGGGTGCGCCGCACAATGTCGGAGAAAAGCTTGGCGCTGAGCACGGCCTTGCCGGGCTCCATCACAAAGGCGGGAATCACCGTGGTGATGCCCAGCTCCAAATCATAGGCGCACAGCTCCAGCCCTGTTTCGGTGGCGCTGAGCAGGATGCCTTCCAAAGCGGGGATGGAGGTTTTGGTGGAAACAGCGCGCTGGATATTGCTGACAGCTTCGGTAATGTCGCTTTTGTTCACTGTAAATTTCATGGGGTCTCCTTTCCGGGAGGGGAAGAGGCTAAAGGGCTTGCTGCCTTTCCTATCCTTTCTATGATATCTTAAGATTTAGAAGTAGTAATAGGGGCTGTGGATTTGTGGAAAACATTTGCAAAGCCGCGGCCCGCTTGCTTTTTTCACAGAAAAGTTTTTCAAAGGGCTTTGTGGAGAGATGGTGGAGCCAGAGGAAAAACTTTTTCACATTCCACAGGGTGTGAAATCCTGTGGAGGGAATGTTGAGGAAAGTGTGGAAAACTTTTCGGGTAAAAAAAGAGGGAGAGCGTGGGAAAGCCCGCCCCAAAACAGGGGTTTTTGGGACTTTCCGGCGGCCCGCCGTCCTCTTTTTTCTTACCGGTCCCGGATATTCTTGATGATGTCGTCCACCATGGCCTTGGTGTGGGGGTCCTTTTTTATGTCCTTCTCCACCTGGCGCACCGCGTACACCACCGTGGAGTGGTCCCGCCCGCCAAAGGTCTGGCCAATCTCTACCATGGACATCTGGGTGATTTCCCGCACAATGTACATGGAAACCTGCCGCGCCTTGGAGATGTTGGCGTTGCGCTTCTGGGAGCGGATGTCCTCGGGGGTGATGCCGCCATAGGTGCGGGCCACCTCCTCGATAATCTTGTCCACGGTGACAGGGGTGGGCTGGCTGTTATTGATGATATCGCTGATGGCCGCCTGGGCCGTGGCGATGTTGATGGGCTTGTTTTCCAATAAATGGTAGGCGCGCAGCTTTTTCACCGCGCCCTCCAGCTGGCGGATGTTGCTCTTTAATTTGTTGGCGATGTACTCGCACACCGTCTCCGGGATTTCCAAGTGCAGGCTTTCCGCCTTCCGGGTGATGATGGCGATGCGCGTCTCAAAGTCCGGGGCTTGCACGTCGGCAGTCAGACCCCACTCAAACCGGGTCTTCAAACGGTCCTCCAGCGTGGCGATGTCACGGGGCGGCCGGTCCGAGGTGAGCACTATCTGCTTTTTGGCCTCGTACAGCGTATTAAAGGTATGGAAGAACTCTTCCTGCACGGAGTTTTTGCCGGCGATAAACTGGATATCATCCATCAAAAACAGGTCCGCCTTGCGGTATTTCTCCCGGAAGGCCGGGGTGGTGCCTCGGGCGATGGCCGCGATAATCTCGTTGGTAAAGTCCTCGCTTTTGGCGTAGATGACCGAGCGGTCCGGGAAGTTCTTCTTAAATTCTTTTGCCACGGCGTTGAGCAGGTGGGTCTTACCCAGCCCTGAGCTGCCGTAGATGAACAGCGGGTTGTACAGCAGCGCGGGCTTGGCCGCCACCGCCTGGCAGGCGGCGTGGGCAAACCGGTTGGACGGCCCCACTACGAAGGTATCAAAGGTGAGCTCGTAGTCGTCCTGTTCAAAGGGGTCCGGCGCGGCCTGCTGCTGTTTCAGCTCCTCGTGGACGCAGATTTGGAAGGAGATGCCCCCGCCGAACACGTTGTCGAAGGCCTCTTTGAGCAAATCGCTGTAGCAGCGCAGCAGCGTCTGCTTGTGAAACTCGTTGGGCGCCTCGATAACGGCCGTGGCCCGGTCAAAATCCAGGCTGACCGGTTTTAAGCGGCTAAACCAGGTGTTGTAAGCCACCTCTGTGATATTTGATTTGCAGTATTGGCAGATAAGCTCCCAAGCCTGGTCGAATGAATCCAAATTGATTCCCCTCCATGTAAACGCAGTCTCCCGCGGGCTGTCCCACGGCATTTCCCTTTTTTCGGCGCCTTCCGCAAAAGGCCGATACTCAAGAGAAAGTATATCATAGTTCCCGCTCATTTTCAAATTTTTTTCCCCCTTCTTTTCACATTGGTTTTGGGTGAGAAAAAGCACAACACTTAGTGGTGCCCCTCACTATACCCCTTAAATCTGCCATTTGTTGTCCTCCAGAGGACAACTTTTTGAAAAAAAGCCGGAAAAAATTCTCTGCCGCCCGCATAAAACCTTGTAAAAATGGTGTTGACATAGGCGCCGGGTGTAAGGTATAATGAGTTCTCGCAAGGGAAAGAACCTCGAAAGGAGGGTTTTTGTATGCTGAGAACGTATCAGCCCAAGAAGCTCCACAGAAAGAAGGAGCACGGGTTCCGGAAAAGAATGTCTGACAGGAACGGTCGCAAGGTACTTGCACGCCGCAGGGCAAAAGGCAGAGCGCGTCTTACCTATTGATGACGCTTCAAAGGTCACCTTCGCGGTGGCCTTTCTTGTTTTGCGCCCCTTTTGGGGACATGGGATTTTGGAAGGCGGTGGATTGCTCCCATGGAAAAGCTTGTGCCAATCTGCCGCAACAACGATTTCCGCAGGATTTACGCCAGGGGGAAAAGCTATGTCTCCCCCCTGGTGGTGGTCTATGCCCTGAAAAACCGCACAAAAAACGTGCGGGTGGGCATTACCACCAGCAAAAAGGTGGGCAACGCCGTGCAGCGCAACCGGTCCCGCCGGGTTATCCGGGAGGCGTTCCGGGCCCTGGCGCCCCGGGTGCGCCCCGGCTTTGACCTGGTGCTGGTGGCCCGGGGGAAGACACCCTATGTAAAAAGCACCGATGTGCGCCGCCAGCTGGAGCGCCAGCTGCAAGCGGCTGGTTTGTTGCGGGAGGAAACGCCATGAAGCGCGCGCTGCTGTGGCTTATCCGGTTTTACCGCAGCGCCATCTCCCCCAGAAAGCCGGCTATGTGCAAGTATATCCCCACCTGCTCCCAGTACGGTCTGGAGGCCATCGAGAGGTTTGGGGCGTTTAAGGGGGGGCTTTTAACGCTGTGGCGCATTTTGCGCTGCAACCCCTGGAGCCGGGGCGGTTACGACCCGGTCCCCGAAAAAAAAGACAAGAGGAAAAAGCTTGGCTAAAAGAGGAGCGTAACTTTCGTTATGATGGCAATTTTTAATTTCTTTGGAAGCATCTTGGGCTATCTGCTGTGGTTTCTGTACAACATCTTCCACAACTACGGCGTGGCCATCATTTTCTTTACCATCATCATCAAGGCCGTTCTGTTCCCGTTTTCCGTCAAGTCCCAGCGGAGCATGGCTTCCCAGACAAAGCTGGCGGACAAGCAGAAGGAACTACAGGCAAAGTACGGCAACAACAAGCAGAAGTACAACGAGGAGCTGATGAAGCTCTACGAGAAGGAGGGCGTCAACCCCAGCTCCGGCTGTTTGACCACCCTGCTTCCCCTGCCCATTATGCTGGGCATTTACTACTCGGTGATTATGCCTCTGTCCAACACGCTGCACATCGCTTCAGAGCGCATTGCGGAGGCCACCGATTTCATCAACCGCATCCCGGGCATGGTGGCTTCCGCCACTTCCGGGGGCATCTACTCCGAGATGGAGATTATCCGGAACTTCGACGCCCTAAAGGACCACTTGACCATGTTCACCCCAGAGGACTTGGATAAGATTGAGTCCTTTACCCAGGGCTTCCACTTTTTGGGGCTGGACCTGCTGGCCACCCCTCAGAGCGGCGGTTTTTTGGATTTCCTCTGGGTCATCCCGGCGCTGTCCCTTATCAGCAGCTTTGGGTACCAGATGTATATGTCCCATTACCAGAAAGTCCACAACGGGCAGACACAGCCTGGCTGCATGAAGGCCATGATGTATTTTCTCCCCTTAATCAGCGTGTACTGGGCTTGGATCATGCCCAGCGCCGTGGGCCTGTACTGGGTGATTTCTTCCGTCACCAGTTTCTTGCAGAGCCTGATTACCAACAAGTATTTCAGCATTGACCACATGATTGCCAGGGGAGAGGCCCAGCGGGCTGTCACCCTGGAGCTGGCGGAGGCAAAGGCACGTCCCCTGCCTGCTGCCACCCAGAAAGAGATTGCTGAAAAGCTGGCCGCAGCGCCCCAGCAGCAAAAGCTGGAAAAGGGCGGCGGCAAAAAGCAGCAGGGCGGCAAGAAGAAAAAAGGCGGCTCGGGCGGCTCTGGGAACTCCAGCGCGTATATGGGCACAAAGAAGTAAAGCGAAAGGAAGGGTGCGTGTATGTTCAGAGAAGCCATCGCCAAGGGCGATACCGTAGAGCAGGCCTTTGCCAACGCTTGCCGCGAGCTGGGCGTGGATACTACGGACGCGGAATTTGAGATTTTGGAAATGCCCCAGAAAAAGACCTTTGGTTTGTTTGGCGGCGCTCCTGCCAGGGTGCGGGCCTATATTGAGGAGCCGGACCCTGTGGTGGAGCCGGAACCCCAGCCCCAGGCGGCCCAGCCGGAGACAGCCGGCGACCCCGCCCAGAAGGCCGCGGAGTATTTGAAAAACGTGCTGCGGGAGATGGGCCTGGCGGACGCTTCGGTGGACATCCAGAAGGAGGAGGCAGGGGCAGCTTTGACCCTCTCTGGGGATGACATCGGCTTTATCATCGGCCACCGCGGCGAGACATTGGACGCTTTGCAGTACCTGGCCTCTTTGGTGGCCAACCATGTGGACGGCTCCTATTTCCGCATTACCCTGGATGTGGGCAACTACCGGGAGAAGCGCAAGGAGACCTTGGAATCCTTGGGCAAGAAGATGGCGGCCCGCGCTGTGAAGACCGGGCGCAACTCCTCCTTGGAGCCCATGAACCCCTACGAGCGGCGCATCATCCACACGGCGGTGCAGACCGTGCCCGGCGCCAAGAGCTGGAGCGAGGGTGTGGACCAGGGCCGGCATGTGGTCATCGGGCCCGAGGGCGGGGAGCGTCCCCAGCCCCGGCGCAACGACAGGCGCGGCGGCAGGAACGACAGGAACCGCGGCGGCCGCGGCAGC
>FR893714.1:8313-12519 GCA_000435395.1 Firmicutes bacterium CAG:94
CCCATCTACGGGCGAATCGAAAAGAAATAAACTACAGTGGGGCGGCCAGCAGGCGGCCCCACTTTTCTACATGTTTTGAAATTTCTGTGGAAAAGAGGGTCCACTATGGAAAAGACCATTGCCGCCATCTCCACCGCCCCGGCGCCGGGGGGCATTGGCATTGTGCGCATCTCCGGCGGGGAGGCTTTCGCCGTGGCGGAGAAGGTGTTCCGGGGCGTCAGCGGGAAGAAAGTCTCCCAGATGAAGGGCTACACCGCCCAGCTGGGGGGCGCCTATACCCCCACCGGGGAGAAGCTGGACGACGTGGTGGCCCTGGTGTACCGGGGGCCAAAAAGCTACACCGGCGAGGACGTGGTGGAGCTCTCCTGCCACGGGGGGCTGTACATGACAAAGCGCCTGCTCCAGCTGGTGCTGGATGCCGGGGCCGCTCCCGCCGGGCCGGGGGAGTTCACCCGCCGGGCCTTCCTCAACGGCAAGATGGACTTGGCCCAGGCTGAGGCGGTGATGGGCCTTATCTCCGCCAGTGGGGAGCAGGCCCGGAAAGCCGCCTTGGCGGGGAGCACCGGGGTGCTGTCCCGGAAAATCGAGTCCATCAAACAGGGGCTGCTGGAGCAGGCGGCCCACCTGGCGGCCTGGGCGGACTTCCCCGAGGAGGACGTGCCCCAGGTGGAGGAAGCCGCGCTTTTGGAGGGCATCCGCCAGGGGGAGAAAGCCTTGGAGGAGCTGCTCCAGGGCTTTGATAGGGGACGCATGTACCGGGAGGGCCTGGTCACGGTGATTGCCGGCCGGCCCAACGCGGGAAAGTCCACTTTGATGAATCTGCTCTCTGGGTGCCAGCGCTCCATCGTCACCCAGTACGCGGGCACCACCCGGGACGTGGTGGAGGAGACCGTCATGGTGGCCGGGGTGCCTTTGCGGCTGGCAGACACGGCGGGCATCCGGGATACCGACGACCCGGTGGAGAGCATCGGCGTTCAGGCGGCCCGGCAGCGGCTGGAGACAGCCCAGCTGGTGCTGGCGGTGTTCGATTCCTCCCAGGCCCTGGAGAAAGAGGACTGGGAATTGATGGACGCCCTGGAAAACGTGCCGGCCATCGCCATTGTGAACAAGAGCGACTTGCCCACTCGGATGGATGTGGAGGCCATTCAGAAACGCTTTGAAAAGACCGTGTCCCTGTCCGCCGCCACCGGGGAGGGCTTGGCCGAGCTGGAGCAAGCACTGTCCGAAATTTTGGACACTAAAGACTTTCATCCCCAAGAGGGCGTGCTGTTCACCCAGCGCCAGCGGATGGATGCCCAAACCGCCTTGGACAGCCTGCGGGAAGGGGAGCAGGCCTTGGTTTTGGGATTGACCTTGGATGCCGTCACCGTCTGCGTGGAGGACGCCCTCCATGCCTTGGCCGCCTTGACAGGGGAGCAGGTCAGCGAGGAAATCGTGGATAGAGTGTTTGAGGAGTTCTGTGTGGGCAAATAAAAAGCAGCGCCGGAGGCGGGTAAAAGTTTTTTGGGGCGCCTTTTTTTCAAAAAAGGCGCGGCCTTACTAAAGCGGCGCAGCCGTTCGAAAAGAACCAGGGGTGCGGCCGCACGCGCCCAACGGGCGATAGGCCAAGCCCCGGACGGTTTGCAGAAAGCCTGCGGCGATTTTCTTTTGCAGCTTTTTGCGCTTTTTTGATTTGAGAGAGCGTCCGGTTTGCGCCCTATCCGCTGCGCGGCGTGCGGGCAGCAAACCTGTTTTCCTTTTGATGCAAAGCTGCGCTTTGCTTTAAGACCTTGGGGGCTCCGCCCCCAATCCCCCGCAAACTTTTTGAAAAAAGTTTGAACAAAAACTTTATGTTGCTTCCCCTTTGATTTTTTCTTTTTGGAGGTTCCTATGACTTACGACGCTGGTTCCTTTGATATTGCCGTCATCGGCGCGGGGCACGCCGGCATAGAGGCCGCCCTGGCCGCCGCACGGCTGGGGTGCTCTACCATTGTCTTTACCATCAACCTGGACGCCGTGGGCAACTGCCCCTGCAACCCCAGCATCGGCGGCACGGCCAAGGGCCACCTTGTCCGGGAAATCGACGCCCTGGGCGGGGAGATGGGCCGCACCGCCGACGCCTGCACCATCCAAAGCCGGATGCTCAATCTGGGCAAGGGCCCGGCGGTGCACTCCCTGCGGGCCCAGATTGACAGGAATCACTACGCCCGCCTGATGAAGCACAAGCTGGAGACCTGCCCCAACCTGCTGCTGCGGCAAGGGGAAATCGTCAAGCTGGAGCAGGCGGGGGAGGAGTGGCTGCTCACCTCCCGGCTGGAGGCGGTGTACCGGGCCAAGGCCGTCATCATCGCCACGGGGACTTTCCTGGGGGGCAAGGTGTTTGTGGGGGACGTGTCCTACGAGAGCGGTCCCGACGGCATGTTCCCGGCGGCGTTCCTGCCGGATTCCTTAAAAGAGCTGGGCATCTCCCTGCGGCGGTTTAAGACAGGCACCCCCGCCCGGGTGCTGAAATCCTCCATCGACTTCACCAACTTAGAGGTACAGCAGGGAGACGAGCCCATTGTGCCCTTCTCCTACGACACCGAGGAACCCTTGGAGAACAAGGCTGTGTGCCACGTCAGCTGGACCAACGACGAAACCAAGCAGGTGATTTTGGAGAACATCCACCGCTCGCCCCTGTACGGCGGGCAGATCGAGGGAATCGGCCCCCGGTACTGCCCCAGCATTGAGGACAAGGTGGTGCGCTTCCCGGACAAGCCCCGGCACCAGCTGTTCATCGAGCCCTGCGGCCTGGACACCGAGGAGATGTATTTGCAGGGGATGAGCAGCTCCTTGCCCGAGGACGTGCAGGTGGCTTTTTACCACACCATCCCCGGCCTGGAGCACGCCCAGATACTGCGCACGGCCTACGCCATTGAGTACGACTGCTGCGACCCCTTGCAGCTTTCCGCCACCTTGGAGTTCCGGGACTGGCCGGGGCTGTACGGGGCGGGGCAGTTCAACGGCAGCTCCGGCTACGAGGAGGCCGCTGCCCAGGGCTTTGTGGCCGGGGTCAACGCGGCGCGGAAAGTCCAGGGGAAGGAGCCCTTTGTGCTGGATAGGGCCAGCTCTTACATAGGCACCCTCATTGACGATTTGATTACCAAGGGCGCCAGCGACCCCTACCGGATGATGACCTCCCGCTCGGAATACCGGCTGGTGCTGCGCCAGGACAACGCCGACGAGCGCCTGACCCCCCTGGGCCGGGAACTGGGGCTTATCTCCGACCGGCGGTGGGAGAAGTTCCAGCGGAAGCAGGAGCAGAAGCAGGCCGAGCTGAAACGGGTGCAAAAGACCACGCTGCCCCCCTCCCAGGAGCTCAACCATATTCTTGTTTCACGTGGAACATCGCCCTTGACCACCGGGGCCAAGCTGGCGGACTTGCTCAAGCGGCCGCAAATCACCTATGAAGATTTGGAGCCGGTGGACAAGGATAGGCCGCAATATTCCACAGCTGTTTTCGAAGCTGTGGAAATCGAGCTGAAATACGAGGGCTACATCAAGCGCCAGCGGGCGGACATTGAGGAGGCCCGCCGCCTGGAGCGCAAGCGCCTGCCCCAGGACGTGGACTACTCCGCCATACAAGGCCTGCGGTTGGAGGCGGGGGAGAAGCTGAACAAGGTAAAGCCCGAGAACATCGGCCAGGCAGGGCGCATCAGCGGGGTGAGCCCGGCGGACATCTCCGTGCTGCTGATTTGGCTGGCCTCCAAAGAACGGGAAGGAGAGAGAGCATGACGGACATTCGCCAAGAGTTACAAGAAAAGGCAAAGGCCATGGGCATCAAGCTCACGGCCCAGCAGGCGGACCAGTTCCAAACCTACATGGAGCTGCTGCTGGAGTGGAACGAGAAAATCAACCTCACTGCCATCACCCAGCCGGAAGAGGTGGTGGAGAAGCACTTTCTGGACAGCCTGACGCTGCTCTCCTGGGGCAAGCTGAAGCAGGGGGCCAAGGTCATCGACGTGGGCACCGGCGCGGGCTTTCCAGGCATCCCCCTAAAAATCGCCCGGCCGGACATGGACCTGACGCTGCTGGACGGCACCATGAAACGGCTGAACTTTTTAGGAGAGGTGTGCACGGCGTTGAAACTCAGCGCCCGGCGCATCCATAAGCGGGCTGAGGAAGCCGGCCTGGACAAGACCATGCGGGAGCGCTACGATGTGGCCACCGCGCGGGCCGTGGCCAACC
>FR893714.1:12528-15794 GCA_000435395.1 Firmicutes bacterium CAG:94
GGCCGTGGCCACCCTGCCGGTGCTGGCGGAGTACTGCATGCCCCTCATCAAGATGAAGGGGTACTTCATCGCCATGAAGGGCCCCGGCGCCGAGCAGGAGCTGGAGGCCGCCGGCAACGCTCTGGACATTCTGGGCTCCGGGGAGCCGGAAGTGCTCTCCTTGACGCTGCCCGGGGGAGAGGAGCGCAGCCTGGTGATTTGCCAGAAGCTGCGGTTCACACCCAAAGGCTACCCCCGTCACGGCGGGACCATTTTGAAACATCCCTTATAAGGAGGAAAACCTATGGAGCTTGATATGCGCAAGGCCCAGCCCCAGGATTTGGACGGCTTGGACCAGGTGATGCTGGTCATCAGCGACGCCGCCGGGGAGCGGGGCAAGGTACTGCAATTGCTGGAGCACATCACCGCCGACCCCCAGAAGTACCTGCTGGTGGCCGAGGACAAGGACACCGGCACCATCTGCGGCAGTTTGTTCGGCGTGGTGTTTGAGGACATCTGCGACAGCTGCCGGCCCATTTTGCTGGTGGAGAACGTGGCCGTCCTGGAGAGCTACCAGGGCAAGGGCGTGGGCAGGAAGATGTTCCAGGAGATTGAGCGCTGGGCCAAGGAGGAGTGGGACTGCCACTACGAGATTTTGGCCTCTGGCCTCAACCGCACCGGGGCCCACAAGTTCTACCACGCTTTGGGTTTTGAAGAAGTGAAGGGCTTTAAAAAATACCTGTAAAGTTTTCAGGGCCGACAGGAAACAACAAATGCCGCGCCTTCCCCGTGATAGAATACATCACGAAAGGGAGGCGCGGCACATGTTTTTTAAGGACAAGCTCAAGCTGGTGAAACTGCCGGTCAGCCGCATCCTGCCCAATCCAGCCCAGCCCCGCAAGGACTTTGACCAGGCCGCCTTGGAGAGCCTGGCCCAAAGCATCAAGGAGAACGGGCTGCTCCAGCCGGTGACCGTGCGGCGGGAGAACGGGGGCTACACCCTCATCGCCGGGGAGCGCAGGCTGCGGGCCTGCAAGCTGGCGGGGCTTAAGGAGATTCCCGCTATCGTCACAGAGTGCGCCCCCGAGGACAGCGCCGTGCTGGCCTTGCTGGAAAACCTGCAGCGGAAGGATTTGCAGATGTTCGAGCAGGCCAACGCCCTGGTAAACCTGCTGCGGGAGTGGCACATCACCCAGGAGGAGGCTGCCAAGCGCCTGGGCATCAGCCAGTCCTACCTGGCCAACAAGCTGCGGCTGCTGAAGCTCTCCCCCGAGGAGCAAAGCGAAATTTTAGAGTACAAGCTCACCGAGCGCCACGCCCGGGCTTTGCTGCGGGTGGACGACGGCAGCCTGCGGCAGAGGCTGCGGGGGGACGACGCCAGCCTGCGGCAGAGGCTGTTGCGCCAGGTGGGGGAGAGGGGCCTCACCGTGGCCCAGACAGAGGAGCTGGTCACGGCGGCCATACAGCCCAAACCCACCCGGGGCAAGCCCAAGCGCACCTTTGTGGCGAAAGACATCCGCCTGTTCATCAACACCATCGACCACGCCGTGGACGCCATGAAAACCGCAGGCATCCAGGCCAAGGCGGAGAAAAAGGAGACCGAGGAGTATATCGAGTGCACGGTGCGCATCCCCAAAAACCACAGAGTACAAGTTTAACCCATTCCCTTATTCATTTCCCACAGGAGAGGCGGCGAGGCGAAAGCTTCGCTGCCTTTTCCGTTTCACGTGAAACAAACCGGCAAACCCAAGGCAGGGCGCGGAAACTCGCCTCCCCCTCTGGGGGAGGTGGCTTGCCATAGGCAAGCCGGAGAGGGCAGGCACTCTTTTTCCCGCCCACAGCTTAGGCCAGACCAGGCCGCGTTTCACGTGAAACAAACCGGTAAACCCACGGCAGGGCGCGGAAACTCGCCTCCCCCTAGGGGAGGTGCCTTGTGACGAGCAAGGCAGAGAGGGCAGGCACTCTTTCCCGCCCACAGCTTAAGGCAAGCCGTGCGTGTTTCACGTGAAACAAACCGGTAAGCCCACGGCAGGGCGGAAAAACTCGCCTCCCCCTTTGGGGGAGGTGGCTTGCAATAGGCAAGCCGGAGAGGACAGAAATCCCCCCACACGGGATATACAGGCCCATTTGTCGAAAAAGGCAAATCTTTTTTCGCTTTCCCCGGGCAGCACTTCCCTTTCGGCCCGCTTTGTGGTACAATGTCCAGAGGACACAACGCGTGCGCCACTCACTCTGCGGGAGGATTGCTTCTCCCGGCAGTGAGCGGACAGGCGTCGCGCGAGTGATAGACACAGACAGAACGCGACATGGACGGGAAGGATGAGGTTATGGGTAAAATCATTGCCATCGCCAACCAAAAGGGCGGTGTGGGCAAGACCACCACGGCGGTGAACTTGGCGGCCGCCTTGGGCGCGAAGAAGAAGCGGGTGCTGCTGGCGGACACCGACCCCCAGGGCAACACCACCTCTGGGGTGGGGGTGGACAGGCGCTCCTGCGAAGTGAGCGCCTACGAGGTGATGATTGGCGGCGCCAAGGTCAAGGAAGCCCTTATCAAAACGGAGTTCCAAAACTTGACGCTGCTGCCCTCCCACATGGATTTGGCCGCGGCGGAGATAGAGCTGGCCGCCCTGGAGAACCGGGAGGCCGTGCTGAAAAACGCCCTGGCGCCCATCCGCGGGGACTATGACTACATCCTCATCGACTGCCCTCCTTCCCTGGGGCTGATTACCACCAACGCCCTCACCGCCGCCGACACCATCCTCATCCCCATCCAGTGCGAATATTACGCCCTAGAGGGCCTTTCCCAGCTGATGAACACCGTCCGCCGGGTGAAGCGCCAGTACAACGAGCTGCTGGACATTGAGGGCGTGCTGCTGACCATGTACGACGGCCGCCTGAACCTGACCCAGCAGGTGGTGGAGGAAGTGAAGAAGTACTTCCCCCGCAAGGTGTTTAAGACGGTCATCCCCCGGACCGTGCGGCTTTCCGAGGCGCCGGGCTTTGGGCAGCCTGTGCTGTACTACGACAAGAGCTCCCGGGGGGCCCAGGCCTATGGGGAGCTGGCGGCGGAAATTCTAAAGAACAACCGGTAAGGGAAGGTGACATGCCATTGAAAAAACGTGGACTAGGCAAAGGCTTAGACGCCATTTTTGCAGAGAATACAGCGGAGAGCACCGAGGGCGCCGTCAACGTGAAAATCAGCGAGATAGAGCCCAACCGGGAGCAGCCCCGCAAGGAGTTTGACAGCGAGGCCCTCTCCGAGCTGGCGGACTCCATCTCTCAGCACG
>FR893714.1:15910-26131 GCA_000435395.1 Firmicutes bacterium CAG:94
ATGGCGGGGCTGACCGAGGTGCCCGCGGTTATCCGGGAGATGACCGACGCCGAGGAGATGCTTTTCGCCCTCATTGAGAACCTCCAGCGGGAGGACTTGACACCCTTGGAAGAGGCCCGTGGCTACCGCACCTTGATTGAGACACAGGACTTCACCCAGGAGGAGGTGTCTCAGGCGGTGGGGAAGAGCCGCCCGGCCATCACCAACGCCCTGCGGCTGCTGAACCTGCCCGAGGACATCCAGCAGATGCTGGAAAACGGGGAAATCACCGCGGGCCACGCCCGCACCTTGCTGAGCTTCAAAACCGAGGATGGCATGCGCCTGGGGGCTAAAAAGGCCAAGGAGGGCGCGTCCGTCCGGGAGCTGGAGGCTTTGGCCAAGCGCCTCAACGAGGAGAAGGAGGGGCCTGTAAAAGCTCCCCGGAAAAACCAGTATTACGAGGAAGCCCAGCTGGCGGTGGGGGAGTACCTCAACCGGAAGGTGAAGGTGGCGGGCTCCAAGAAGAAGGGCACGCTGCAAATAGAATTCTACGGGGAAGAGGACTTGCAGAACCTCCTCCACGATTTGCACATGAACTAAAAGCGCCACATCTTTTACAGCCATTATTTAGAAAACATCCCCCCAGGGGGGTTTAGGAGGAACGCATCATGCTAGACATCAAGCTTATCCGCTCCAACCCGGAGCTGGTAAAGGAGAACATCAAGAAGAAATTCCAGGACGAGAAGCTGCCCTTGGTGGACGAGGTTTTGGAGCTGGACGCCCAGTTCCGCGCCTCTAAGGGCCGGGGCGACGAGCTGCGCCAGCAGCGCAACACCATCAGCAAGGAGATTGGCAAGCTGATGAGCCAGGGCAAGAAGGACGAGGCCCAAGAGGTGAAAAAGCAGGTGCAGGCCATCGCCGGCGAGCTGGAGGAGATGGAGCGCAAGGAGGCGGAGATGACCGCCGAAATCCGCAAGCGGATGCTGGTTATCCCCAACCTCATCGACGACTCCGTGCCCATTGGCAAGGACGACAGCGAAAACGTGGAAGTGCAGCGCTTTGGCGAGCCTGTGGTGCCCGACTTCGAGGTGCCCTACCACACCGAGATTATGGAGCGCTTCGGGGGCATCGACCTGGACAGCGCCCGCAAGACCAGCGGCAACGGCTTCTACTATCTCATGGGCGACATTGCCCGGCTCCAGTCCGCGGTGATTTCCTACGCCCGGGACTTTATGATTGAGAAGGGCTTTACCTACTGCATCCCGCCCTTTATGATTCACGGGAATATTGTGGAGGGCGTCATGTCCCAGACCGACATGGACGCCATGATGTACAAGATTGAGGGCGAGGACCTGTACCTCATCGGCACCAGCGAGCACTCCATGATTGGCAAGTACATCGACACCATTTTGCCCGAGGAGACTCTGCCCCAGACCTTGACCAGCTATTCCCCCTGCTTCCGCAAGGAGAAGGGCGCCCACGGCATTGAGGAGCGGGGCGTGTACCGCATCCACCAGTTTGAGAAGCAGGAGATGATTGTCATCTGCAAGCCCGAGGACTCCATGGCCTGGTACGACAAGATGTGGAGCTACTCCGTGGAGCTGTTCCGTTCCTTGGACATCCCCGTGCGCCAGCTGGAGTGCTGCTCCGGCGATTTGGCCGATTTGAAGGTGAAGTCCTGCGACATTGAGGCTTGGTCCCCCCGGCAGAAGAAGTACTTCGAGGTTTGCTCCTGCTCCAACATGGGCGACGCCCAGGCCCGCCGGCTGAAAATCCGCGTCAAGGGCGAGGACGGCCAGAACTACCTGCCCCACACCTTGAACAACACCGTGGTGGCCCCGCCCCGGATGCTCATCGCCTTCCTGGAGAACAACCTCCAGGCCGACGGCAGCGTGCGCATCCCCGAGGCACTGCGGCCCTACATGGGCGGCAAGGACGCCATCCGCTAACAGCGAATACAGAGAAGGACAGGCCTGGGCGCCTGTCCTTTTTTGCTGGAAAAAACGAAAAAAGAAGTTCCCCCGCGGTAGGGGAACTCCTTGGAAAAAGGCTGTGGAAAGTTTTCCGGGTTTGTGCGAAAACCTGTGGAAAACACGTTGGGAGGCTTAAAAAACCCAGGAAATATGCGGGAAAAGTTTTCCACCGATTTTTGAGCCCATGTTGAAAACCTGTTTTGCAGGCCTTGGAACGCCCCTTTAAGCCGGGACGTTTTTCCGCTTCCGCTGGGTCAGGGCGAACACCCCGAAGCTGAGCAGGAACACCCCCGCCACCAGCAGGTAAAAGCCCTTGGCGCCCACGGCGTCGTAGACCACGCCGCCCACCAGGTTGCCCAAAATGCCCGCCACCGAGGACACCGCCGAGAAGAACGCCTGGGCGCTGGCCTTCAAATGGGCGGGGGCCAGCTCGTAGACGTAGTTCAGGGAGGAGCCGATGAGCAGCCCGTTGCCCAGGCCGTAGAAGGTGCAGCACAGCAGCATGCTCCAGAAGGAATCGGCCCACAGCCCCAGGAACAGGCACTCCAGGCCCATGAGGATGGGCGGGCCCATCACCAGCACCCGCAGGGGGAACCGCCTGCGCAGGCGCACCATCAGCAGCAGGAAGGGGATTTCCAGCAAAGCGCGCCAGCCCATGAAGATGCCGTACCGCTCAGATGGCACCCCGGCGTCGGCCATAAAGTAGGGGAGGAAGGTGCCCTCGCAGCTGGTGGCGATGTACAGCAGCAGCCCGAAAAACAGCAGGCTGACGTAAGCCTTGTTCTGGAACAGCTCCCCCAGGTTCAGCTTCTGCTTGCCCGCGGGCTTCCCGGCGGCCTGGGCGTTGGGCTCCCGGGCGAAGAAGGTGAGGAACACGGGGATAAGGGTCAGCAGGCCGGCCATCCAGAAGGTGGAGGCCACCCCCACCGTGGGCAGCAGAAAGGAGATGAGGAAGCTGCCAATCATAAAGAGGAAGGAGCCCACGCTGCGCAGCAGGCCGTAGTTGAGCCGCAGCTCGTTGGAGTTGCGCACCAAAATGTTTTCGGCGTAGGTGCACATGGAGCCCCGGAAGAAGTACACCACCGGCACCAGGCAGAAGAACAGCCCGGGGGAGATGGGCAGCCCGGTGGGAATCAGGGGGATAAGGGCAAAGAGCAGGCTGCCCCCCAGCAGCACCAAGATGAGCACCTTCCGCAGGGAGCCCATGCGGTCGCTGACCATGCCCCAAAAGGCCACCGAGGCAATGGAGAAGATAGAGGTCAGGGCGTTTAACACGCCCAGCTGCGAGGCGGTAAACCCCGCCTGCTGCAGGTAGATGGTCTGGTAGGAGCCAAAGGCCCAGGCAAACCAGAACACGCTGTTGATGCCTGTGAGCACCAGGGCCTGGCGGCCGCTGTCTGTCAGGCGGGCGAAAAGCAGTTTTATCATATACAAACTCTCCCCAAAAAAGAAATTTCCCCCCTAAAAATAGAGGAAAATCCAATAGTTGTCAATGGGCTGGGGAAAAAATATAGCAAAGGGGAGAATCGCCGGAATCCCTTGCAAAATGGGGCGGGCAATGGTATAATTAGCACTTAAATAGAATGCGGTAAAAAACTTGCGGAGAAAGAGAGTGTGGTTTCATGGAGTACAGAGAAAAGTTTCTGAAGGAAGGCCTCACCTATGACGACGTGCTGCTGATTCCGGCAGAGTCTCACGTGCTGCCCAGCGAGGTGGACTTCTCCACCAACCTGACCAAGACCATCCGGCTGAACACCCCCATTATGACAGCCGCCATGGACACGGTGACCGAGTCGGACATGGCCATTGCCATTGCCCGTGAGGGGGGCATCGGCATCATCCACAAGAACATGTCCATCGAGCGCCAGGCCGACCAGGTGGACCGTGTAAAGCGCTCGGAAAACGGCGTTATCGTCAACCCCTTCTTCCTGGCCCCGGACAACCTGGTGAAGGAAGCCGACGAGATCATGGGCCGGTTTAAGATTTCCGGCGTGCCCATCTGCGAGGACGGCGTGCTGGTGGGCATCATCACCAACCGGGACATGCGCTTTATGGAGGGCAGCGACTTTGACCAGCCCATCAAGAACGTGATGACCAAGGACAACCTGGTCACCGCGCCGGTGGGCACCACACTGAAGGACGCCCAGGAAATCCTGCGGCGCCACCGCATTGAGAAGCTCCCCATTGTGGACGAGCACATGCGCCTGAAGGGCCTTATCACCATTAAGGATATTGAGAAGGCTGTGCAGTATCCCAACTCCGCCCGCGACAAGGGCGGCCGCCTGCTGTGCGGCGCTGCCATCGGCGCCACCAAGGACGTGCTGGACCGCGTGGCCGCTTTGATAGAGGCCCAGGTGGACGTGGTGGTGCTGGACTCCGCCCACGGCCACAACAGCGGCATTTTGGACGCTGTCCGCCTGGTGAAGAAGCACTATCCCGATTTGCAGCTTATCGCCGGCAACGTGGCCACCGCCGAGGGCACCAAGGCCCTTATCGACGCGGGCGCCGACTGCGTGAAGGTTGGCATTGGCCCCGGCTCCATCTGCACCACCCGCGTGGTGGCGGGCATTGGCGTGCCCCAGATCACCGCCGTGTTCGACGCCGCCCAGGAGGCCGCCAAGTACGGCATCCCCGTCATCGCCGACGGCGGCATTAAGTACAGCGGCGACATCGTCAAGGCGTTGGCCGCTGGCGCCAACGTGGTGATGCTGGGCAGCATGGTGGCCGGCTGCAAAGAGGCCCCCGGCGAGTACGAGCTGTACCAGGGCCGCCAGTTCAAGGTGTACCGCGGCATGGGCAGCCTGGGCGCCATGGGCAAGGGCAGCAGCGACCGGTACTTCCAGGGCGAGCAGAAGAAGTTCGTGCCCGAAGGCGTAGAGGGCCGTGTGCCCTACAAGGGGCCCCTGGCGGACACCATCTTCCAGATGGTGGGCGGCCTGCGCTCCGGCATGGGCTACACCGGGTGCGCCACCATCCAGGAGCTCCACGACAAGGCCCAGTTTGTGCGCATCACCAACGCCGGCCTGAAGGAGAGCCACCCCCACGACATCCAGATTACCAAAGAGGCCCCCAACTACTCCATCCATTCCTAAGAAAAAAGTTGGAAAGGCCCGCAAAAACCCCTTGACAAACGGGACAAGTTCGGCTATAATTGATAGCGCTCCATCCGTAAAGGTGGGGCGCTGATATGGCGGTATAGCTCAGTTGGCTAGAGCATTCGGTTCATACCCGAAGTGTCACTGGTTCAAGTCCAGTTACCGCTACCATACGGCCCGGTGGTCAAGCGGTTAAGACACCGCCCTTTCACGGCGGTAACACGAGTTCGATTCTCGTCCGGGTCACCAGAGAGCACCGGGTCTTACAAGACCCGGGCTTTTCTTTTATCCAACGATTTCTGGGAGGGATACCCCAATGTTCAAGAAGATTCTGGCCTTGGCCGCGGCGGCCGCGCTGGCCCTTACCTTGGCGGCCTGCGGCGGCACAGGGGAGCAGCTGCCCACCTTGGTGCTGGAGGACCCCTCGGCTTCCAACACGGCCTCGGATGTGTCCGGCGTGGAAAGCGGCGCCCAGCCCACTGTGGAAGAGGTGCCTGACACGGAGTTCCCCGACACCTTAGACGGCCTGTGCGATTTCCTCACCGCCAACAAGGCTGTGGCGGGGGAGCCCACCGAGATGGCCTACGAGACCATAGGCGCCCAGGACGGCTACCGCTTCCGGTTTATCTTAAACGGCAGCACCGTGCAGGTGGAGGTTTACTCCTACGATGTGAATAACCTCAACGAGCAGGGCCAAACCGTGCTGGACAGTGTGAAGGCCGAAGGCAGCTTCACCATGCTGGATAACGACGTGCCCGCCACCTTGAACAGCGATGGCAAGTACATGCTGCTCTACACCGACGGCAGCACCAGTGCCGAGAACACCGCCCAGCGGGAGCGGGTGCTCCAGCTGTTCGAGGCGTTCAAAGTGGACAACTAAAAGAAAAAGATGATAAAAGGCTTTGCGAAAACGGCTTTTCGGGAGAATTTCCCGGGAGGCCGTTTTTCTTTGCGCCCAACCCTTGATTTTAGCGTAGTAAGGCGGTAGAATATGGTTGTATTTACAACTAGTTTGTAGGGGAGGAGAAACCTATGGATAAGAATTTGGAAGCTGTGCGCCGCGCCCAGGTGGAGCGCACCATCAAAGCCCTGGCCCAAAACAGGATTCCCGCCGTGTACGCGTCCACCCGGGAGGAGGCCGTGGAGGCCGTGCGGGGGATGCTTTCCCCCGGCGAGGTGATCACTTGCGGTGGCTCTATGACGCTGGCGGAGTGCGGCATTCAGGATTTGCTGAAAAGCGGCGCCTATGAGTTTTTGGACAGGACCGTCATGGACCCCCAGGAGGTGTACCGCCGCACCTTCTCCGCGGACGTGTTCCTCACCAGCGCCAACGCCATCACCGAGGAGGGCGAGCTGTACAACGTGGACGGCAACGGCAACCGGGTGGCCGCCTTGATTTACGGCCCCCAGCGGGTGATTGTGGTGGCCGGTGTGAACAAGATTGTCCGCAACCTGCAGGAGGCCATTTCCCGGGTGAAGTATGTGGCAGCCCCGGCCAACGGCGTGCGCTTGGGCACCAATACCCCCTGCTCCCACACAGGCCGCTGCGCCCAGTGCGAGGGGGGCATGACCGCCGGCTGCGCCTCGGAAAAGCGGATGTGCTGCCAGTATGTGGTCACAGGCTACCAGCGCACAGACCGCATCCGGGTGGTGCTGGTAGGGGAGGAGCTGGGCTACTAAAGCCCCATCGAACAGGGTCCCTTTGGGCCCGGCGAACACAAAAGTGTGAAGGACGGGCCCATGGGGGCCTTTGCTCCTTCCCATGTTAAGGGAGTGTAAAATCTGTTTTGAATTTATTAGCGAAACTGAAAGGCGGCCGTGGCTCCTATGAAATTGACATGACCCATGGCCCGCTGTTGGGGAAGATCGTCCGGTTCGCCATCCCCTTGGCGATTTCCGGCATTTTGCAGCTGCTGTTCAACGCGGCGGACATCATCGTGGTGGGGCAGTTCGTGGGGCCCCAGGCCCTGGCGGCGGTGGGCTCTACCAGCGCCCTTATCAACTTGATCGTCAACTTGTTCATCGGTCTTTCCGTGGGCGCAAACGTGCTGGTGGCCCAGTATTACGGCGCCAGCGATACCAAGGCCCTGCGGGAGACGGTGCACACCTCGGTGCTGGCCAGCTTGATTTTTGGCTGCATTGTGCTGGTTATCGGCATCACCCTGGCAGCGCCCATGCTGGAGCTGATGGGCACCCCCGAAGAGGTGCTGGACCAGGCCTGCCTGTACATGCGCATCTATTTCATTGGCATGCCCGCCAGCATGCTCTACAACTTTGGCGCGGCTATCCTGCGGGCGGTGGGGGACACCCAGCGGCCCTTGTACTTCCTGCTTATAGCGGGCATCGTCAATGTGCTGTTAAACCTGTTTTGCGTCATCGTGCTGCACATGGGCGTGGAGGGCGTCGCCATCCCCACGGTGATTTCCCAGTGCGTCTCCGCAGGGCTGGTGCTGCTGTGCCTGGTAAAGGCCCACGCGCCCTATCATGTGGACCTGCACGCCCTGCGCTTAAAGAAGGACAAGCTGCTGGGCATGGTGAAGATTGGCCTGCCCGCGGGCATTCAGGGCTGTTCTTTCTCCATCTCCAACGTGCTCATCCAGTCCTCCATCAACTCCTTTGGCGCCTTGGCCATGGCGGGGAACACTGCTGCCTCCAACATCGAGGGCTTTGTCTCCACCGCCCAGGACGCCTTCTCCCAGGCAGCCCTGAGCTTTACCGGCCAGAACGTGGGCGCCGGCCAGACAAAACGGGTCAACCGTATTTTGCCCTTGTGCGCCGCGCTGGTGCTGGGCGTGGGGTTGGCGCTGGGTTCGGGCGCCTATTTGCTGGGTAACCAGCTGCTTTCCATCTATTCCTCCGACCCGGAAGTTATCGCCTTTGGCATGAAGCGCATGGCCATCTGCTGCGTGCTCCAGTGCGTGGGCGGCCTGATGGGCGTGATGGTGGGCACGCTGCGGGGCATGGGCTATTCCTTTGTGCCCATGGCCATCACCATCGGCTTTGTGTGCGGTTTCCGGGTGATATGGATTTTCACCATTTTCGTGCAGTGGCACACTTTGGAATCCCTCTATGTCTCCTATCCCATCACCTGGGGCCTGGCCGCCTTGTGCGACCTGATTTGCTTCTTCTTTGTGCGCAAGCATTTGACGAGAAAACAACGTCTTGCCAGGGAGCGGGCAAAGTAATATAATAGGTTCTGGCACCAAGGGGACGCTGGCAGCAGCGCGCCGCGGGCCACCCAGTAAAGCGAAAGTTTGGAGGAGTGACTGTAGTGAAGCTGCCCTTTCGCCCTGGCATGCGCCGGGGCTCCTTCGAGATTGACATGACAAACGGCCCCCTGGTGGGGAAAATCATCCGGTTTGCCATCCCTCTGGCCCTTTCCGGTATTTTGCAGCTGCTGTTCAACGCGGCGGATATCATCGTGGTGGGCCAGTTCGTGGGGCCCCAGGCCCTGGCGGCGGTGGGCTCTACCAGTGCCCTTATCAACTTGATTGTCAACCTGTTTATCGGCTTGTCCATTGGCGTAAACGTGCTGGTGGCGCGGTACTATGGCGGCGGCAATCACAAGGATTTGCGGGAGACCGTCCACACCGCCGTGCTTGTCAGCGTCATCTCCGGGATTATCCTCATCTTTGTGGGAATTGGCCTGTCCCGGCCTTTGCTGGAGCTGATGGGCACCCCCGCCGACGTCATCGACCAGTCGGTGCTGTACATGCGCATTTACTTTGTGGGCATGCCCGTGATGATGCTCTACAACTTCGGCTCGGCCATCCTGCGGGCGGTGGGGGATACCCAGCGGCCCCTGTACTTCTTGCTGATTGCCGGCGTCATCAACGTGCTGCTGAACTTGCTGTTCGTCATCGTGTTCCACATGGGCGTGGAGGGCGTTGCCATCCCCACGGTGATTTCCCAGTGCGTTTCCGCCACCTTGGTGCTGCTGTGCCTGGTGAAAAGCGACGCGGTCTACCGCGTAAACCTGAAAGAGCTTCACATCTACAAAGAGAAGCTGCTGCAAATGATTAAGATTGGCGTGCCTGCGGGCATCCAAAGCGCCACCTTCTCCATCTCCAACGTGCTGATCCAGTCCACCATCAATTCCTTCGGCTCCATTGCCATGGCCGGCTCCACCGCCGGCGGCAATATCGAGGGCTTTGTCTGGACGGCTATGGACGCCTTTACCCAGTCCACCTTGAGCTTTACCGGCCAGAACTACGGCGCTAAGAAGTTCCACCGCATCACCAAGGTGGTGTGGTATAACCTGGGCCTGGTGACGGTGGTGGGCCTGGTGCTGGGCATCGGGGCCTATTTGGTGGGCCCCTGGGTGCTGCAGGTCTATTCCAGCGACCCGGAGGTCATTGCCTACGGCTTGGAACGTATGCTGTTGGTGTGCACGCCTTACGCCCTGTGCGGCGTTATGAACGTGCTGGTGGGCGCCATGCGGGGCTTGGGCTCCTCTTTGACGCCCATGGTGGTTTCCATCTTTGGCGTGTGCGTGCTGCGCGTGGTGTGGATTTACACCGTGTTCCCCCTGGACCCCTCCTTCGCGATGCTGTTCCTCTCCTACCCGGTGACCTGGGCGGTGACAGCCGCCATAGAAGTGGTGTGCTTCTTTGTTATCCGGAAAAAGGCGATTGCCCGCGCCGGCGGTATGGCTGTGGACGCGGATTAACCATGACAGTGTAGAAAGGCGCCCCTGGCTTTTGCCAGGGGCCTCTTTTATAGGGGAGAGGGGCCGCCTGCCGCCAGCATCAGGTAGACCAGCACGTTGACCAGGGCCACCACAGCCAGCCGCCACAGCCACAGCAAAGCGGGTTTTGCCCGTTGCAGTTTCATAGGGACACCTCCTTTGTATCATATATAAGAGGGAAAGAGGTATTCTATGCGATACGGTTCCCCAAAAAAGATAGGGTGCATCCACGGGAAAATCTGGCCAAAGCGGGGAGAAAACAGAGAAAGCGGCGGGGAAAATAGGAAAATCTAGTGTAGAAACACAAGTGTAAACACAAGATATGGTGTCCCGAAAGAAAAATGAAAAAAGTTGGAAAAAAGCGTTGACATTTGCGTATGGTTGCGGTATAATACATGAGCGCTCGAGAGAGAGGGCACGAAAGACAAGTGAAAAGGCCGAAAATCGGAACCTGACCGGTGAACGAAAAAGGCCGCGAAAAAAACTT
>FR893715.1 GCA_000435395.1 Firmicutes bacterium CAG:94
AAAAAGAAAGCCCGCAAACCCTTGATTTTACTGGGTTTGCGAGCCATTGAATTCTGGTGCCGGTGGTGGGACTCGAACCCACACACCCTTGCGGATAACAGATTTTGAGTCTGTCTCGTCTGCCAATTCCGACACACCGGCATTTATATTTTTAAGTCTTACCCCGGATGGAGCCTCTGAGAAATCGGAGGTCCATCGTGGGGGGACATTAAAAATCACTTACATATTGAATTGTCAAATTTCCTTGAAAAATCAAGGGTTCCGGCCAAAGTGGTAACAATAGACGAATGGGATTTTGAGTCCACTACGTCTGCCAATTCCATCACACCGGCAAGTGTGAAAAGCAGGTATTATTATAACGCCTATCCACAAAAAAATCAAGCCTTTCTTTTGAAAATCTGCCGCGGCTTTTTTCAGGCCTTCCTAAAATAGCGGGCGCGGTAGCGTGACAGCTGCCAGGGCCAGTCCGTCTGAATCACACGGACGCCCTTGCGCATCATCTCGCCCCAGGAGCCGTCGGGGTCGCCTGCCAAGGCCGCATCGTCGTCCAGGCCGGCGAACAGGCTTCCCACCTCGGTGGGCCACAGCTTGATGGCGTTGGCCCACACAAACACCCCTGCCTCCTGGGCGGAACGGATGGCCTCATCCTGGTACAGCGGGTCCTGGGGGGTGGATGCTTGGAACTCCATGCCCACCAGGTTGACGCCGGGGTACCCCAGCGCCTACCGCGCTTCCTCCTCTGTGCGGACAATGGCCATGTACATGTATTTCCGGGGACAGCGGCGGAAAAACTCCAAATACTCCTCCCGCACCGGCGTTTTGACAAGGGCCTGGCCCAAAACGTGGGGGTACCGCGCCAGCAGCGCGTCCAGCTGGGGCAGGTGCTCCCAGGCGCGGTCGATGTTGAACAGCTCCCCGTGGGTGAAGGCCTGGAGCACGTCCTCCAGCTTTTCCACGTGGACGCCGCTGGGCCCGTAGGCGCTGTTGATGCACACCAGCCTGTCAATCTCCTGGGAGGGCAGCGTGGTGAGGTTCTCCTCCCGGCCCAGGTTGATGGGCTCGGTGCCGTCGTGGAAGGCGTAGAACACGCCGTCCGCGGAGAGGGCGGCGTCGCACTCGAAAATGTCCCCGCCCATGTCCAACGCGATGCGGTAGGCCTGGATGGTGTTCTGAATCACATTGCCGCCCCAGGTCCCCGGTGCACGGCGATGAGCACCTGCTTTTCCTCCAGCTGCCGGTTGAGGTTCCCGTTGATTTCCCGCTATTCCTGTCTCCCGAACATACCCCTTCCCCCTTCTTGGAATCCTTCCCCATTTCTACAGGCCTATTGTAGCCCCTTCCCAGGCCCTTGGCAAGGCTTTCCCAGGGAAAATCCGGGAAAAAAGCCCCTGTCACTGGGGCTTCCCAGGGCCGCGCCAGTTGCCAGCCTGTAAAAGATGTGGTATACTTATCTGGATTCTATGCAAGGCGCCGGGCCGCGGCCGGGCGCCCTTTGGCCAAAGGAGAGGTTCCCATGAGGGAGGCGGAAAAGGTCCGGGTGCTGCTGATTATCCCGGCCTACAATGAGGAGGCAAACATCCAGCGGGTCATTGGCCGGGTGCGGGAGTACCGCAAAACCTGCCCCTACCAGCTGGATTACGTGGTCATCAACGACGGCTCCACAGACAGCACGGCCCGCATCTGCCGGGAAAACGGCATCCACCACATCAGCCTGCTGCAAAACCTGGGCATTGGCGGCGCCGTCCAGACGGGCTACCTGTACGCCCAGCGGGAGGGCTACGACATCGCCGTGCAGTTCGACGGCGACGGCCAGCACGACTTAAACAGCCTGCCCCAGCTGCTGGCCCCTGTGGTCCGGGGGGACTGCGACTTCTGCGTGGGCTCCCGCTTTTTGGACAAGTCCAGCGCTTTCCAGTCCACGCCCCTGCGCCGGGTGGGCATCCAGTACCTCTCCTGGCTGATACGCCTGTTCACCGGCACCAAGGTGACGGACCCCACCTCTGGGTTCCGGGCGGCCAACCAGGCGGTTATCCAGGATTTGGCGGACTATTACCCCGCCGATTACCCCGAGCCGGAGTCCATTGTGCAGATTAAGAAAATGCGCCACCGCATCCAAGAGGTGCAGGTGAATATGTTCCAGCGGGAGGGCGGCCAGTCCTCCATCCGCTCTTGGAAGTCGATTTACTATATGATTAAGGTCAGCGTGGCGGTGGTCTGCGCCAGCCTGCAAAAGGGGAGGAAGAAGAAATGAGCTGGATTCTGCGGGCCGAACTGATTGTGCTGGCCCTGGTGGCCATTGTGGTGGTCATCCACGCGGTGAACCGCCGGGTGCTGCAATTGAAATACTCCCTCATCTGGCTGCTGATTTCCCTGTGCTTGGTGGCGGCGGCCCTGTTCCCGAAAATCGCCTTCGCGGTGACAGCCCTGGTGGGCATTGAGACGCCCTCGAACCTTATCTTTTTCCTGGCCATCATCGCGCTGCTGGGCATCTGCTTCTCCCTGACGGTGATTGTCTCCCGCCAGGAGGCCCGCATAAAGCGGCTGATACAGATTCTATCCATCGAGCACAACGAATTGAAAGGCAGCGAGGAGGAAGAGGATGCTGCAACAGAAAGGGACAACAAGTAAAATGGTATTAGTGGTTCTATTCGCGGTATACGCTTTGCTCTCCGCCGGGGGGCTGGTGCTCTTTAAGCTGGGCGGCCAGGACGCGGCGCTCCAGCTGGGGAAGACTGGCTTTTCCCTGACGCTTTCTTGGAAGATGCTGCTGGGGATTTTCTGCTACCTGTGCAGCTTTTTGCTGTGGCTTGTCATTGTCAGCCGCACCCAGCTGACCTTTGCCATGCCCCTTTCCGTGGGCGTTGTGAACACCTTGGTGTTCCTGGGCTCCGCCCGGTTTTTGGGGGAGGAGATTACCCCCACGAAAATCGCCGGCCTTGTGGTGATTGTCCTGGGGCTGTTTCTCATCAGTATCCCGAAGAAGTAGGGATACTGTACCATAGTTAATATTTTGTCACTTAGCATATCATCAAAAAAGGGGAATGAAGATAAATGGCGGGAATATTTAATTCATTTAAGACGAAGGTAAAAAAGGATTTTCTTTCTTTTATGAAAGAAAATAAGGCTGCCTTAATTGTATTGTTCTTACTCCTTGTTTTGCGGCTAATGACTCTTTACAGCTTGGGATTTACCTATTCTTTGGAAAGTGACGATGCCGCTTATATCGAAAGCGGGATTCAATTTGCCAGAACTGGAACCATAACAATGCACGATGACTATCCAAGTGCACAGATTATGCCCGGCATGACAGTTCTCATCGGAATTTTTGTGCTGCTGTTTGGTGAAGGTAAACTGCTTTGGATATCTTTAAAAGTACTGTGGATACTTATGGGATTGGGAACAGCCTGGCTCATTTACAAAAGTGTGTGTTTATTTGTCCCAAAATGGTGCGGGATCATCGGCATGCTTCCTTTATTCCGAGCGGATTTTATTTGGATGGATAACCTTATCTTAACTGAAACCCCTTTTATGTTTGCCCTAACCGCCATGGTATACTATACCTTGCGAATGGGTAAACAACCGGGATTCCGCTATTTTTGGCCTTGCGCAATTGCGTATGTGGCTGGCTTGATGTTAAAGGCGAATATTGCGCTGTACCCGCTCTTTGCTTTAATATATTTACTGGTTGTAAAATATGATAGGAAGCTCCTTGCAAAACAGTGCGTAGTTTTGGCAGGTATCGTCCTTTGTTTTGTCATCCCTTGGAGCATCCGCAATTATATCCACTTCCACGCATTTGTGCCATTAACGTATGGTGCGGGAAACCCCACATTGTTAGGCACATATCAGGGAGAACAATATCCGTCTGATGACGAGTTGGACTATGAAACTAACGTTGAACAAGTCGCAAAGGAAAAATATGCGGATTACTATGATGAGAACGGGGAAGTTCTCCCCCAATACCAGCGTTATGTTTCATTACAGAAAGATGCGATTAAGGCAAAATATAGGCAGCAAGCATGGTGGGATACAGATTACAAAAAAATGCTTTACTCATATGGAGTAATAAAGCCCCAGATGATGATTGAAAGCGTTTTTTACTGGGATACTGTATTCAATCAACCTCTAGAAGCTTTGCAGCAAATTCAACGCGTTGATTTGTATCTATGTATCGCATCGCTAATTGCGGCGTTCGTTTTGAAGCGCCATAGAAAACCTCTGCTTTTTGTCACCGCCGCTTATTTAGGAAATATATATATTTATTCCATGACGTACGCTTTTTCCAGGTATAACGCCTCTTTAATGAGCATGCGGTTTATCCTTATTGGCATTGGAGCAGGATTGCTTGTATCACTCCTAAAACGGGGAATGGATACCCTAGCAGCCAAAAAGTGAGCAAGGTTTTGCTAGTGGGAGTTTTTTGGAGGCCAGCTAGTGTCTCTGGTAAGCCAGCCGGCCCAGTGGGGGGCGAGGCTGAGCGCGGAAAAAAGCCTGGCGTAATCCCCAGAAAAATGCCGCCCTTCCCCCCTTCCCGTTTGCGGGAGAGTGTGATAGAATAGGCAGGATATCAGATGAAGTGGGGAGAGTATCTATGAGTTTCAAGTCGAAAATGCGGAGACTTGGGCAGCACCCGCTGCTCCAAGTGCTTTCCAACAACAAGGGGAACCCCCGCACGCTGGTGCTGATTGAGCCCCTGTGGGGCATCCCCTACAACTTGATCGCGCCTTTTGCCACCCTGTACATGTACACCCAGGGCGTCACCGACGTGCAGATTGGCCTCATCCTCTCCATCACCATGTTTGTCCAGGTGTTTTTCTCCTTCTTTGGGGGCATCCTGGCGGACAAGCTGGGGCGGAAATTCACCACCATGCTGGGGGACTTCTTCGGCTGGGCGGTGGCCTGCCTGGTGTGGTCCGTATCCAACAACTTCTGGCTGTTTTTGGCCGCGGCCCTGCTCAACTGCTTTGAGCAGATAAACCAGACGGCCTGGTACTGCCTTCTCATTGAGGACGCCCAGCCCAAGGACCTGATTGGCATCTACACCTGGGTGAACATAGGCGGGCTGGTGGCCATCTTCTTCGCGCCCCTCTCCGGACTGTTTGTCAACGACTACTCGGTGGTGCCGGTGGTGCGGGTGCTGTATTTCCTCTTTGCCCTGACCATGCTGACCAAGTGCTTCATCACCTTCAAATTCTGCCGGGAGACAAAACAGGGCCAGGTGCGCCGGGCCGAGACAAAGGGCGTGTCCATCTTCCACATGGTGGGGGAATACCGCCATCTCATCCCCCGGCTGCTGCAGGACAAGGCCGTGCTGAAGGCTGTGGCCGTGTCGGTTATCCTGTACATCACCAACATGGTGAACACCAACTTCTTCAGCCTGTACGTCACCCAGCGGCTGGGCCTCTCGGAGAATTTCCTGGCCCTGTTCCCCATTTTAAACGCCGCTGTGATGCTGGTGTTCATGGTGGGCATCCAGCACCGGCTGAGCGCCACCAAGTTCCGCGCCCCCCTGTGGACCGGCCTGGTGCTGTACGCCGTCGCCGCTTTGGTGCTCATCTTCTCCCCGGCGGACAGCCTGGGCTTTGTGCTCATCTACGTGTTTGTGGCCGCGGTGGCAGCCTCCCTGGTGAACCCCCGCAAGGACGCCCTGCTCCAGCTGAACATCAACCCCCAGGAGCGGGCCCGCCTAAACGCTTTGATTATGGCCTCTACCATTGCGTTGTCCTCCCCCTTTGGCTACCTGGCCGGGTGGCTCTCCAGCCTGGACCGCCGGCTGCCCTTTGTGTTCAGCTTTGTGCTGTTCCTGGTGGCTATGCTGGTTATCAGCCGCATCCAAGAGCCCTCTATGGAGGAGGAAACCGCCTAAACCCCAGCTTTAGAACGAAACGACAAGAGCGCCGCTGTTTGCCGGCGCTCTTTTTGCGCGGCTTTTTGGAGCAAATCGATTTTTTGCCAGCAATTTATCCACAATTTTCTTGTGCACCGGCGTGATATTTGCTATAATAAAATCAAAATGAAACTAGGGGGGCATGTACAGGGCACAATCCAGCAACACGGCATGCAGGCTCCCCGCCCCTGGCGCAGAGCACGGCCAGCGCACAAGAGAAATCCACGGGGAAAGCGCGCTCTCCCCACAAGCACATATCCAGGAAAGGAAGACTCGTTATGGCACGGAAAAAAGCAGAACCCGCAAAGAAGAAACCAGCCCCCACCAAGGCTGCTGCCCCCGCCGCTGTGGAGCCCGCTCCCGCTACAACAGAGGCCACC
>FR893716.1 GCA_000435395.1 Firmicutes bacterium CAG:94
AGCGCCTGCTGCTGGTGGACGACATCGTCACCACCGGGGCCACCCTGCGGGCCTGCGCCCAGGCGCTGTATGAGGCCGGGGCCCGGTCCGTGGGGGCGGTGTGCGCCGCCAGAACGCCCTGCTCCCCGGGGCGGGAGCCGCCGGAGGAGGAGGAACTATCGTAAAAAGGAGGGGTGCTATGCTGCACCGTTTTTCAAGAGAGGAGCTGCTCATCGGGGCCCAGGGGCTGGAAAAGCTCCAAAGGGCCCGGGTGGCCGTGTTCGGCATTGGCGGCGTGGGGGGCTATGTGGTGGAGGCCCTGGCCCGCAGCGGCGTGGGCGCCTTGGATTTGTTCGACGGCGACACCGTGGCCCTGACCAACATCAACCGGCAAATCATCGCCCTGGAGAGCACCGTGGGCCGCCCCAAGGTGGAGGTGGCCCGGGAGCGTGTGCTTCAAATCAACCCCGCCTGCCAGGTGGAGGCCCGGCAGCTGTTCTTCACCCCGGAGAACGCCGGGGAGGTGGACTTCTCCCAGTACGACTACGTGGCGGACGCCATCGACACGGTGAGCTCTAAAATCGAGCTGCTGCGCCTGTGCCGGGAGGCGGGGGTGCCGGTCATCAGCTGCATGGGCGCGGGCAACAAGCTGGACCCCACGGCCTTCCGGGTGGCGCCCCTGGAGAAGACCAGCGTGTGCCCCCTGGCCCGGGTGATGCGGCGGGAGCTGAAAAAGCGGGGCATCACCGGGGTAAAGGCGGTGTACTCCACCGAGGAGGCGCTGACGCCCCAGGCCGCCCAGGCCGGGGACACAAAAGGCACCGCGGGCCGTCCCACGCCGGGGAGCATGGCCTTTGTGCCCAGCGTGGCAGGGCTCATCCTGGCGGGAGAGATTGTGCGGGATTTGCTGGATGGTACGCAGCAATAGTGGTGGAGGTAGGCCGAGCGGCAGCGAGCGTAAAGTTTTTTGATGAAACTTTTTTTCAAAAAAGGTGCGACCTTGAACTTGACCTTCTAGGCGCGCAGCGCATAAAAGAAAGCTAGGGAAACAGCGAAGCGCTTTTCCCGGCCGGTAGCGCCTTGCCCTCTCAGTCGCCTAACGGCGCCAGCGTCTCGGCTGCCGCCTCGGTCGGCCGCTGGGCAACGTCCCACCGGGACGTAGCGGCCCCAAAGGGGGAGCCAAGTCTCGCCTCCCCCTTTGGGGGAGGTGTCATGCCAAAGGCATGACGGAGAGGGCTTTTCCAGCAGCCCCCGCCGCGCAGAGGTGCTAGTGGCCCCTTCCCATGGGCTGTTTAGAAGCGCTGGCGGGTTGCCCTCCCGCACCCCTTTCAAACAGAGAAAAGGACATCCAAGCTGGTTTGGGTGTCCTTTTTGTTTGGGGAGGAAAAAATTGTTCCGTTTCACTTTTCATCCGGCCGCCGCTGTGCTATAGTAAGCTTGTGAAAAAAGAGGCGGCAAAACGCCGCCAGGAGAGGAGCTTTTGTATGTACAAGTTCGACCGCCAGGAGTATGACCAGCGCATGGCTTGGTATACCGACGCCCGCTTTGGCATGTTCATCCACTGGGGGCTGTACGCCATCCCTGCCCGGGGCGAGTGGGTGCGCAGCGTGGAGGAGATGCCCAAGGAGGACTACATGCCCTTCTTCCACCAGTTTAACCCCGTGGACTTTGACCCCAAGCGGTGGGCCCGCGCCGCTAAAGAGGCCGGCATGAAGTACGTGGTCCTCACCGCCAAGCACCACGACGGCTTCTGCCTGTTCGACAGCCAGTACACCGATTTTAAGTCCACCAACACCCCCTATGGCCGGGACATTGTCAAGGAGTTTGTGGAGGCCGTGCGGGCCGAGGGCTTGAAGGTGGGCCTGTACTTCACCTTGCTGGACTGGTACCACGACGACTACCCCCACTACGGCGATAAGAACCACCCCATGCGCAACAACCCCGCCTACTCCAACGAGAAGCGGGACTTCTCCCGCTATGTGGAGTACATGCACAACCAGGTGCGGGAAATTTGCACCAACTACGGCAAGCTGGACATTTTGTGGTTCGACTTCTCCTATGAGAACGAGAACTACGTCATGCGGGGCGAGACGTGGGGCGCCACCGAACTGGTGAACATGGTGCGCCAGCTCCAGCCCGGCATCATCATCGACAACCGCCTGGAGGTGAGCGGCGAGGGCTTTGGCTCCCTGTGGGAGTGCGACCCCACCCCCTATCACGGCGACTTTGTCAGCCCCGAGCAGATCATCCCCCCCAACGGCATCCAGGACAAGCAGGGCCGGGACATGGTGTGGGAGGCCTGCGTCACCATGAACAACAACTGGGGCTACTGCGCCAACGACCACTACTTTAAGCCCGCCCCCATGCTCATTAAAAAGCTGGTGGAGTGCGTCTCCAAGGGCGGCAACCTGCTGCTGAACGTGGGCCCCGACGCCCGGGGCAACATCCCGCCCCAGTCCCTGGAAATCCTGCGGCAGATTGGCGCCTGGATGAAGGATAATTCCCAGAGCATCTACGGCTGCGGCAAGGCCGGCCTGGAGAAGCCCGACAACGGCCGCATCACCCGCCGGGGCAACAAGCTGTATTACCACCTGTTCGAGAACACCATCGGCCCCATGCCCCTGCCCGGCGTCAAGGCCGAGGAGGTGGAATACGTGCGCTACCTGGCCACCGGCGCCGAGGTGCCCATCTCCAACAGCTGGACCCACAGCAGCTACCCGGACATTGTGTTCGCCGACCTGGGGCCCGACCCCATTCTGCCCGACCCGGTGGACACCGTGCTGGAAGTCACCTTGAAGGAGTGAGCCATGGCCGCTGATTTTGTGCTGGAAGCCTGTGTGGACAGCCTGGACTCCGCCCTGGCCGCCAAAGAGGGGGGCGCCACCCGCCTGGAGCTATGCGCCAACCTGCTTATCGGCGGCACCACCCCCATGCCCTCCCTGGTGCGGCGGGTGAAGGCGGCGACGGGCCTGCCCACCCACGCCTTGCTGCGCCCCCGGTTTGGGGATTTCCTCTACACCGGGGAGGAGTTCTCTTTGCTGCTGGAGGACGCCGCCGCCTTGCTGGAGGCTGGCGCGGACGCCATAGTCTCGGGCTTCCTCACCCCCGCGGGGGACTTGGACCGGCAGCGCCTGGCCCAGCTGGTGGAGCTGTGCCACCGGGCAGGGAAACGTTTCACCCTCCACCGGGCCTTTGACATGTGCCGGGACCCCTTTGCCGCCCTGGAGCTGTGCAAAGAGTTGGGGGTGGACACCGTGCTCACCTCGGGGCAGAAAAACACCTGCCTGGAGGGCCTGCCGCTGCTGGAGGAGCTGTGGCCCCGCCGGGGCGGGGTGGAGCTGCTGCTGGGGGCGGGCATCAGCGCCGCGGCCATCCGGCGGATACGGGAGAGCCTGCCCCATGCCAGGGCTTTCCACATGAGCGGCAAAATCACCGTGGAGAGCCCCATGTCCTACCGCAAGGGGGACGTGTCCATGGGCCTGCCCGGCTTTGACGAATACACACTGTGGCGCACAGACCCGGAGAACCTCCGGGCAGCGCGGAAGGAACTGATGGAATGATGACTTGGTCCCCAGAACTGTTGGAGTACACCCGCGGCCGCCTGCTGGCCCGGGAAGCCGCCTTTGGCCCCCGCCGGGAGGAGGTGTCCGCCGCCCTGGCCGCCTGCGCCGGGGAGGAGCGGCCGCTGCTTGCCTATTACTACGCCACCTTGCCCCTCACCGACGTGGGGGACTACAGCCCGGCCTACTTCCTCTCGGTGGCGCGCCAGGCCTTGGCCGTCCGGGAGGAATTCCCCTGGTGCCAGGCGCTGGCCGAGCACCGGTTCCTCAAGGACGTGGCCTATCCCCGGGTGAACACCGAGGAGCTGGCCCCTTGCCGGGAGCTGTTCCACGACGCTTTGGCCCCCCGGGTGCGGGGGCTTTCCCTGGAGGAGGCCATCTTAGAGGTGAACCGCTGGTGCGCCGAGGAGGCCACCTACCGCTCCACCGACGGCCGCACGGCCTCGCCGCTGCAGGTGTACCAGCGGGGCTTTGGCCGCTGCGGGGAGGAATCCACCTTTCTGGTGACGGCCCTGCGCAGCGTGGGCATTGCCGCCCGGCAGGTGTACGTGCCCTGGTGGTCCCACTGCGACGACAACCACGCCTGGGTGGAGGCCTTTGACGGCCAAGGCTGGCGCTACCTGGGCGCCTGCGAGCCCGAGCCCCAGCTGGACCGGGGCTGGTTCACCCACGCCGCCGCCCGCGCGGTGATGGTCCACACCCGGGCCTTTGTCCAGGGCAGCCGGGAGGAGGTCGCCTTCCTGTTCCCCGAGACAGACCCGGTGGACTGGGACATCCAAGAGGGCGTGGCCGTGGAGAACATCACCGCCCGCTACGGGGACACAAAGCGCCTCACGGTGCAGGTGGCCGGGCCCGATGGCGCCCCGGCGGCAGGGGCCTGGGTGTCCCTGTCCGTGCTGAACAT